>JBBAPL010000088.1:8225-22383 GCA_040400895.1 Aquabacterium sp.
TGGGCCATGGCCAGATGATGCTGGCACCCAAGGTGGAGGCCCGTCTGCTGCAGGAAGCCCAGGTGCAGCGGCATGAGCGGGTGCTGGAAATCGGCGCCGGCTCGGGCTTCATGGCCGCGCTGCTGGCCCACCGGGCGCAGTCGGTCATCACGCTGGAGCGGGTGGGCGCGCTGGCCACGCAGGCCGCTGCCAACCTGCGCCGCGGTGGTGTGCTCAACGCCAGCGTGCGCGAAATGGACGGCCAGGCCGGCCTGCCTGGCGAGGGCCCGTTCGACGTGATCATGTTGTCGGGTTCGGTGGCCGAGGTGCCGCAGGTGCTGCTCGACCAGCTCAAACCCGGCGGCCGGCTGCTGACCATCGTCGGGCATGAGCCGGTGATGCACGCGGTGCGCATCACCCGGCTGTCGGCGACGGCGCTGCAGTCGCAGGACCTGTTCGACACCGTGGCGCCGCGCTTGTCAGGCTTCGGCGAGCCCACGCGCTTCCACTTCTGACCCGGCAGGCCGGCGCATGACGCTTCCCCAAGTTGCTGTGCAGGACCTGGCCGCCTTCGTGGGCAGCCACGCCGACCAGGCACCGCTGCTGCTGGACGTGCGCGAAACCTGGGAGCTGGAAACCGCCCGGCTCGACCTGCCAGGCGCCACGCTGCTGCACATCCCGATGCACAGCCTGCCGGCACGCCAGGCTGAGCTGCCTGCATCTCAGCCTGTCCTGGTTTTGTGCCACCACGGTGCACGCAGCCTGCAGTGCGTCGCATACCTGCAGCGGCAGGGGCACCCTGCCGTGTACAACATCGCCGGCGGCATCGATGCTTGGTCACGCGAGGTGGATGCCTCGGTGCCGCGCTACTGAGCCACCGCCCGTCCGCCCTTTCCACACCACCCGATCGAGGATCCCTGTCCATGCCCAGACTGCCCCAGCGCTTCCTGCCCTCGCGCCTGCAGTGCGCCAGCCTGCTGGCCCTGCTGCTGGCCGGCGCCGCGGTGCAGGCCCAGAACCTGGACACGCTTTACCAGGCCGCCCGTGCTTACGACGCCACCTACCTGTCGGCACGCAGCCTGGCCGAATCGGCCACCTTCCGCGCAGCGCAGGCCGATGCGTTGCGCCTGCCCAGCGCCAGCCTGAGCGGATCGGTCACCGCCAACGAGATCAACGCGGTCACCGGCAACAACCTGGGCAGCCGCAATGCCACCGTGGGCGTGCAGGGCCGCCACCCGCTGTTCAACCGCAGCAACGCCGCCACGTACGACCAGGCCCAGCGCGCGCTGGCGGTGTCGCAGGCCGACCTGGAGGCGGCCGAACAAGACCTCATCGTGCGGGTGGCACAGGCCTATTTCGACGTGCTGGCGGCGCAGGATGCGCTGTCCGCCGCCCAGGCGTTCAAGAAGGCGGTGGCCGAGCAGCTGGCGTCGGCCAAGCGCAACTTCGAGGTGGGCACGGCCACCATCACCGACACGCGTGAATCGCAGGCCCGCTTCGACCTGTCCACCGCCCGCGAGCTGGTGGCCGACAACGACCTGCGCACCAAGCGCACCGTGCTCGACCAGCTGGTGGGCCGCAATGCCGTGGCGCCGCAAGGCCTGGCGCTGCCGGCGGCCCTGCCCCCGGTGCTGCCGGCCGACATGGACGCCTGGGTGAATGCCGCCGATGGCCTGCACCCCAGCATCCGCAAGGCCCGCCTGGCCCAGGAGGTGGCCAAGCTGGAAACCGACAAGGCCCGCGCCGGCGCGCTGCCCACCGTCGACCTGGTGGGTGGGCTCAACACCAGCAACAGCACAGGCTCAGCCACCATCCCCAACAGCAACCGCGGCACCACCACCAGCGCCAGCCTGGGCGTGCAGATGAACATGCCGCTGTACACCGGTGGCGCGGTGCAGAACCGCATCAAGGAAACCGTGGTGCTGGAAGAAAAGGCCCGCCAAGACCTGGAAGCCGCCCGCCGCGGCGTGGGCCTGGGCACCCGCAGCGCCTTCCTGGGCGTGCAATCGGGCCTGGGCCAGGTGAAGGCGCTGGAAGCCGCCGAAGCATCCACCAAGCTCGCGCTGGAAGCCACCGAGCTGGGCTACAAGGTGGGCGTGCGCGTCAACCTGGACGTGCTCAACGCCCAGAGCCAGCTGTTCGACACCCGGCGCGACCTGTCCAAGGCACGCTATGACGTCATCGTCAACAGCCTGAAGCTGCGCCAGGCCTCGGGCCAGTTGCAGCCGCAGGACCTGCGCGCCATCGACGCGCTGCTGGTGCGCTGAGCGCGCCGCCCCGGCGGCCGGCTCACTTCACCAGCTTCAGCACCTGCTGCGCGATCAGCGCCGCCGCACCGCGGTGGGCGTTGGCAAAACCCAGCGCGCGCTGCACCCAGGCGTTGCGGTCGGGGTCGGTGGCCAGGTGCACCGCCACCTTCACGCCCGCCTGGATGTTGTCGACCCGCTGCGCGGCCCGTGCCAGCAGCGCCTGCTTGGACGCCTGGGCGAAGTTGAAGGTGTGCGGCCCCATCACCACCGGGCAACCGCAGGCGGCGGCCTCGATCAGGTTCTGCCCGCCCAGCGGCGCAAAGCTGCCACCCAGCAGGGCCACGTCGGCGCAGGCGTAGTACAGCGGCATCTCGCCCATGCTGTCGCCCACCCACACATCGGCCAGCGCCGCGTCGTCGTGCGGGTGGTCGCCCCACTCGGTGCGGCAGTGCAGGGCCAGGCCCTGCATGCGGGCCAGCGCCACCGCCTCCTGGAAGCGCTGCGGATGGCGCGGCACCAGCAGCAGCAGCGGCCGCGGCACCGGCAGCGCGGCCCAGGCGGCCAGCAGCGGGCCTTCTTCCCCTTCACGCGTGCTGGCGGCCAGCACCACCGGGCGGTGCAGGCGCTGGCGCCATTGCAGCCCCATGGCGGTGAGCTGGGGCGGCGGCGTCATGTCGAACTTCAGGTTGCCGCTGACCATCACCCGCGGCGCGCCAGCCTCGCGCAGGCGTCGGGCGTCGTCCACCGTCTGCGCCAGCACCATCGACAGGCGTGCGGCGGCAGGATGCATCAGCGCCGCCAGGCGCTGGCCCTTGGCGGCGCTGCGCTCGCTCAACCGGGCATTGGCCATCACCACCGGCACGCCGTGTTGCTGGGCCTGGCGCATCAGGCCGGGCCACAGCTCGGTTTCCATCAGGATGCCCACCGCGGGCTGGAAGTGGCGCAGGAAGCGCCGCGTGGCACCCGGCGTGTCGTACGGCAGCCAGACCTGGCCGTCGCCTTCCTGCATCAGCTTGCGTCCGGCGGTGCGGCCGGTGGCCGTGCCGTGGGTCAGCAGCAGACGGATGTCGGGCTGGGCACGCCGCAGCGCCTCCACCAGGGGCAAGGCGGCGCGGGTCTCGCCGAGCGAGACGGCATGCAGCCACACCGCGCCCGGCAGCGGCGGGCGCCCCGGGTAGAAGCCCAGGCGCTCGAACAGGCGGAAACGGTAGCCGGCCTCGGTCTTGCCGCGGCGCCACAGCCGCAGCAGATACAACGGCGTGGCCAGCCGCAGTGCGGTGGCATAGGCCCACAGCACCGCACCTTGCCACAGCCGCGCCGGCAGGGCCGGGCGCGGCGCGCCAGTGTCAGTGTCAGTGTGCGGCCTGCGCAACCTGGGCATCGGGCTTGACCACGCGCAGCGCCGCCATGAAGTCATGCTCGATACGCGCCAGCGCCTCGGGCGTGTGGCCCTCGAAACGCATCACCAGCACCGGCGTGGTGTTGGACGCGCGGATCAGGCCGAACCCGTCGTCGTAGTCGGCCCGCAGGCCGTCGATGGTGGTGACCTCGGCGCCGGGGAACTTGGCCGTGGCCTGCAGTTCGGCCACCAGCTTGTGCGGCTCGCCCTCGGCACAGGCCACATTCAGCTCGGGGGTGGAGAACGACGTGGGCAGCGCATTCAGCACCGCACTGGGGTCGGTGCTGCGCGACAGGATCTCGAGCATGCGCGCGGCGGTGTACATCGCGTCGTCGAAGCCGTACCAGCGCTCGCCCATGAAGATGTGGCCGCTCATCTCGCCGGCGATCGGCGCGCCCAGTTCCCGCATCTTGGCCTTGATCAGCGAATGGCCGGTCTTGTACATCATCGGCACGCCACCGGCCTCGCGGATGACCACCGGCAGCCGCTGTGAACACTTGACGTCGAAGATCACCGTGCCGCCGGGGTTGCGCGACAGCACGTCGCGCGCCAGCAGCATCAACTGGCGGTCCGGATAGATGATGTTGCCATCCTTGGTGACCAGGCCCAACCGGTCACCGTCGCCGTCGAAGGCGATGCCCAGTTCGGCCTTGTGGGCCTTCACCGCCTTGATCAGGTCGGCCAGGTTCTCGGGCTTGCTCGGGTCGGGGTGGTGGTTGGGGAAGTCACCGTCCACCTCGGAAAACAACTCGACCACCTCGCAACCCAGCGCGCGCAGGATGGCCGGCGCAGTGGCACCGGGGATGCCGTTGCCGGAGTCGACGACGATCTTCATCGGCCGGGCCAGCTTGGCGTCATGGACGACGCGGGCGCTGTACTCGGGCACGATGTCCATCGTGGCGCTGCGTCCCTTGCCGCGGGCATAGGTCTCGCTCTGCATGCGCTGGCGCAGGCGCTGGATGTCCTCGCCGTAGATGGCGCGGCCGGCCATCACCATCTTGAAGCCGTTGTAGTCCTTCGGGTTGTGGCTGCCGGTGATCTGGATGCCGGAGTTGCAGCCGTGCGCGCCCCGGGTGGCAGCCACGTAGTACAGCATCGGCGTGGTCACCGCGCCGATGTCGACCACGTCCAGCCCGGTGGACTTCAGCCCACGGATCAGGGCTGCCGCCAGCCCAGGGCCCGACAGGCGCCCGTCGCGGCCCACCACCACCGCCTTCTGGCCGGTCAGCCGGGTTTCGCTGCCGAAGGCCTTGCCCAGGTGCTCGGCAAAGTTTTCGTCGATGCCCTTGCCGACGATGCCGCGGATGTCATAAGCCTTGAAGGCCGACGCTGGGACTTGCATGGGGTATGGCTTTCCGGTTGGGTGGGATGAATTCATTCTAAGGAATGCAGGGCGCCGATTGATCGATGCACAACAGCTGGCGCGCACAGGTCCGAAAACGGCGAGTCTGCCAGCCGGCCCTGCCTATGATGGCCGCATGTCCAGCCTTGTTGACCCGCCAACCGCCCTGCAGGACGACGCCGCCTACCAAGCGCTGTGTGCGCATGATGCGCGCTTCGACGGCCGGCTGTTCATCGGCGTCACCTCCACCGGCATCTACTGCCGGCCGGTGTGCCGGGTGAAGCCGCCCCGACGCGAGAACTGCCGCTTCTTCCCCAACGCCGCGTTGGCCGAGACCCAGGGCTTCCGCCCCTGCCTGCGCTGCCGGCCCGAACTGGCGCCGGGCCTGTCGTTCACCGATTCGTCTGGCGTGCTGGCCGACCAGGCCGCGCGCTGGCTGGCCCAGGCCGCGCATGAGGGGCAAGACCCGCTGCTGCCCACCATCGCTGCCCGCCTGGGCGTGACCGACCGGCACCTGCGCCGCATCTTCACCCAGCGCCATGGCGTGTCGCCGGTGGCCTGGCTGGCCACGCAACGGTTGCTGCTGGCCAAGCAACTGCTGACCGACACCGCCCTGCCGGTCACCCAGGTGGCGCTGGCCACCGGCTTCGGCAGCCTGCGGCGCTTCAACGCCGCGTTTGCCAGCCGCTACCGGCTCAGCCCGACCGCATTGCGGCGCGAAGGCGCGGCCGAGCCGGGTGTGCTGAAGCTGGCCTGGCGCCCACCGTATGACCTGGACGGTCTGCTGGGCTTCTTCGCCCGCCGCGCCGTGCCGGGGCAGGAGCAGGTCGACGGGCTGACCCTGCGCCGCACGCTGGCGCTGTTGCACCAGGGCCAGTGGCTGAACGGCTGGATCGAAGCGCGCTTCCTGCCGGACCGCCATGCGCTGCACCTGGCCGCGGCACCCGCGCTGCGCCCGGCCCTGGGCACACTGCTGCAGCGCACGCGCCAGGCCTTCGACCTGGACGCCGACCCCGCCGCCATCGACCCGGTGCTGGCCAGCGTGCCCGGCCCGGCGCGCCCTGGCGTGCGCCTGCCCGGCAGTTGGGATGGCTTCGAGACCGCCGTGCGGGTGGTGCTGGGCCAGCAGGTCAGCGTGGCCGCCGCCCGCACGCTGTGCCACCGGCTGGTGCAGCGCTTCGGCGCGCCGGTCGACACGCCATTTCCTGGCCTGGACCGGCTGTTCCCCACTGCGCAGGCGCTGGCCACGGCCGACCCGGCCGACATCGGCACCCTGGGCGTCGTGCGCCAGCGGGTGCGTGCGCTGCAGGCCCTGGCGCAGGCGGCGGCCGACGGCCGGCTGCAGCTGCAGCCCGGCGCCGACCTGCCCACCACCCTGGCCACGCTGACCGCCCTGCCCGGCATCGGCGACTGGAGCGCCCAGCTGATCGCCCTGCGCACCCTGGGCTGGCCCGACGCCTGGCCAGCAGCCGACATCGCCCTGCTGAAGGCGCTGGGCCAGACCGCCGCCGCCCGCGACCCCGCCGCCGGCACGGCCATCGCCGAGGCCTGGCGGCCCTGGCGCGGCTATGCCGTCTTCAAGCTCTGGCTGTCGCTGGAAGCACCGACGCAACCCCGCCTGGACACCCCATGACCATCCACACCCGCCTGCAGGCCCAGTCCCGCATCGACACCCCGCTGGGCACCATGACGGCCGCTGCCACTGCCAACGGCCTGGCCGGCCTGTGGTTCGACGGCCAGGCCCACCATCCAGGACCGCTGGCCGTGCCAGTCGATCCGCAGCATGCACATCTGCGGTTGGCCGCAAGCGCCGTGCAGGCCTACTTCGACGGCGCAGGCCAGCCTTTGCAGGGCGTGTCACTGGACATGCACGGCACGGCCTTCCAGCAGGCGGTGTGGCAGGCGCTGATCGCCCTGCCCCGCGGCGCCACCAGCACGTACGGCCAGATCGCCAGCGCCGCCGGCTCACCGGCCGCAGTGCGCGCCGCCGGTGCGGCCATTGGCCGCAACCCGGTGTCGGTGCTGGTGCCGTGCCACCGGGTGCTGGGGCGGGATGGCTCGCTCACCGGCTACGCCGGCGGCCTGCACCGCAAGACCGCGCTGCTGCAGGCGGAAGGCGTGCTGTTGGCATGAAGCCGCGCGATCTGACCGACCTGTTTCTGCTGGCCACGATCTGGGGCGCATCGTTCCTGTTCATGCGCATGGCGGTGCCGGCCTTCGGGCCCGTGGCGCTGGCCTTCGTGCGGGTGGCGGGTGCGGCGCTGTTCCTGCTGCCGTTGCTGCTGATGCGCGGTGAGGCGCCGGTGTTGCGCCAGCGCTGGCGCGCCCTGCTGGTGCTGGGTCTGACCAACTCGGCCCTGCCCTTCCTGTTGTTCGGCTATGCCGTCTACACCCTGCCAGCGGCGCTGGCGGCCATCTTCAACGCCGCCACGCCGCTGTGCACCGCGCTGATCGCCTGGGCCTGGCTGGGTGACCCGCTGAACCGCTGGCGCAGCCTGGGTCTGGCGCTGGGCTTTGCAGGCGTGGCCGGGCTGGCGCTGGTGAAATCGCTGCACGCGCCAGTGGGCACCGGCCTGTCGGCGCTGCAAGTCGACGGGCCCACGGTGCTGGCCATCGCCGCCTGCCTGCTGGGCACGCTGTTGTACGGTTACGCCGGCAACCATGCCAAGCGCCACCTGCCCGGCGTGCCGGCCATGGCCATGGCCACCGGCACCCAGCTGGCCGCTGCCCTGGCGCTGGCCGTGCCCGCAGCCCTGCTGTGGCCTGCCACGATGCCGGGGGCGCGCGACTGGGCGGCGGCAGCCGGCCTGGCGGTGCTGGCCTCCGGCCTGGCCTACATCCTGTACTTCCGGCTGATCAGCCGGGTCGGGCCCACCGGGGCGGCGTCGGTCACCTTCCTGGTGCCTGTGTCGGCCGCGCTGTGGGGCGGCATCTTCCTGGGCGAAGTGCCCACCGTGCCGATGCTGCTGGGCGGCGCGGTCATCCTGTGCGGCACGGCGCTGGTGTTGGGCCTGCTGCCGGCCAAGCCGCGGCCGGCCAGCACCTAAAATGCGCGGTTTACCCCAGACGAGAGACCCTTCCCCGTGGCCGCCAACATCCTCCAAAGTCTTCCCGTCGGCGAACGTGTCGGCATCGCGTTCTCAGGCGGCCTGGACACCAGCGCGGCGGTCCTGTGGATGCGCAGCAAGGGCGCCGTGCCCTGCGCCTACACCGCCAACCTGGGCCAGCCCGACGAGAGCGACTACGACGAGATCCCGCGCAAGGCCCTGGCCTACGGCGCCGACAAGGCCAGATTGATCGACTGCAGGCCCCAGTTGGTGGCCGAAGGCATCGCTGCCATCCAGTGCGGCGCCTTCCACATCAGCACCGGTGGCGCCACCTACTTCAACACCACGCCGCTGGGCCGCGCCGTCACCGGCACCGCGCTGGTGGTGGCCATGCGCGAGGACGACGTCAACATCTGGGGCGACGGCAGCACCTACAAGGGCAACGACATCGAGCGTTTTTACCGCTACGGCCTGCTGGCCAACCCAGCGCTGCGCATCTACAAGCCCTGGCTGGACCAGACCTTCATCGACGAGCTGGGCGGCCGCAAGGAGATGAGCGAGTTCCTCATCGCCCACGGCTTCGACTACAAGATGAGCGTGGAGAAGGCCTACAGCACCGACAGCAACATGCTGGGCGCCACCCACGAGGCCAAGGATTTGGAGTTCCTGAACGCCGGCATGCACATCGTCAACCCGATCATGGGCGTGGCCTTCTGGCGCGACGACGTGGTGGTGAAGGCCGAAACTGTGACGGTGCGCTTCGAGGAAGGCCAGCCGGTGGCGCTGAATGGCCGCACGTTTGACAGTGCCGTGGCGCTGTTGGAAGAGGCCAACCGCATCGGTGGCCGCCACGGCCTGGGCATGTGCGACCAGATCGAGAACCGCATCATCGAGGCCAAGAGCCGGGGCATCTATGAAGCCCCGGGCATGGCGCTGCTGCACATCGCCTACGAGCGCCTGGTCACCGGCATCCACAACGAAGACACCATCGAGCAGTACCGCAACAACGGCCGCCGCCTGGGCCGCCTGCTGTACCAGGGCCGCTGGTTCGACCCCCAGTGCCTGATGCTGCGCGAGACCGCGCAGCGCTGGGTGGCACGCGCCATCACCGGCGAGGTGACGCTGCAGCTGCGCCGCGGCAACGACTACTCGATCATGGACACCACCAGCCCCAACCTGACCTACCAGCCCGAGCGGCTGAGCATGGAAAAGGTGGAAGGCGCCTTCACCCCGGCCGACCGCATCGGCCAGCTGACGATGCGCAACCTCGACATCCAGGACACGCGCCAGAAACTGGGCATCTACACCAGCGTGGGGCTGCTGGGCGCCAGCTCCGACGGCGCGATCCCGCTGCTGGCCGGGCCGGCGCTGGACTGACGGTCGGCGGCGGGGGCCGCCGGGGCAGCAGGCCGATCAGCAGCAGACGCGGTCGCGCCCCTCGTGCTTGGCCTGGTAGAGGCGGCGGTCGGCGGCGTCCAGCAGGTCGAACGCATCCAGCATCGCGTTGGTCCATTCGGCCACGCCCAGCGAGATGGTCTGGCGGTGCGCCACCTCGACGCGGGTGCCACCCAGGGTGGCCTGGAGCATGAAGTTGTGGCCGGCCACCGCAGCGCGCAAGCGCTCGGCCAGGTCGCGCGCTGCGCCCAGCGCACCGCCAGGCATCAGCACCAGAAACTCTTCCCCACCCAGCCGGCCCAGCGTGGGCGCGCCAGTCGCGCCACCGCCGAGCACCGCGCTGACCACCGCCGCGCATTCGCGCAGCACCAGATCGCCGGCCGCATGGCCGTGGGTGTCGTTGACCGACTTGAAACGGTCCAGGTCGAAGCTGATCACCGACATCGGCCGGCCGCACTGGCGAGCCTGGCGCAGCTCTCGCCGCAAGGCCTCGTTGAGGAAGCGACGGTTGTACAGGCCGGTGCCGGCATCCACCATCGCCATGCGGTAGACGCGGTCGTGCAGGGCCGCGTCGACGCTCTGGTGTTCATAGAACTTCAGCAGCATGCTGCCCAGGCGCACGCGGTCGCCGTCACGCAGTTGGCGGGCGCCATGCAGCCGTGCGTCCTGCACGTAGCTGCCGTTGGCCGAGCCCAGGTCACGCAGCAGCACCCGGGCGCCGTCGACCACCACCTCGGCATGCAGCCGGCTCATGCCCGGGCCGTCGATCTGCAGGCTGGCCGCGGCCGACCGGCCGATGGTGCTGGTGCCCTCAGGCAGGGTGATCTGGCGACCGGTGTCGCCACCGCTGTAGACCACCAGGCTGCAGCGGCAGGCATCGTCGCCATCCAGCCCCTGCAACAGGGTGACCTGGCTGGGGTCGATGGCAATGGTGGACGGATCCCAGTCGGACATGGCAGACGCGGTGCGGATCGAGGCTGCGAGGTATACCGCAGCCCCCGCGCCGGCGGCGCGCACTTGTGCGCAGCCACCTGCACCGTGTGGCATGGCTGCCCGCCGCAGCCTGGCCCGGCCCACGCTCAGACGAGCGTGGCGAGCGCCTGTGCCAGGTCGGCCTGCAGGTCGGCCACCGATTCCAGGCCGATGGAAAACCGCACCAGGTGGCCCGGCAGCGCCGAGCGGTCGGCGCGCATGGCGCTCAGGTCGTACGGCACCACCAGGCTGACCGGGCCGCCCCAGGAATAGCCGATCTTGAACAGCCGCAACGCGTCGACGAAGCCGTCCACCTGGGCTGTCGTTAGCGCTGGGTCCAGCATCACGGAAAACAAGCCCGCCGCCGCGGTGCAGGTGGCGGCCCAATGCGCATGGCCGGGCGCGCCGGGCAGTGCCGGGTGCAGCACCTGGCGCACCGCCGGCTGGGTGCCCAGCCAGGCCGCCAATTGGCGGGCCGCAGCGTCGTGCGCGTGATACCGCAGCGCGATGGTGGGCAGGCCCTTCAGGATGAACTCGGCGTCGTTGGCGGCCACGCCGATGCCCAGCTGGCCGTGCAGCTTCAGTAATTGCTGGTGCAGGGCTTCGTCGCGGGTGACGACCGAGCCCATCAGCACATCGGCCCCGCCGGACGGGTACTTGGTCAGCGCCTGCATCACGATGTCGATGCCCAGGTCGAACGCGCGGAAGGCCAGGCCGGCGCCCCAGGTGTTGTCCAGCGCCACCCGAACGCCACGCGCCTTGGCCGCCGCCACCAGCGCGGGCAGGTCGGGAAACTCCATCGTCACCGAGCCGGGCGCCTCCAGCCACACCAGCTTGGTGGCCGGGCCGATCTTCGCCGCCAGGTCAGCCGCATCCATCGGGTCGTAGAACTGGTGGCTGATGCCCCAGCGCGACAACACGTTCACCGCCATGTCGTTGGACGGGCCATAGACATTGGCCGGCAGCAGCAACTCGTCACCCTGGCGCAGCAGGCCCAGGTTGACATTGGTGATGGCCGCCAGGCCGCTGGGCGACAGGATGCAGAAACGCCCGCCCTCCAGCGCAGCCAGGCGCTCTTCCAGGGTGTAGGTGGTGGGTGTTCCGCGCAGGCCGTAGGTGTAGCCGGTCTTGGCGGTGTAGGTGCGGCTGCGCAGCGCGTGGGTGTCGGGGAAGACCACCGTCGAGGCCTTGAACACGCCAGGCGGCACGGCGTCCCAGGTGTCGGGCGGCTGGTAGGGGTGGTGCAGCAGGTGGGTGACCAGATCCTGCGGGGCGTCGGGTGGGGTGCTCATCGGTCTCTCGGCAAGGTGGGCGTGGCAGCCGGTCAGATCGGCTGGCCGACCAGGTCGTGGCCGTCGGTGGCGACGATGCGGGCGCGGGTGAATTCACCAGCCTTCAGCGTCTTGCTGGCCTTCTCGGGTGGCAGCAGGCGCACCGTGCCATCGATCTCGGGCGCGTCGGCATAACTGCGGCCGGTGCCGCCCTTGCGGCCCAGCGCGGGCGCATGGTCGACCAGCACCTGCATGGTGGCGCCCACGCGGCGCTGCAGCCGGGCGATCGACACCTGCTCGGCCACCGCCATGAAGCGGGCGCGGCGCTCTTCGCGCACCTCGGCCGGCAGCGCGCCGGGCAGGTCGTTGGCCGCCGCACCGTTGACCGGCGAATAGGCGAAGCAGCCGGCACGGTCAATCTGCGCCTCTTGCACGAAATCCAGCAGGTGCTGGAATTCGGCCTCGGTCTCGCCCGGGAAACCGGCGATGAAGGTCGAGCGGATCACCAGTTCGGGGCAGGCAGCACGCCACTGCAGCAGGCGGTCGAGGTTCTTCTCGCCACTGGCCGGGCGCTTCATGCGGCGCAGCACGTCGGGGTGGCTGTGCTGGAAGGGCACGTCCAGGTAAGGCAGGATCGCACCGCTGGCCATCAGCGGCAGCAACTCGTCCACATGCGGATACGGGTAGACGTAGTGCAGCCGCACCCAGGCGCCGTGCGGTTTGGCCAGCTCGGCCAGCGCGGCGCACAGCTCGGTCATGCGGGTCTTGACCGGCCGGCCGTCGAAGAAGCCAGTGCGGTACTTCACGTCCACGCCATAGGCGCTGGTGTCCTGGCTGACCACCAGCAGTTCCTTCACGCCGGATTCAAACAACGCCCGCGCTTCGGACAGCACATCGCCCGCCGGGCGCGACACCAGGTCGCCCCGCATGCTGGGGATGATGCAGAAGGTGCAGCGGTGGTTGCAGCCCTCGCTGATCTTCAGATACGCGTAATGGCGCGGCGTGAGCTTGATGCCCGCCTCGCCGCGGAACTGGCTGCGCACCTCGGGCAGCAGGTCGACGAACGGGTCGTGCGGCTTGGGGCAATGCAGGTGCACCGCGTCCATCACCTCCTGCGTGGCATGCGGGCCGGTGACGGCGAGCACGCTGGGGTGCATGCCGCGCACCAGATTGCCACCGTCGTCGCCGGTGCGGGCGCCCAGGCAGCCGGTGACGATCACACGGCCATTGGCGGCCAGCGCCTCGCCGATGGTGTCCAGGCTTTCCTTCACCGCATCGTCGATGAAGCCGCAGGTGTTGACGATGACCAGGTCAGCGCCCTCGAAGCGCTTGCTGGTGACGTATCCCTCGGCACTGAGCTGGGTGAGGATCAGTTCGGAATCGGTCAGCGCCTTGGGGCAGCCCAGCGAGACGAAACCGATCTTGGGGGCAGGCGCGGTGGCCAGGGTCTGTGGTTCGGACATGCCGCGATTGTCCGCGACAACGTCCGGCGTCTCACTTCTTCGGCATCAAGCCCGGCATGCCCGGGAACAGCGCGCCGGCCTGCATCTGCTCCTGCACCTTTTCCTGCATCTGCACGAACAGGTTCTTGCTCTGCTCCAGGTAGTTGCCCATCAGGCCCTGCATCAGCGGCGCCTGGCCGGTCATGAACTGGCTCCACATCTCGGGCGTGAAGCTCTTCGGGTCGTACAGGCCCTTGCTCTGATCGGCAAAGCGGCCCTGCAGGTCGACGAAGGTCTGCAGGTTCTTCTCGAGGTACGAACCCATCATGCCCTGCATGGCATGGCCATAGAAGCGGATCACCTGCGCCAGCATCTGGGTGGTGAACATCGGCATGCCGCCGGTTTCTTCTTCCAGGATGATCTGCAGCAGGATGCTGCGGGTGATCTCATCGCCGGTCTTGGCGTCGCGCACCTCGAAGGTCTCGGCCTCCAGCACCATCTGCTTGACGTCGGTCAGCGTGATGTAGCTGCTGGTGCGGGTGTCATACAGCCGCCGGTTGGGGTACTTCTTGAGCACCCGCATGGCGCCAACAGCTTCGGCTGTTGCAGCCGGCTTGGCAGCACTGCGGCGTTGGGATGGCATCGAGGGCATCTCCTGGGGACGGAAAACCCATTCTAGGGAGCGCACCCGCCGCCGCCGACAGGAGTTTCCCGTTGCGGTTTCCCCTTGCCGCCCGGTTGCGTCAGCTGGCAGACGACTCGTCGATGAACTGCTTGAGCAGTTTCTTCAGCTGCTCGACCTTGCGCGGGCCCATCGCTTCTTCCACCGCACCGTGGTGGGCGTCGACGTTGACCTTCAGGCGCTGCACCATCTCCAGGCCGATGTCGCTGATGTAGACCAGCACCTTGCGGTTGTCCTGGTCGTGCGTGGCGCGCTGCACCAGACTGCGGCTGACCAGGCGGTCGATGTTCTTGGTGAGCGCCGGGTGGTTCATCAGCACCCGCTCGGCCAGTTCACCCATCGACCGGCCACGCTCGTCCGACAGCACCTGCAGCACGCGC
>JBBAPL010000089.1:0-22026 GCA_040400895.1 Aquabacterium sp.
AACCGCCTGCTGCTGCCCGACACCGTGGGCACCGGTGGCGACAGCCACACCCGCTTCCCGATCGGCATCAGCTTCCCGGCCGGATCGGGCCTGGTGGCCTTCGGAGCGGCCACCGGCGTCATGCCGCTGGACATGCCCGAGAGCGTGCTGGTGCGCTTCAAGGGCCAGATGCAGCCCGGCATCACCCTGCGCGACCTGGTGCACGCCATCCCCTACTACGCCATCCAGGTGGGCCTGCTGACGGTGGCCAAGTCGGGCAAGGTCAACGTGTTCTCGGGCCGCATCCTGGAGATTGAAGGCCTGCCCGACCTGAAGGTGGAACAGGCCTTCGAGCTGAGCGACGCCAGCGCCGAGCGCAGCGCCGCCGGCTGCACCGTCAAGCTGAACCCGGCGCCGATCCAGGAATACCTCACCAGCAACATCGTGCTGATGAAGAACATGATCGCAGACGGCTATGCCGACAAGCGCACGCTGGAGCGCCGCATCAAGAAGGTGGAAGAGTGGCTGGCCAACCCCAGCCTGCTGGAAGCCGACAAGGATGCCGAGTACGCCGCGGTCATCGAGATCGACCTGGCCGACCTGACCGAGCCGGTGCTGTGCTGCCCGAACGACCCCGACGACGCCAAGTTGCTCAGCCAGGTGGCAGGCGCCAAGATCGACGAGGTGTTCATCGGCAGCTGCATGACCAACATCGGCCACTTCCGTGCTGCCAGCAAGCTGCTCGAAGGCCGGCGCGACATCCCGGTCAAGCTGTGGATCGCCCCGCCCACCAAGATGGACGCGGCCGAGCTGACCAAGGAAGGCCACTACGGCGTGTTCGGCACCGCCGGTGCCCGCACCGAGATGCCCGGCTGCAGCCTGTGCATGGGCAACCAGGCACAGGTGCGCGAAGGCGCCACCGTGGTCAGCACCAGCACCCGCAACTTCCCCAACCGGCTGGGCAAGAACACCTTCGTCTACCTGGCCTCGGCCGAGCTGGCGGCGATTGCCAGCAAGCTGGGCCGCATCCCCACCGTGGCCGAGTACCAGACCGACATGGGCGTGATCAACAAGGACGGCAGCCAGATCTACAAATACCTGAACTTCGACCAGATCAGCGAGTACGCCGACACCGCCAAGGGCGTGACGGTCTGACGGCACGTTCGGCTGGCGCGCACAGCACGCGGCCAGCCTCGCAGCGGCCCGCCCGGGCAACCGGGCGGGCCGTTCGCGTTGTGGGGCGCCAGGCGTGCGCAGTTGGCGACCGGCGGCTGCGCACCCCTCCAGGTGGTGGGGCAACGGCGGGGTCGGGGCCGACATAATTCCCCGCCGGTCGTTGCATCGCTGCAGCGTCCGCCTGGTACCGGGGCTGCCATCGCACGCCACCCCGGCCGCCCACCCCCCGAGGACCGACCGTGCCGCCTCGCCCCACCTTGCTTGCCGCCACCTGCCTGCTGGCCGCGCTTGCCCTGGCAGGTTGCGGCAAGCCGGAGGCGCAGGCCGTGGCCAAGGTGCGCGCGCGCGCGGCGTCAGGCGATGCGGCGACAACCCGCACCGAGCTGCGCAACCTGGTGCAGGCCCATCCCAAGTCTGGCGAGGCCCGCCTGATGCTGGGCCAGCGCCTGCTCGACGATGGCGACGGCACCGCAGCGGCCATCGAGCTGCAGCGCGCGCTGGAGTTCGGCGTCGCCGAGGCCCTGGCGCTGCCGGTACTCGTCGAGGCCCTGCTGCAGAGTGGCCAGTACGGCCGCGCGACCCACGGCTTTGCCCAGGCCCAGCTGACTGACCCCGACGCCCAGGCCCGCCTGCAGGCTGCCGTGGCCGGTGCCGAGCTGGCACTGGGCAATACCGCAGGCGCGCGCACGGCCATCGACGGCGCCCTGCAAGCCGCCCCCCAGTCACCCCAGGCACTGCTGGCCAAGGCCCGCCTGTCGGCGGTGGACGGCGACCTGGCCGCTGCACTGGCCTTGGCCGACAACGTGGTGGCCAACCACCCCGGCCTGGCCGACGCCTGGGTGCTCAAGGGCGACCTGCACCTGCGCCAGGCCGACGACCGCGTCAGCGCGCAGCAGGCCTTCGAGCGGGCGCTGGCCGTGCGGCCGTCGCTGGTGTCGCCCAGGATGGCACTGATGTCGCTGCTGGTGGCCCAAGGCGACCTGCCGGCGGCCAAGGCGCATCTGGCCGCGCTGCAGCAGCAGGCACCGAAGAACGTCAACACCACCATGGCCGATGGGCAACTGGCCTTTGTGACAGGCGAGCATGCGCGGGCACGTGAAATCTTCCAGGGCCTGCTGCGGACGCTGCCCGACAACATGACCCTGCTGCTCACGGCGGGCGAGAACGAACTGATGCTGGGCTCGGCCCAGCAGGCCGAGTCGTACTTCGCCAAGGCTGTGGCACTGGCGCCGGCCAGCCCGGAGGCGCGCCGCCAGCTGGCGCGCGCCCAGGTGCGGCTGGGCCAGATGCCCAAGGCCCTGGCCACACTGGCGCCACTGGTCGACAAAGCCGACGCTGGCGCCGACGTGCTGGCGATGGCCGCCGAGGCCCGCGCGCTCAATGACGAGCCGCGCGCCGCGCAGGCCCTGTACGACCGCCTGGCCCGGCTCAAGCCTGCCGACCCGCGGCTGCGCACCCTGGTGGCCAGCGCCGGCCTGGGCCGCAGCGATGACACCACCGTGTTCAACGAACTGCGCAGCATCGCCAGCCAGGACAGCGGCAGTGTGGCCGACCTGGCGCTGGTCAGCGCCCACCTGGCACGCCGCCAGCCCGACGCCGCCTTGAAGGCGCTGGAGGCGCTGGCGCGCAAGCAACCCAGGGACCCCGGCCCGGCGCACCTGCGCGGCCAGGTGCTGGCCAGCCTGGGCCGAAGTGCTGAAGCGCGGCAGAGCTTCGAGGCGGCGCTGGCACTCAACCCGGCCTACTTTCCACCGCTGGCGGCCCTGGCCGCGCTGGACATGCGCCAAGGCGAGGCCGACTTGGCGCGCCAGCGGCTGGTGGCGGTGGTCAAGGCACAGCCCAAGAACGCCACCGCCATGCTGGCGCTGGCCGACGTGCTGGCCCGCCAGGCGGCGCCGCCCGACGCCGTGCGGGCCCAGATCAGCGCGGCCATTGCGGCCGCGCCTGGCGATGTGGACGCCCGCGTGGCCCTGGTGGCCCACCACCAGGGTCACGGCCAGGCCGACGCGGCACTGGCTGCCGCCCAGGCCGCCACCAGCGCCCTGCCCGACAACATGGACCTGCTGGCGCTGGAAGGGCGCTGCCTGCTGCAACTGGGCCAGGTGAGCCAGGCCCTGGCCAGCTTCGGCAAGATGGCGACGCTGCAACCTCGCTCGCACCTGGGTTACCTGGGCATGGCCGAGGCCTATCTGGCCAACCAGCAGGCCGACCTGGCGCAGCGCACCAACCAGCGCGCGCTGGAATTGGCCCCTGGCCTGGTGGCGGCGCGTGCGCAGGCCATCGAAGTGGCCCTGCAGCAACAGCAGCCCGACAAGGCATTGGCCATCGCCCGCCGCCTGCAGGCCGATCAGCCAGGCGATGCCGTGGGCTGGCTGCTGGAAGGCGAGGTGCAGATGCGCCTGCGCCAGTGGGCCAGCGCGGCCACGGTGCTGCGCCAGGCCGTGCAGCGCCAGTCACCCGGGGCCGCCCCAGTGCGGCTGTACCAGGCGCTGGCAACCGGCGACCGGCCGGCCGACGCCGAGGCGTTTGCCAGCCAGTGGCTGCAGAACCATCCGGCCGACACGCCGCTGCTGTTTGCCATGGCGGGCACGGCCCACGCCCAGGGCGACCTGCACCGGGCGCAGCAGCACTACGAGCGCTTGCTGGCCGTGCAGGCCAACCACGCCATGGCGCTGAACAACCTGGCGATGGTGCGGCTGCAGCGCAAGCAACCCGGCGCCCGGGCCCTGGCGGAGCGGGCCGTGGCCACCGCGCTGCGGAACCCCGCGCTGCTCGACACCCTGGCCCAGGCCCAGGCCGCCGAAGGCCAGCTGGATACCGCCCTGGCCACCCAGAGGAGCGCCGTGGCCGCTGCGCCGCAAACGCCCGCGCTGCGGCTGAACCTCGCCCGCATCCTGCTGCAGGCGGGTGAACGGGCCAAGGCCAAGGCCGAACTGGACCGGCTGGCGGCGCTGGGCGATGGCTTCAGCCAGCAGGCCGACGTGCGCCAGTTCCTGCAGACGCTGGGACCGTCGCTGCCGGGGCGCTGACCGAAAGGCGCCCGGCTGCCGCCGGCAGCGGCGTCACTGGCCAGTCAGCCCGCTTGATGGATCTGCGCTTCGCGCACCGGCGACAGCCCGGTGCTGGCAAAGGCCTGCGCTGCCGCAGGCAAGGCCTGCCACCAGGCCAGGGCGTCGGCCACGGTGGCACCGATCGGCCGGCAGTGCAGGCCGGCTGCCTGGGCGCGGTCGGTCGGCACCGCCATGAAGGCGGCGCTGTCAGCCGCGTCGGGGCCGCTGGCCGGGATCCACAGCGGCAGCTCCATCCAGGGCCCCACGCCGTGGGCCAGCAGCAGCTCGTCGGCCACCCAGCGCAGATCGGGCTGCACACCAGCCGCCGCAGCGCAGGCCTGCAACAGGCGGTCCCAGTTGATGGCGCCGGGCGGGGACACCGCGTTGAAGGCGCCGGCTGCGCCCTGGTCGAGCAGAGGCAACACCCAGGCGGCCAGGTCGCGGGCGTCGATCACCTGCAGTGGCCGGTCAGGAGTGCCTGGCGCCAGCACCGGCTGGCCGTCAACCGCGGCGCGGGCCAGCCGCGCCGTCCACCAGGTGAAGCGGCCAGTGGGGTCGTGCGGGCCGACGATCAGGCCGGGGCGGACCAGCAGGCAACGCTGCGGGCCCAGCGCCTGCCGCACCGCGGCCTCACACAGCGCCTTCAGCGGGCCGTAAGTGCGGCCGTCGATGGTGGTGGTGTCGGGGTCGTCGATCACGCCCAGCGGCGCGTCCTCGTCGTTTGGCCGGGCCATGCTGGCGTAGGCCGACACGCTGCTGATGAACGCCAGCCGCCCAACCCGGTGGGCCAGCGCCTGCGCCAGGCGGCCGGTGTCGGCCGGCAAGTAGCCGCAGGTGTCGATGGCGGCGTCCCAGCCGGGGCCATCGACCAGTGTTGCCAGATCGCCCGCCCGGTCCCCTTGCAGCCAGGCCACGCCGGCCGGCGGCTGCGCCGCTGACTGGCCGCGGTTGAAGATCGTCACCTGGTCGCCACGCTTCAGCGCCGCGTCCACCAGGTGCCGGCCCAGGAAGCGGGTGCCGCCGATGATCAGCAGGCGCATGGCGGGGGCCGGTCAGGGCAGCTCGGGCGCGATGGCCTCGGCGTGGTCGTACAGCGCGGCCAGGATGGCCTCGCCACGCTCGTCGGCGGTCTCGCTCAATGTGTCGATGCGCTCGAAGAACTGCGCCAGCGTCTGCCCGCCGCCCTCACCGCCGTGCAGCCGCGCCTGGCAGTGCTGCAGCCAGCGCGCTTGGCCCGCAGCGTCCAGCGCGTCGGGCCAGTTGCGGGCGCGGTAGCGGAAGAACAGCTCGTCCAGCCGGGCGTCGTCGAAGGCCGGGCCGCCGTTGCCGAACTTGCCGGCCAGCGCGTCGCCGCCCATGCCACGCAGCCGCTCCAGCGTGCGGCGGTCCCCCGGGCCGATGAAGCCGCCGTACAGGTCTTCATCCACGTCGGGCGCGTGGGCAGGCGCCGGGCGCTGGAACACCGCACTCCAGGGCCGTGCGTCCAGTTCGGCCAGGTGCGCAGCGGCCCAGGCGGCGTGGCGCAGGCCCTGCGCCATGTCCAGCCCCCAGCGCTCGGCCAGGGCGGGCGGCAGGGTCTTCAAGTTTCCGATGACCACCGGGCTCTTGTTGATGTGGATGGTCTTGACCGGCAGCCGCGCCACGCCCTCGGGCAGGTCGGCCGTCTTGCTGAACATGCGCAGGCGCAGGGTGTCGGCGTCCAGCGCCAGCAGTTCGGCGGGGTCGTGCGCCAGGTCCCAGACGATCAGCTCGTTCTTGTTGGTCGGGTGCGGCGCCAGCGGCCACACCAGGCCCAGGCAGCCGCGGTCGGCGGGGTAAATGCCGCTGATGTGCAGGAAGGGGCGCCGCGCCGCGCCGAGCGGCCCGACTTCCTGCCAAACCGCATCCTTCTTGCGCAGCTTCAGGCAGAAATCGAACAGCCGCGGCTGGTGGTTGCGCACCAGCCGGGCCAGCGCGAGGGTGGCGCGCACGTCGCTCAGCGCGTCGTGCGCCGCGGCATGCGTCAGGCCGTTGGCCTGGGTCAGATGCTCCAGCTTGAAGGACAAGCGGCCGTCGTCATGTCGGGGCCACTGCAGGCCGTCGGGCCGCAGCGCGTAGGCGCAGCGCACGGTGTCGAGCAGATCCCAGCGGCCGCAGCCGTTCTGCCATTCGCGGCCGTAGGGGTCGATCAGGTTGCGCCAGAACAGGTGGCGTGTCACCTCGTCGTCGAAGCGGATGGTGTTGTAGCCCACGCCCACCGTGCCCGGCGTGCCCAGCGCGGCCAGCACCTGGTCGGCAAACTGGTGCTCGGGCACGCCGTGCTGCTGGCAGTGCTGCGGCGTGATGCCGGTCAGCAGGCAGCTCTCGGGGTCAGGCAAGGTGTCGGTCGGCGGCTGGCAATACAGCATCACCGGCTCGCCGATCTCGTTGAGCGCGGCGTCGGTGCGCACCCCGGCAAACTGCGCCGGCCGGTCGCGCCGGGGCACGCGGCCGAAGGTCTCGTAGTCGTGCCAGAAAAAGGTGAAGTCGTCCATGTCCGGACGATAACGCTGCGGCCCCGGCATCGCCGGGCCCGCTGTGCACTTACTTCTTCGCCGACTTCTTGGCCGGCACGGCAGCCTGGCGCAGCGCGTCGCTCATGCCGATCAGCACGCCCGAGACCAGCGCGGTGTAGCTCTCGGCCAGGGTCTGCGCGGCCTTCAGGCTGGCCGCTCTGGTGGCACGCATGGCCGACTGCATCTGCTCCATCTGGGCGGTCAGCTGCTCGGCGGCGCCGCTGGCCTTCAGGCCGGTCTGGGTGCCGCTGAGGTTGAGCTTTTCCAGCACGCTGGCCCAGGGGCCGGCCATCGGGTCGCCCACGGCGGCGGCGTTCTTCTTGAGGGTGCCCAGCAGCGCGTCCTCGAACTTGTCCATGTCGGCCAGCGCCTTCTTCAGCTGGGTCTCGCGCAGGTCCACGCCCTTGTCGACGAACTGCTGCAGCGCCACGCGGTTGGCCTCGACTGCCTTGATCAGCGCGTCATCCATGCCAGCCACGGCGTTGTCGAGCAGGGCCTCGGCATCCACGCTGCCCAGCGGGTTCTGCGCCGCACCGGCGCCGGCCGCCTGGGCCACGGTGCCCAGCACGCTGCGGATGTTCTTCAGGCTGAGCTCGCGGCCCTGCAGCGCGCCCAGGGTGGACTTGAACACCGCCTCACGCAGCTGCGCGGTCTGCTGCGCGCTGGCGTTGGCGAACAGGTCGATCAGGGCTTGCTGGTCGATGCCGGACTTCATCATGGCGGTTCCTTCTGCGGTGTTGGGGGGTGCGTGACTGTGCCACGCCGGGCCCGCTGCTGGCTGACACGCGACGGCTGCCAACCCGTGGCCTACCAGCGCGCGCGCAGTTCGTCGACGTCGACCTGCAGCTTGACGAAGGCCTCGTTGCTGCGGCGCACGCGGGCCACACCGTCGCGGCCGCGCGCCACGCCGACATACAGCAGCGTGCCGGCCGATTCACGCCAGGCCCAGGTGAGCGAGCCGGTGGTGGCCTGATCTTGCGTGACGCCACCGCGCTCGGTGGTGGTGTGGGCCACGATGGCGCGCAGCGACTGCCGCGCACTGAAGTGCCAGCGCGCCAGCAGCTGGTGGGCCGATTCGGCGTACAGCGCCCGCCCGCCCTGGCGCAGCCAGCCGTGGCCCAGGCGCGGCTCCAGTTCCAGCCGCGGCAGCAACCGGGTGTTGAGCGCCAGCGACACCTGGCCGCCGGGGCGCGGCACGGTGCCGGCCACGTCGGCCATGCGGCCCAGCTTGAGGTCGACCTCCAGCAGCGGCGCCCAGGTCGCCGGCGTGACCACCAGGCCGGTCGCCAGGTAGCGCTGCTGCTGCAGCGCACCACCGGCCACCGGCCGCATCGCCGCGGTGTTGCGCACCAGGCCGTGCAGATAGGCCCAGGCTTCCAGGTTGTGCGCGCCGGTCAGCCAGAGACCCGGGCTCAGGTCCTGCAGCACCAGGGCACCAGTGCTGCGGTCGGTCACCCGCTCGCCTTCCAGGTTCAGCCAGTGCTCGTTGAATGGCCCCAGCGGGCCCCAGCCGATGGCCGCCCGGCCCTTGGCGCGGCGCACGCCGGCCTGGGCGATGAAGCCGGTGTCGTCGCGGAAGCCGGCGCCCACGTCTTCCAGCATCAGCTCGGCCTCACGCCGGTCATCGCCCTGGTAGACCAGCTTGGCATGGGCCAGGTGGCCGCGGGTGGTGGCGCCATCGACCAGGGTCGCACCGCCGGGGCCGGGCTGGGCGGTGGTCTCCGATTGCAGCCACTGCAGCCGGGCGCGCCAGCCGTTGCCGATCTGCCAGCCCAGATCGGGCCCTGCCACCTGGTTGCGGCCGGCACCGTCGTAGTGGCGCAGCGCGGCCAGCGCGCCCCATTGCATGGAGGACGGCAGGCCGCCATCGGCCAGCTGGGCGCGGGCCAGCAGGGTGCTCGACGCCGGCTGCTCCGCCGCGCCGGTGCCGTAGGCGCCTGGCAACAGCACCAGGCCGCCGCCGCGGTCGTCGATGGCCATGGCGGTGCCGGCCAGCCGGCCACCGCGCCAGGTGCCGCGCAGCCCCCAGCGCGGCGCGGTGAGGCTGCGGGTGTACAGCGCGTCGGTGGGCGAGCGCAGCAGGTCGCTGCTCTCGAAGAAGAACGGCCGCTTTTCGGGGACGAACAGCGCGAAGCGGGTGTTGCCGGCCAGCTGCGGCTGGTCCACCGCCACCTGCGAGAAGTCGGGGTTCAGCGTGGCGTCGACCACCAGTTCGGCCAGCGGCCGCCACTTCAGGTCGAGCGACGCGTCCCAGGCGTTGTCTGTCTGCCGCGGGCCGTCGCCGTCGCGACTGCGCTGGGTACGCCAGGTCAGGCTGGGGCGCAGGGTCAGGAACTGGTGCTGCGCCGGCAGGCGCACACCCTGCAGCGGCTGCAGCGTGGCGATGAAGCTGGGCGCCTCCCGCGGGATGGCTGCCGACGTGTGCAGGTAGAACTGCGCGCGCGGCATGCGCCGGCCCACCAGGATGCGCCAGGCCTGGGCATGGCCGTCGCCGCTGGCGGTGTTGCCAGTTTCGGCCGCCGGTTCGGCGAACCGCAGCGATGCGAACGGGATGCGCAGCACCGCCGTCCAGCCATCGGCCTGGCGGCTGGTGGCGGCGTCGAAGTCGAAGTCGGGCGAGAAGTCCTCGCTGTCGTCGGCGGCGGTGTGCATGCCGTCGGCCAGGCTGCCGGCGGCGTTGACGCGGAAGAACTGCGCCGACCGGCGAGCGCCGATGGCATCGATGTAGACCACCACGAAGTCCTGCGTGCGCTTCACGCCGTCATGCGCCACCAGCGGCGCGCGGATCACGCCGGGCGCGTCGTCCAGCGCCTGCACGCCCACCCACAGCGCCTGGGCGTCGAACAGCACCCGAACCCGGGTGGCATGCCGCGGCCGGGCGCCGTTGTCGGGGTCTTTTTCGGTGAACTGGTCGTGCACCGGTGCGCGCTGCCAGGCCGGGTGGTCGAGCCGGCCGTCCAGCACCAGGCGCTCGTCGGGGCGCAGGCGCACGGCCTGGATCGGCAGGCCCTCGGCGGTGACCGGGCTGGCGGGCGGCGCGGCCACTGGCTGTGCCGGTTGTGCAGCCACCGCAGCAGCCAGCGCCAACAGCGTGGCGGCCAGCAGACGAGCCGGGCGCGGGCCTGATGCCGATTGGAGAGGTGGTGGGCAGTGCGTCATCGGGCCACGATTCTGCCCGCCTGCCGCTGTCGCCGACCTCCCCAGGTTGGCGGCTGACGCTGGGTCAGACCGCGTCGCGCGGCAGCAGCCAGAGTTGCTGCGACCGGGCGCGCACCGCACCGTCGGCATCGACGATGGCGGTGCCGGCATGCAGCTTGCGGCCGTCGCGCTGCAGCGGCCAGGCCAGCACGCGGTAGCGCCCGCCGGCCACCAGCGGATGGTTGATGGTGGCGGTCATGCGCACCGTCATGATCTGCGCACCCCGGCCCAGCCGGTGGCTCCAGGCCATGCCGGCCGGGCAGTCCAGCGCGGCCCAGGTGGCCTCGGCCGACAGCGTGCCATCGGCATCGGCCAGCGCGGCGGGCGGCACCCAGGTGGTGGCCATCAGGCCGGTGTCTTCGTCCACCGGACCGACGATCACGCCCAGGCCATCGGGCCGGTTGAAGCCGCAGACGAAGCACTGCGCATAGGGGTCGCCCAGGCCACGCTGCTGGTGGCGCAGGCGGGCGGCCATGCCGGCGGCTTCGGCCACCTCATCGGTGGGCGTGGCGGGCACGGCCAGCTGCAGGGTGGCCACGGCGGCGTCGGCCACCACGGTGTCGCCGTCGCACAGGGCGATGCCACCGCTGTCCTGCGGGCGCAGCAGCAGCGGCCGGCCCAGCGGCACCGGCGCGCGCAGGGCCACCGTGACCACCGGCGCGCCCAGGCGCCGGGCCAGCGCGCCGGCCACCCAGCCACCGTTGCCGCTGGTGCGCGGGCCGTTGTGGCGGGGGTCGACCAGCAGGGTGTCGGCCATGGGTTGCGGGTTCGGGTGCATGGGCCAGGCTCCGTCAGGCGGCTGGGGCGGCGGCCGCATGGCCTGCCGAAGGCGGCGCGCCCACGCCGCGGCGCACCCGCCACAGCAGGAACAGCGCCACGCTCAGGTTCAGCGCATTCCAGGCCGCGCCGTTGATGAAGGCGGCGTGGTAGCTGCCGGTCAGATCGAACACCTTGCCGCTCATCCAGCCGCCCAGGGCCATGCCGAACAGCGTGCAGCTGATCACCGTGCCCACGCGCGCGCCGGCCTCGGCGGGCGGGAAATGCTCGCGCACGATGATGGCGTAGCTGGGCACGATGCCGCCCTGGAACAGCCCAAACATCGCCGACACCACGTACAGCGACATCAGGCCGTCGAAGGGGATGAACAGCAGCAGCGCCACGCCCTGTAGGAAGCTGCCCAGCAGCAGCGTGCGCACGCCGCCGATGCGGTCGCAGATGGCGCCCGACACCAGCCGGCTGACGATGCCGCAGGCCAGCATCAGGCTCAGCATCTCGGCGCCGCGCGCCGCGCCGAAGCCCAGGTCGCCGCAGTACGCCACAATGTGCACCTGCGGCATGGCCATGGCCACGCAGCAGGCGACGCCAGCCACGCACAGCAGGCCCTGGGCCTGGGCCAGGCTCAGGCCGAACGGGCGGTTCGACGGCACCGGGCCACCGGCCTTGACCGGCGCGGTGACCACCGCAGGCGACTTCGCCCGCATGGCCCCGGCCAGCGCCACCATGGTGACCACGCTGAAGATGCCCAGCCCGATGCAGGTGGGCCGCCAGCCCGCTGTCTCGACGAAATGCTGCACCACCGGCGGCCAGATGGCGCCGGCCAGGTAGTTGCCGCTGGCACACACCGCCACCGCGATGCCACGCCGCTTGACGAACCACAGCGAGGTGTCGGCGATCAGCGGCACGAAGGTGGTGCTGCAGCCCAGGAAGCCGATCAGCAGCCCCTGCACCACCGCATAGCCGGTGATGCTGCCGGCCATGCCGCAGGCGACGAAGCCCAGCCCCAGGCTGACCGCGCCCAGCAGGATGACCGGCACGATGCCGAAGCGATCGGCCAGCTTGCCCATCACCACGCAGCCCACGCCGAAGCCGATCATCAGCAACGTGTAGGGCATGGACGCCTGGGCGCGGGTGACGCCGAACTCGGCCTGCACCGCGGGCAGCATGACCGACACCACGTACATGCCGGCCGAGCCGATGGTCATCAGCAGCAGGGTGGCGAACAGCCGCCACCAGGCCTGGCGTGAGTCGGGTTGCGGCGCGCTGGGTGTCATCGGCCCGATTGTGGTGCGCCGGCACGGTGCGCCGCATCGCCACCGGCCCGCATTGACAGGGCGGCCCCGCATACTTGCGTTGCATGAATACTCGCACTGCATGACTCCACCTGACCACGCCACCCCTGACGCCACCGCCGGCGGCCCACCCCTGCTGCAGTTGCAGGGCGGCCGCGCCACCATCACCCTGGCCCGCCCGGCCCACCACAACCGGCTGCATGTGGACGACCTGCTGGTGCTGCAGCAGCACATCGCCACGCTGGCGGCCGACCCCGGCGTGCGCCTGCTGGTGCTGACGGGCACGGGGCGCAGCTTCTGCTCGGGCTTCCACCTGGGCGACTTCGACCGCCAGCCGGCGCTGCCCGGCGCCGGGCCGCGGCTGTTCGAGGAGACGGTGGACGCGCTGGAGGCGCTGGCCGTGCCCAGCATCTGCCGCTTCAACGGCAGCGTGTTCGGCGGCGCCACCGACCTGGCGCTGGCCTGCGACTTCCGCGTCGGCGTGCAGGGCATGGCGCTGCGCATGCCGGCGGCCCGGCTGGGCCTGCATTACTACCCGAGCGGGCTGCGGCGCTACGTGTCGCGCCTGGGCCTGGCCACGGCCAAGCGCCTGTTCCTGCTGGCCGACACCGTGGGCGCCGACGAACTGCTGGCACTGGGCTACCTGGACCAGCTGGTGCCCGCGGCCCAGCTGGACGCCACCGTGCAGCAGATGGCCGACGCGCTGGCGGCCGGCGCGCCGCTGGCGCTGCGCGGCATGAAGCAGTCGCTCGACGAGATCGCACGGGGCGATGTCCACCTGTCCACGCTGCGCGAGCGCGAGGCCCGCTGCGCCGCCAGCGACGACCTGCGCGAAGGCCGCCTGGCGATGGCCGAGAAACGGGCGCCACGCTTCACCGGACGTTGAGCCTGTCGCCCACGAGACGGCCAAGCCGGCCCCGTTCCCGCCAAGCTGAAACCTGCTCGCCGACGAGCCTGTTCCCCACCACACCAACGAGACAACCCACATGCACATCGATTCCAGCACTGCCGCCGTCGTCACTGGCGGCGCCTCGGGCCTGGGCCGCGCCACCGCCACCGCCCTGGCCGCCGCTGGCGCCAAGGTCGCCATCTTCGACGTGAACGAGGCCCTGGGCAACGAGGTGGCGCAAGCCATCGGCGGCCTGTTCTGCAAGGTCGACATCACCAGCGAAGACAGCGTGGTGGCCGGCTTTGCCCAGGCACGCGCCGCCCATGGCCAGGAGCGGGTGCTGGTGCACTGCGCCATGACGTCGCGCCGCGGCAAGACCCTGGCCTTCAGCAAGGAGGAAGGCAAGCTCAAGCGCCTGCCCACGGCCGACTTCGACTACGGCGTGCAGGGCATCCTGGTGGCCAGCTACCGGCTGGCGTCGCTGTCGGCCGAGGGCATGGCCGCAGCCCCGGCGCTGGACGACGGCGAGCGCGGCGCCATCATCCTCACCGCTTCGGTGGCGGCGCAGGACGGGCAGATCGGCCAGGTGATCTACGCGTCGGCCAAGGCCGGGGTGAACGGCCTGGTGCTGCCGCTGGCACGCGACCTGTCGGACCTGGGCATCCGCGTCAACTCGATCATGCCGGGCATCTTTGCCACGCCGCTGATGCTGGGCGCCAAGCAGAACGTGCTCGACAGCCTGAGCGCGTCGGTGCCCTTCCCCAAGCGCCTGGGCAAGCCCGAGGAATTTGCCAGCCTGGCCATGGAGATGGCGCGCAACAGCTACTTCAACGGCCAGTGCGTGCGGCTGGACGGCGCGATCCGCATGGCGCCGCGCTGACGCGCCACCTGCGGGCGGCCGGCGTGGTGGGTGCCATCAAGGCGCCGCCCGCGCCGGGGATTCGAATGCGCAGTACACCTTGCCCTCGCCCAGCGACAGGTGGCTCTTGATGCCGCTGCGCAGGCCCATCGGCGGCATGGCGCCCACGCTGCCATCGGGCGCGGGCCCAGCCAGCCGGGCGCGGGTGGCCTCCAGCGCGTCGCCGTCTTCGGTGAATCCGAACCACACCAGCGCCTCTTCCAGGGCCATCTGCGCCTCGGCAGCGGCGCCGCGCAGCTGGTGCAGGTTGGCCAGCTCGACGAGGTCATGCCCCAGCGCATGGGCGTAGCCGATCGCGCGGTCGATCTCGATGGCGCGGCGCATGGTGGCCAATGCGGCGTCCAACGCACCCTGGGCGGCCTGCTGCACGGCCAGCGCATGCAGCACGCGGGCATGCATCACCCGTTCACCCGACTGCACGCACAGCTGGCGCGCAGCGTCGAGCTTGGTGGTGCACGCGGCCAGGTCGCCACACTGGCGCAGGGCTGCCGCCCAGCCGAACAGGCTGAGGATCTCGCCGGCCGGGTTGTGCGCCGACCAGTGCAGGCGCATGGCTTGCTCGTACCACGGCAGCGCATGACGCGGGCTGCCCAGGCTGCGGTGGATCTCGGCCAGGTTGTGCAGTGCGGTGGCCTCGCCGGTGACATCACCCAGCCGCCGGTGCAGGTCCAGCGCCTCGCGGGTGTGCTGCAGGGCCTGCGCATGCGCATCGGCATGCCAGTGCGCAAACCCCAGCTCGCGCAGCGCCTCGGCCTCGCCCGGGCCGTCGCCCAGCGCGCGGAACAGCTGCAACGCCTGGTCGGCCGCCGCGCAGGCCTGCGGGTGCTGCCGCAGATAGACGCAGACCCCGGCACTCCGCAGGCTGACCGCCGCCAGGCGCGCCAGGTCGCCCAGCCCCCGGGCGACCGCCATGGCCTCGTCGACGACCCCGGCCTGGTCGGTGCGCCGGCCCAGCCGCTCCAGCACGGCCTCCAGGCAGAGCAGCACATCGACGCTGCGTGCCGCGGATGCCGGCCGGTGGCCGCGCAGCACGTTCAGCGCCCGCCCGTACAGGTCGGCCGCATGGCTGAACGCGAAGACCCGCTCTGCGGCATGGCCGGCACGCACCAGGGCCTCGGCATCGCCGCCGGCGGCAGCGGGCCGGGCTGACGCGGGCGGCACAGCCGGCACCGCCGCCAGGGCCCGGTCGGCCGGCGCCCCGTCGCGGCCCCGGCGCAGACGGTCGTGCAGCGCGGCTGTCTCGGCCGACGGCGCCACCCCCAGGGTCTGGCGCAAGTGGCCACACAGGCGCGCCCACTCGGCATCCACCGCACCGGGCTGGCCCTGCAGGGCGCCCAGCTGCAGCAGCTGGCGCGACGCGGCCTCGCTGGCCGCATCCAGCGCGCACATGGCCTGGGCGAAACCGGTGGCGGCGGGCCAGTCTGACCGCGCCATGTGGCCGACGACCAGGCGGTCCAGGTTCTGCATCGCCAGTGCGCGCAAGCGGTCACGCATCAACTCCAGCCAGGCGGCGTAGTCGGTGCCGGGTGCGGCGGGCGCGCCGTCCAGCAGCGGGGCACGGTGCAGCAGCGACGCGGCGCGCCAGTCCGCTTCGTCGGTGCTGCGCACCAGGGCGAGGAAGCGCAGCGCGTCGATGTCGGGCTGCGCGTCGGTTGCCGGCAACTGGAAGCAGACCGACCGGGCATCCACCTGCAGGCAGCCCACCAGGGCACCACCGGCCAGCTGGCGCAGCGAGTACAGCGCCTGCCGCAGGCTCTGCCGGCCAGAGGCCTCAGGCAGGTCGCTCCACAACAGGTCGACCAGGGCCGCGCGCGGGTGCGGCCGGTCCGGCTCCAGCACCAGGAAGGCCAGCAGCGCCAGGGTGCGTGCCGAATGGGCGCGGACCACGGCACCGTCGGACGTCAGGGTGCCGGTGCCGAACAGGCGCAGGGACAGCTGGGGCATGGGCAGGCGTGGTGACTGTGTCGTGACGGGGCCCCAATATGCTGGCATCGCCTGGATCCGGCAACCAAATTCAGGCCAGCACTGCAAGCCAACACGTCACCCAACCGCGTCCACCGACAGGAGCACCCGCATGACAGCCACCCTTGCAACCGCCACGGCCAGTGGCCGCCTCTCGAACGAGCCCGGCCGGGCGCTGCTGACGGTGCGCGGCCAGCACATCGTCACCGACTCGCCACCCACCCTGGGCGGGCCCAATGAAGCGGCCAACCCGGTGGAACTGCTGCTGGCGGCGCTGGCGGGCTGCGCGGTCTTTGTCTGTGAACGGGCGGCCCAGGAGCTGGGCATCCCGCTGCAGGCGGTCAGCGCATCGGCCGCGGGCGACTTCGACCCGCGCGGCGTCTGCGGCGAGCCGTTCGACCCGCGCTTCCAGACGATCCGCCTGCGGCTGACGCTGGACGGCGCCGACGACAGCCAACGGGCGCTGCTGCTGCGGGCGTTCAAGACCCGCTGCCCGATTTACACCACCCTGGCGCGCGCCGCGTCCGTCGAGATCACCGTGGCCTGATCCGTCGCCGTGACGGCGCCGTGACGGCCCGGTGATGTACTGGCGTCACCGGCGCGGGCAGCCCGCCCGGCCATTGCACCCCAGGAGACTGTCATGTTTGAACTTCGATGCAGGGACGTGGGCTTCGACTGCCCCGGCGTGGTGACCGGCGCCACCAAGGACGCAGTGCTGCAGCAGGCCGCGGCCCATGCCGCCGCGGCCCACGCGACCACGGTGACCCCGGAGATGGCCACCCAGGTGATGGCGCTGATCCAAGAGCGGCCGGACGACGGTCAGGCGGCCCGCACGCCGGCCTGACGGCCCGGCGCCTGCCGCAGCCGGCATCCGGCCCCGGGCGGCGCCTCGCTCAATCCGCCGGCCAGGGCATGCCCTTGGGCAGCGTGGCGGCTGGCGCCTCGGTCTGCGGCGGCACGGGCGGCAGCGCCGGGCTGTCGGCCCCGCGCCACCAGGGCTGGTCGAACGGGCCGTGCGCCGGCTCCACCGCCGCACCCAGTTGCGGCAGCAGCAGCGGCGCGCCATGCTGCGGCGCCAGCTGCAGCAAGGTCTCCACCGGCGCGTCCCAGGCATGCATCGCCAGGCTGAAGGTGCCCCAGTGCACCGGCAGGAACAGGCCGCCACGCGCCGCACCGCCCAGCAGCTGCCAGGCCTTCAGCGCGTTTTCCGGCCCCAGATGGATGTCGCCCCAGCTGGGATGGAAGGCGCCCACTTCCAGCATCACCAGGTCGAACGGGCCGAGGCGGCGGGCGATCTCGGCGTATTCGGTCGTCAGGCCGGTGTCGCCGCTGAAAAACACGGTGTGCCGTGGCGAGGCGATCACCATCGACGCCCACAGCGTGGCATTGCGGTCCTTCAGCCCGCGGCCGCTGAAGTGCTGCGACGGCGCGGCTGTCACCGCCAGGTCGCTGCCGGGCAGCTGGTGGGTCTGCCACCAGTCCAGCTCGGTGATGCGCTCGGGCGGCACGCCCCAGGCTTCCAGGTGCGCACCCACGCCCAGCGCGGTGACGAAGGGCACGTCGGTCTTGGCCAGCGCGCGGATGGTCGGCAGGTCAAGGTGGTCGTAGTGGTCGTGCGAGACCACCACCAGGTCGATGGGCGGCAACGCCCGCAATGCCACCGGCACCGGCTGGAAACGCTTGGGGCCCACCAGCCGCGATGGTGAGGCGCGCGGGCCCCACACCGGGTCGGTCAGCACCCGCTTGCCGCCAATCTCGATCAGCACGGTGGAGTGTCCCAGCCAGGTGGCGCGCAGGCCGCTGCCCGGCGGGCGGCGCCAGGCGTCGCGCGGGTCGACCGCGGGCAGCGGGCCGCGCGGCACGCGGCGTTCACCGCCGCAAAGAAAGTCGGTCAGCGTGGGCCGCGGCGCGCTGGCGTCGCGCAGCCCGGGCAGCACCGGGTGCTTGTTGCGCAGGCCCTGAGGCGTCCACAGCGGGCTGTCCTGCAGCCGTTCCAGCCGCAGCCCCTGGGGTGCCTTGCCGAAGGATTTCATCGCGCGCTCCTGCCGGCAGGCGCCGGTCGATGCGTGCAGTCTGCCATTCGATGTGCAGGTGGCCCTCAAGTTTGCGGCGGCGCGGCCGAAGACCAATACAGCTGTTTCCGTGGTGGGTGACCTGCTGCCAACCTGGCAGCCCAATCCGAGAAGGGAAGACAACATGCAGCACTGGACGACATGGGGCGCCGCAGCGGCGCTGGCACTCGCCGCCGGGGGCGCGAGCGCCGAGACGCCGGAAGACGCCAAGAGCCTGCTCGACGGCGCGCTGGCGGAGATCCGCACCCAGGGCCTGAACAAGGCGGTGAAGGACTTCAACGCCGGCGGCAAGTGGAAGACGGACCGCTTGTACCTGGTGGCCATGCAACTGGACGGCACCATGCTGGCCCACTCGGCCAACGGCAAGCTGCCAGGCAACAACATGCTGGAGTCCAAGGACGCCAACGGCCTGCCGTTCATGAAGAACGCGATCGCGGCGGCCCGCACCAGCGGCAGTGGCCAGGTCGACCTGCGCTGGGGCAACCCGGTGACCCGCCGGCTGAGCGACGCCACGATGTTCGTGAAGCGCGTGCCCGACCAGGACGTCTACGTGGGGTCGCTGGTGTTCAAGTGACACCGCGGCGCGGCGCCCGCCGCGCTTGCTCAGCTTGGTTTGCAACGCCGGCCCTGCGCCGGCGTTGTTGCGTGGGGCGGGTGCCCGGCGCCTACCTGTTCTGTGCCAGCGACGCCAGCGTGCCGGTGCTGCTGCACAACCATGCGGTGCAGCGCGGCGTGGGCGCCGATGTGGCGTTGCTGGCACCCGATGCGCTGGCGGCGCGCCTCCCCGAGCTGCACACTGCCGACCTGGCACTGGCCAGCCTGGGCGGGGCAGGCGAAGGCTGGCTGGACGGCGAGGCCTGGGTCCGTGCGCTGGGTGCCAAGGCCCGGGCACTGGGCGCAGCGTGGCGGCATGACCGGGTGACCGGCCTGCAGCAGCACGCCGGGCGGCTGGTGGCGGCGCAACTGGCCAGCGGCGCGGCGCTGGCGGCCGATGCGTTTGTCAACACCGCCGGGCCGTAGGCCGGCGCGGTGGGGGCACTGGCCGGCCTGCCGGTGCCGGTGCACGCCAGGCGGCGCACGGTGTTCGCGATGACCTGCCCCACGCCGCTGCCACCCACGCCGCTGGTGGTGGACGCATCGGGCTGCTGGTTCCGCAGCGAGGGCCGCGGCTTCATCGGCGGCTGGTCACCCGGCGATGGCGATGCCGACCCCGACGATCTGCCGCTGGACCAACCCGCCCTGGCGCAGTTCGACGACCGCCTGTGGCCGACCATGGCGCACCGGGTGCCGGCCTTCGAGGCGCTGCGGGTGCAGCATGCCTGGGCCGGCTGCTACGAGGTGCACCCGCTGGATCACAACGCGCTGATCGGCCCGCACCCGCAGTGCGCCAACTTCTGGCTGTGCAACGGCTTCTCCGGCCACGGGCTGCAGCACGCGCCGGCTGCCGGCCGTGGGCTGGCCGAGTTGCTGCTGACCGGGCGCTTCGCCAGCCTGGACCTGTCGGCCTTCAGCCCGCAGAGGATGCTGACCGGTCAGGCCTTCGTGGAGCAGGCCATCATTTGAGCGCCAGGCCTACTTGGGCAGCCTGAGCGCAGCGCCCAGGTCGTCCACCGACCGGCCCTGCTGGGCCAGCAGCGCCTCCAGTGCCGGCAGCAGCGGGCCCAGGCGCTCGTCGAGCGCGTCGCGCACGGTGTCGACCACCACCTGGGTGCCTCGCTCGATCTCGATGTTGAGTGCATCGCCCACCTGCTTGACGCCGAAGGTGGTCATGCGCAAGGTCTCGGGGATCAGCCACACCTCGAACCAGCGCTCCCGCCGGTCGGCCTCGGCAACGGTGAGGCTGGCGCCGTTGATGGCGATGTAGCCCTTGGCGAACACATAGCGCATGTGGCTGGTGGGCACGCCGATGCGCAGCACATGGTTGTTCTCGGGCTGGCGGATGGACAGCACCTGCCCCAGGCAGTCGACATGGCCGCTGATGGGGTGGCCGCCGATCTCGGCGCCGTCCTTCGCGGCACGCTCGACGTTGAGCAGGCTGCCCACGGCCAGGCTGCCGAGGGTGGTCAGGCCCAGGCTTTGCTGCATCACGTCGAAGCAGGCGCGGCCTGGGCCGGGCAGGTGGGTGACGGTGAGGCACACGCCATCACAGGCCACGCTGGCGCCGATTTCCAGGCCGGTGTCGAAGCCGGGCGCAAAGGCCAGCTCGAAGCTGCGCAGGCCGGGTCGGTCGGTCAGTGTGGCCACGGTGGCCAGGCCTTGCACGATGCCAGTGAACATGGGGCGTGGGGCGCTCGGTGGCGCCGGTTTGGAGACAGTCACCGAGGTTACCAGCGCCCTCCGCCGGCGCAGGCAGACTGCCGCGCACAACCCTGCAGCGCCCTGCGATGACCCCCTCCCCTGTCAGCCTGACCACCGATGGCCCGGTGGCCACCATCACCCTGCACCGGCCCGCGTGCCGCAACGCGGTGGACGGCCCCACCGCCGCCGCGCTGCGCGCCGCGTTCGACCAGTTCGAGGCCGACGACAGCCTGGCGGTGGCGGTGTTCACCGGCGGCGGCGGCCAGTTCTGCGCCGGCGCCGACCTGAAGGCCGTGGCCGACGGCAGCCGCCGCAACCAGGCCACCCCCGACGGCAGCGGGCCCGGCCCGATGGGGCCGACCCGCCAGCACTTCAGCAAGCCGGTGATCGCTGCGGTGGAAGGCCATGCCGTGGCCGGCGGGCTGGAACTGGCGCTGATGTGCGACCTGCGCGTGGCCGCGCGCGGCGCCATCTTCGGCGTGTACTGCCGGCGCTGGGGCGTGCCGCTGATCGACGGCGGCACGGTGCGGCTGCCGCGCATCGTGGGTCAGGCCCGGGCGCTGGACATGATCCTCACCGGCCGCGCCGTGGGCGCCGACGAGGCCCTGGCCATGGGCCTGGCCAACCGGGTGGTGGACGACGGCCGTGCGCTGGCAGAAGCCCAGGCCCTGGCGCGCCAGATCGCCGGCTTTCCGCAGGCCTGCATGCGCGCCGACCGTGCCAGCGCGCTGGCGCAGTGGGACTTGCCGATGGACGTGGCGCTGCAGCGTGAAGGTGCAGGCGGCTATGCGGCCCTGCAGGCAGAAGGCCTGGCCGGCGCTGCCCGCTTTGCCGCCGGCGCCGGCCGCCATGGCCAAGCGGCCGACAGTGGCCGCTGAAGCACGGAGGCCCCCATGCCGCACCGATCGACAGCCCCCGACTGGATCGCCGGCTTCAGCCTGGCTGGCGCGCCACCCGCCTTCATCGACGACCCGTACCCGTTCTACGACGCCCTGCGGGCCCACAGCCCGGTGCACCCGCTGGCCCCGGGCCAGTGGCTGCTGACACGCCACGACGACGTGGCAGCGGTCTACCGGGCGCCCCAGGCCAAGTCGGACAAGCGGCGGGAGTTCGCACCCAAGTTCGGCCCCGGAACGCCACTGTACGAGCACCACACCACCAGCCTGGTGTTCAACGACGCGCCGCTGCACACCCGTGTGCGTCGGCTGCTGCTGGGGGCGCTGAACCAGCGCGCCATCACACGCATGGAAGCCGGCGTGGTCGCCCTGGTGCAGCGCCTGCTGGACCAACTGGCCGATCAGCCGGCGCCCGACCTGATCGCTCACTTTGCGGCCGAGATTCCGGTGGAGGTGATCGGCAACCTGCTGGATGTGCCGCAGGCCGACCGGGCGCCGCTGCGGGGTTGGTCGCTGGCCATCCTGTCAGCGCTGGAGCCCGCGCCGTCGCCCGAGGTGCTGGCGCGCGGCCATGCAGCCGTCACGGCCTTCTGCGACCAGTTGCGCAGCCTGGTGGCCCACCGCCGCGCCCACCCGGGCGACCCGCAGGCCGATGTGCTGACCCGGCTGATCCAGGGCGAGACCGACGGCGAGCAATTGTCGGAAGCCGAACTGCTGCACAACTGCATCTTCCTGCTGAATGCCGGCCATGAGACCACCACCAACCTGATCGGCAATGGCGTGCATGCCATGCTGACGCAGCGCGCCGCTTGGGATCGACTGGTGGCCGAACCAGGCCTGATCCACACCGCCGTGGAGGAACTGCTGCGGTTCGAGAGCCCGCTTCAGTTGAACAACCGCCAGTTGGATGCGCCGCTGGTGCTGGGCGACGTGGCGCTGGCCGCTGGCGACTTTCTCACCCTGGGCGTGGGCGCGGCCAACCAC
>JBBAPL010000090.1:0-21608 GCA_040400895.1 Aquabacterium sp.
TCGATCACCGGCACCACCGCGCCGCGCAGGTTGATCACGCCGCGCACGAAGTTCGGCATCAGCGGCACGGTGGTCATCGGGCCGTACTGGATGATTTCGCGCACGGTGCGGATGTCCATCGCGAACACCCCCTCGCCCAGCGTGAAGGTCAGGTATTGGGCCGAGGGCTCGCGGGCATCGGCCGCAGCGGCGCCGGCCTTGGACACCGATCGTTCGGTTGTCATGGCGGGCTCCTCAGTAGGGGCGGAAGTTGCCGTTCGTGCCGGTGGCCCGCGACGGTGCGGCCACCACCTTGGCGACGCCCCGCATCGGTGAACCGCTGGCGCGCCGCTCCGGTGCCGCCTTGGCCTCGTGCCGGCCCTTCTTGACCGCGGATGCGCCGTCGCCAAGGTTGAAGAAGGCCACCGACTGTTGCAGCTGCTCGGCCTGCCCGGACAGCTCTTCGCTGGTGGCCGCCAGCTCCTCGGAGGCCGAGGCGTTCTGCTGCGTGGCCTTGCTGAGCTGGCCCATCGCGCTGCCGATCTGCGTCACCGACTGGCTCTGCTCCTGCGATGCCGCGGCAATCTCCTCGACCAGCTCGCTGGTCTTCTGGATCGACGGCACGATCTCGTCGAGCAGCTTGCCCGCCCGCTCGGCGGTGGAAACGCTGTTGCCGGCCAGGTCGCCGATCTCCTTGGCGGCCTCCTGGCTGCGCTCAGCCAGCTTGCGCACTTCGGCGGCGACCACTGCGAAGCCCTTACCGTGCTCGCCGGCCCGAGCGGCCTCGATGGCCGCATTCAGTGCCAGCAGGTTGGTCTGGTAGGCGATGTCGTCGACGATGCTGATCTTCTGCGCGATCTGCTTCATCGCGCTGACGGTCTGGGTCACCGCCGAGCCGCCGTCGGTGGCCTCCTTGCTGGCCTTGGTCGCCATGCTGTTGGTGACCTTGGCGTTGTCGCTGTTCTGCGTGATCGAGGCCGACATCACGTCGATGGACGCCGTCGTCTCCTCGACGCTGGAGGCCTGCTCGCTGGCCGCCTGCGACAGGCTCTGCGCCGTGGCGCTGACCTGGTTGGCCGCACCGGTCAGCGCGTCGGCTGCGGCGCGCACCTCGCCCATCACCCGGGTCAGGTTGTCGGCGGTGGAGTTGGCGCTTTCCTTGACCTTGCCGAACAGGCCCTCGTAGTCGCGCTCGATGCGCTTGGTCAGGTCGCCTTCGGCGAACGCGGCCAGCACGTCGGCCACGTCGGTCAGGCCTTGCTCGCTGGTGTCGAGCAACTGGTTCATGCCGGTGGCCAGGTTGGCAAAGAAGCCGGTCTTGCCCTGGGTCTCCAGCCGCTGCGTGAAGTTGCCTTCCGCGGCAGCCTTGACGATGCCGGCGACTTCGTTTTCCACGCCCACTTCGGCAGTGCGGTCGGCCCATTCGACGACCGTGCCCACGCGGGTGCCCTGGGCATCGACGATCGGGTTGGCGATCAGGCCGAAGTACAGGTCACCGACCTTGATCTGGGTGCGGAAGGTGCCGCTCATGCTCGACAGCATGCCGCGCTGGTGCGCCGGGTTCTTGTGGAACACGTCGATCAGCTCGCCGACCAGCTTGTTGGCGTTGAACTGCGGCAGGCTCTTGCGCAGCTCGGACTCATTGCGCTGCATCATCGCCGTCACCGTCTCGTTCATGTAGACGATGTGGTTGCTGGCGTCGGCGATCATCACGTTGGTGGTGCACTTGTCGAGTGCGTTCTTGATGCGGGTGTTCTCGCCCATCGACTTCAGTTCGGCGTCGCGGGCAGCGATCTCGGCGGTCTTGTCGGCCCACTCCACCACCGTGCCCACCCGCTCGCCCTTGGCGTCGACGATCGGGTTCGCGATCAGGCCGAAGACCAGGTTGCCCACGGTGATCTGCGTCTTGTGCGTGGTGCGCAGCGCCGACAGCATGCCGCGCTGGTGCGCCGGGTTCTTGTGGAACACGTCCACCGTTTCGCCGATCAGCGCCCGTGCATTGAAGTTGGGCAGGCTCTTGCGCAGCTCGGCTTCGTTGCCCTGCATCATCGATGCCACCGTCTCGTTCATGTAGACGATGCGGTTGCTGGCGTCGGCGATCATCACGTTGGTGCTGCACTTGTCCAGCGCGTTCTTGATCCGCAGGTTGCGCGCAGCGTCCGCGGCGGCGTCCCTCAGGCTGGTCTGCACCTTGTCCATCGCCTCGGTGATCCTGGCCTTCAGGCCGGGCAGGCGGTCCATCGACACGTCCAGATTGCCGCCAGCGTAGGCCGTGACGGTCTCGACGATCTTCATCTTCACGTCGATGTGCGACTGCACCAGGTCATTGATGCCCTGTGCCGTGGTGGCTGTGTCGCCGCGCAGGCGTCCGCTGTCGATCATGTGGTTGATGGCGCCGGCTGCATGTTGACGTTGCATGTCGGCCAGCGCAGCACCGAGCGCTTCGCTCTGCGCCTGGGCCTCGGCCGCAACCGCCAGGTCGTTGTGCAAGGCCACCCCGCACAGGATGGCCCAGACCGCGCCGGCCGCTGCCACCGCGCCCAGCAAGGCCAGGCCGAGCAGGCCGAGCATGCCGGTGGCGACGAGCGCCGCGCCCAGGCCCAGCGGGACGAAGGTCAGGGCGATGGCGGCGTTGAGTCGGCCGCTGTGGTTTTGGAGGGTGGACATGGGGCTTCCTGAGGTCGGGTGGTTCGCGGAGCGTTGGGGGGCGATCGGGGTCGACGTTCGCGGGCGCCAGGGTGGATCGGTGGAGGGCGCAGAGCCTTTCGCGGCAGCGGCCTGCATGGTGTCGGCCAGCACACCGTAGACCGCTGTCCAGGCCGCACGCACCTCGGGCGTGAACGCTGCGCCGAGGCCTTGCTGCAGGGTCCAGAGCAGGGCGGCCCCGACGGTGTCGTAGTGCGCGGGGCGCACGCCATAGGCCTGGTGTCGCTGGCCCAGCTGCTGCACCACCGGCACCAGCCGGTCGAGATCATCGAGGCCGCGCACGGCCGCGCCGATCATCTGCATCAGCTTGTGGCCCTGCTGCTGCATGTCGCCCTTGAACAGGCGCGTCAGGGACGGGTCGAGTTCGAACAGGCGGCGGTAGAACATCTCGGCGGCGGCCTCGGCAATCGGGGCGACCTGCGCAAAGCTGCTCTGGACGAGTGAAATCTGGACCGCGGTGGGCATGCTGGCTCCTCTCAGGAGGTGCAACTCGGTTGGTTGGAACCCGGCCGGTCCGACACCTCAGGCATGGGGTTCTTTCGCGAGGGCGCCCGCCGTCGTGGTGCCCGGCAAGCTGCGCACACCGCGGGCAGGCATGTCGGACGAGGCGAGCTGGCTCAGCGAGTTGACGTCGAAGATCAGCGCCACCTCGCCGCTGCCGAGGATGGTGGAGCCCGAGATGCCGCGCAGCGAGCGGAACATGCGGCTCAGCGGCTTGATCACGGTCTGGTGCTGGCCCAGCAGGACGTCGACCATCACGCCGTACTGGCGGCCGTTGGCATGGATCACCACCACCGACACACGCGGCGGCGGCGTCGAGTCCAGCGCATAGAGGGCCCGCAGGTCGACCACCGGCAGCACCTGCCCACGCAGCTCGACGCAGGTGCGGCCGCGGCTGTCGGCCTCCATCGCCGCGCTGCGCGCCTCGATCACCTCGACGACGGATTCGAGCGGGAAGATGAACTTGGTGCTGCCCGCGCCGATCAGGAAGCCGTCGATGATGGCCAGGGTCAGCGGCAGGCGGATGTCGATGGTGCTGCCGGTGCCTTCTTCGCTGCGGATCGTCACCGTGCCGCGCAGGGCCTCGATGTTGCGGCGCACCACGTCCATGCCCACGCCGCGGCCCGACAGGTTGGTGACGGTCTCGGCGGTGGAAAATCCGGGTTCGAAGATCAGCTTGAGGATGTCGTCGTCGGCCGGCACCACGCCCTGCTCGACGATGCCGCGCTCCCAGGCCCGTGCCAGCACCCTCTCGCGGTTGATGCCCCGGCCATCGTCCTGGATGCGGATCAGGATGCCGCCCGACTCATGGCAGGCCGACAGCGTCAGCTTGCCCTGCGCGGGCTTGCCGGCCTGCAGGCGCACGGTGGCCGTCTCGAGGCCGTGGTCCAGGCCGTTGCGCACCAGGTGCATCAGCGGGTCGGCGATGCGCTCGACCACCGACTTGTCCAACTCGGTATCGCCGCCGACGATCTCCAGCGCCACGTCCTTGCCCAGTTCGGCCGCGGTGTCACGCACCACCCGGCGAAAGCGCGAGAAGGTCTCGCCGACGGGCACCATGCGCAGCTTCAGCGTGCCGTTGCGGATCTCCTCGATCAGGCGGCCGATCTGGGTGTTGGCCTCAATCAGGCCGCGCTGCTTGGTCTGGCGTGCCAGCAGTTGGGCGCCGGCACCGGCGATCACCAATTCGCCCAGCAGGTTGATCACGGCGTCCAGCCGGTCGGCCTGCACACGGATGAAGCGGTTGTCGTCGGCCGGCGCCGCACCGCCGCCAGGACCGCTGCGCTGCTGCGCCTGCTTCTGCAGCGCCACGGTCACCACCTGCTGGCGCACGCCGCTCTGCGCCTGGAGGATCTTGCCCAGCGGTGCGACCGGGGCGCCGGCATGGCGGGCCGCGCCCTGGGCACGCAGCGCGGTCTGCACTTCTTCCGTGGTCACCACGCCGATGTCCACCAACAACTCGCCCAGGCGCGGCGCGGCGTCGGGGGCTGCGGCGGGTGCCGCTGCCGGCGGCTGGATGTCGAGCTGGCAATCGTCCTGCACGAAGCTGAACGCGGCCTGGATGGCGCTGTGGTCCTCGGTGGTGTCCAGCGCGAAGTGCAGGCCCAGGTGGCAGGTCTCCGGATCCAGGGCCTCCAGCGTTGGCACGGCGTCGGTGTCGCAGGCCACCTGCGTGATCGCACCGAGCCCCGCCACGTAGCGCAGGATGGTCAGCGGGTCCATGCCGTTGCGGAAGGTTTCGGGCCCGAACACTGCCCCGATCTGCCAGCACCCGGTTCGGGGTGCAGCGTCGGCGGGTGTTGCGGCTGCCGCAGCGGCCGCAGGTGGGGCTTGCCCCGCCGAGCCTGCGGCCTGCAGTTGCTGCACCAGCGCAGCCCGTGCCGCGTCGCCGGCCGTGTCGTCGGCCTGCGGCGCCTGGGCCGCATCCACGAGGGCCTGGATCTGGTCATTGCACTGCAGCAGCAGGGTGCTGAGGGCCGGGGTCAGCTGCAGCTCGCCGGCGCGCAGCCGGTCGAGCAGGCTCTCCACATGGTGGGTGAAGGCCACCACCGCGTCCAGCCCGAAGATGCCGGCCGAGCCCTTGACGGTGTGGGCGCAGCGGAACAACGCGTCCAGCAGGTCGCGGTCGTCGGGGGCGTCTTCCAGTTGCAGCATCAGCTGCTCGATCGACTCGATCTGCTCACGCGCCTCGCTCAGGAACGCGGGCAATGCGTCGGCGACGAACTGCAGGTCCATGTCCATCGGCTTCATGCCTGCACCTGCGCGCGGTCGTCGGCCAGCAGCCAGGTGGCCAGGCCCAGGTCACTGCAGGCGCTGCGCACCGGCGTGCTGGCATGCTGCAGCTGCAGCGGCCGCCCCTGCTGCGCCAGGCTGTGGGCCAGCGCGACCAGCAGTTGGGCGCCGGCGGCGTCGATCTCGTCGCAGCCGCTGGCGTCGACCAGACACGGCAACGCGTCGGTGCCGGCCGGGGCCGCGTCCTCGGCCAGCCAGGCCAGCCAGGCCGTGCGTGTCTCGGCGGCAGTGTAGATCGTCAGCTCGGCCGGCAGGCGCAGCATGGCGGCGTTGCCAGCGTCGTCGACCAGGGCGGACTTGGGGGCTTGGGCAGGCATCCTCGTCTCCTACGGCAGGATCAGCTTGGAGACCGCGTCCAGCAGCTGCGGCGGATTGAACGGCTTGATGATCCAGGCCTTGGCGCCGGCAGCGCGGCCCTGGTCCTTCTTGCCCTCGGCGCCCTCGGTGGTGAGCATGATCACCGGCGTGAAGCGGTGGCGCGGGTGCTTCTTGACCTCGGTGACGAAGGTGATGCCGTCCATGTTGGGCATGTTCACGTCGCTGACGATCAGGTTGACCTTGCCGGCCTTGTCCAGCTGGCTCAGGCCTTCCTTGCCGTCGCCAGCTTCGATCACGTCATAGCCGGCACGCACCAGCGCGATCTTCACCACGGTGCGCAGCGAGCTGGAGTCGTCGACGATCAGGATGGTCTTGGGCATGGGGTGGGTGCTCAGAAGAACGTGGTCTCGGTGCTGCTGGCGGCCGCTGGCGGGGCGGTCTTGGTGGTGCCGCGATGGGTCAGGGAGTGCTGTTCGGCCGTGGTGTAGCCGGCACTCAGCAGTGCGGACCATTCGGCGGCATCGGGCACGCGGCCAGCGGCCAGCGCGGTCTGCAGCCGTGCCACGGCGTCGGCCATGGAGCCGTTGACCTGGTCGAGAATCTGGTGCACCCGGTCCTGGAACTGGAAGGCCAGCATCAGCTGCTGCACCTGGGCCTTGACCACCTCGCCACGCTGGCGCAGGTCGGTGGCGCGGTCGTGCAGCTGCGCCACGGCGCCGTCGACGTCGGCCACCACGGAGCGGATCGTCTGTTCTGACGCCGCCACCGCGCTGCTGCCGCGCACCGCCTGTTCGTCGGCCTGGGCCAGGGCGGTCTGCATCTGCGCGCTGAAGTGCTGCACCTGGCTGCCGATGCGCTGGCCGGTCTGGCCCGATTCATTCGACAGCCGGCGCACTTCGCTGGCCACCACCGCGAAACCGCGGCCGGACTCGCCGGCGCGGGCGGCCTCGATGGCGGCGTTGATCGACAGCAGGTTGGTCTGGCGCGCCAGCTTGCCGACGTCCTCGGCCATGTCACCCAGGCTGCCCGAGGCGGCCGACAGCGCACGCACTGACCCCAGCACCGCATCGCGGGACTGCACGAAGCCGTCCAGCGTTTGTAGCAGGCCCAGCAGCCGGCTCTCGCACTGGGTCAGCATCTGGGTGCGGGCCGCCATGTCACCGTCGCCGCCACCCTGGTCGGGCTGCAGCACCAGGTGGTCCAGCTCCGATAGGATCTGGTTGAAGCCATCCAGCAGCTGGGCGGTGGCGGCATGCATCTGCTGCTGTGCCATGCCCACATGGGCCGTCCAGTGCTGCGCTGCTTCGTGCAGGCGCAGGTTCATCTCGGCCAGCGCGCTGGCATCCAGCGCGGCGCCGGTGCCGGCTTGGCGCCAGCGCTGCCACCAGCCAATGCGCGCGGAGGAGGGGTCGGCGTCAGGTGCCGCAACGGGCTGTGTCGTCATCTTGAGGGTGTGCGTGGGGTTGGGTCATGTGCAGCGCAGTCCGATGCCATGACTATCGGATCGCCGCCATGCCAACATGAGAGGAACAGGCCCCCGGCAGTCCGCCAATTGACACAAGTGTTCGGGTCTCCCCGCAGAGGCCGTCGGGTCATCTGCACAGCCACGTGTCGGGAGTTCTCTTGCGCCCACTTTTGGCGGCAGCATGGGGCCTGCGTGGCGTGCTGTGGCCACTGCGACCCCATGCCCGACGTCAACGCCGACTCGATACCACCCGATTCACCACCCGAAGCCATGACACCTACCCTCTTCAGCCCCCTGGCACTTGGTGCCGCCCACCTGCAGCACCGCTTGGTGATGGCACCGCTCACCCGCATGCGGGCGGGCGACGGCAACGTGCCCACCGCGCTGAACGCGCAGTACTACGCCCAGCGCGCCACCCCCGGCGGCCTGCTGATCGCCGAGGCCTCACCGGTGTCGTGGCAGGGCCATGGCCACCCGCGGGTGCCGGGCATCCACACCGCCGCCCAGGTGGCAGGCTGGCGCGGCGTGACCGACGCGGTGCACGCGCGCGGCGGCGTCATCTACCTGCAGCTGTGGCACACCGGGCGGGTGTCGCACAGCAGCCACCAGCCGGATGGCGGCGCGCCGGTGGCGCCGTCGGCCATTGCCGCCCAGGGCGGCATGGCGATGGACCGCGACGGCCGCGCCGTGCCTTACGAGGTGCCGCGCGCGCTGCGCAGCGACGAGCTGCCCGGCCTGATCGACAGCTTCCGCCAGGCCGCGGCCAACGCCATGGCGGCAGGCTTCGACGGCGTGGAGATCCACGGTGCCAACGGCTACCTGCTGGAGCAGTTCCTGCAGTCGCGCAGCAACCAGCGCGATGACGCCTACGGCGGCAGCATCCCCAACCGCTGCCGCCTGCACCTGGACATCGCCCGCGCGGTGGTGGCCGAGGTGGGCGCGGCGCGCACCGGCATCCGCCTGTCGCCCTTCGGCGTGGCCAACGACAGCGGCGAGGACGACCCGCGACCGCTGTACACCCATCTGGTGACCGAACTGGCCCAACTCGACCTGGTGTATCTGCACCTGATCGAGCCACGCGCCAGCGGCACCGGCAAGGCCGACATCGTGCGCGACGGCCAGCCGTCGGTGGCCGCACTGCTGCGCCCGCTGTGGCCCAACGTGCTGATCGACGCCGGCGGCTACGACCGCACCGGTGCACTGCAGGCGGTGGCCAGCGGCCATGCCGATGCGGTGGCCTTCGGCCGCTTCTTCATCAGCAACCCGGACCTGCCCGAGCGCATCCGCCGTGATGTGCCGTTCACGCCCTACCACCGACCCACGTTCTACACGCCGGGCCCCGAGGGCTACACCGACTATCCGGCGATGTCGGTCGACAAGCCGGCGGGCTGACACACCACCGCGTCGCCCACCGCCAAGGTGCCGCCCCGCAGCACCCGCGCAGTGACGCCGCCGTGGCCGCGCATGGCGTTGTAGCCACCCGGGCCCAGCAGCGCCTCCATCTTGCTGCAGGGCTCGCAGGGGCCGGTCACCTCCAGCACCACGCTGGCGCCCAGGTGCAGAACCAGCGGCTGGTCCTTGAACAGGCAACGCGCGGCCAGCAGGTTGAGGCCGGCCACCACCAGGTTGCGGCGCAGCAGCAGCGCATCCAGCCCGTCGGCTGCCCACCGGCCACCGGCCAGCGCGGCGATCACCGCCAGGTGCTCGGCCTGGATCAACGTGACCTGGCGCTTGCCGGTGCCGGGCCCGGCGCTGCGGTAGCTGCGGTCGCCCGCCAGGCCCTGGCCGGCATGGGCATCGGCATGCTGCACCGACAGTGCGGCCCGGCCGCGCCCGGGGCGCAGTGCGATGGTCTGCAGCCGGCCGGGGCTGGCAAAGGTGCGGGTGAGGGTCCGCAGGTCGGCGGCGTCGGCCATGGGTGTTTTCCTGGGGGTCGGGCTGCAGGCGAGCCCAGGCCGTGTGCATGCCGATCTTGGGCGGCCGAGCATACTCGGGCGCCACTGCCTGCCTGCTGCCATGTCCAACGCCTCCACTCCCGCCACCGGCCATTCGCCGATTCCGCCGCGCGCCCTGGTGCTGCTGGCCATCATCACGCTGGTGTGGGGCACCAACTGGTCGCTGTTTCCGCTGGTGGTGCGCGAGGTGTCGGTGTGGACCTTCCGTGCGGTGGGCGTGTTCATCGCCGGCCTGGTGCTGCTGGGCGTGGCCCGCTGGCGCGGCCTGTCGCTGGTGATCCCGCGGCGGCATTGGCTGACGGTGGGCCTGGCCACCGCCTGTTACCTGCTGCTGTGGAACATCGCCAGCACCTATGCCGCGGTGATGATCCCGTCGGGCCAGGCGGCGGTGCTGGGCTTCACCATGCCGCTGTGGGCGGCGCTGATCAGCTGGGCGGTGCTGGGTGAGAAGTTGAGCCGGCGCCTGCTGCTGGCCCTGGCGCTGGGTGCGGCAGCGGTCACCTTGCTGGCCTGGCGCAGCCTGGGCGTGTATGCCCAGGCGCCGCTGGGCGTGGCGCTGGGGCTGATCGCCGGCATCGGCTGGGCGGTGGGCACGCTGATCTTGAAGCGCGGCAACGTGGGCGTGCACCCGCTGGTGCTCAGCGGCTGGCAGCTGCTGGTCACCGCCGTGCCCACCGCCGTGGGCGCGCTGTGGCTGGCGCCGCCCGGGCCCTGGGTGCTGCCGTCGGCCGGCACCATGGCGCTGATCCTCTACATCGCCCTGGTGCCGATGGCCATCGGCAATGCAGCCTGGTTTGCGGTGGTGGGGCTGCTGCCGGCCAGCTTGGCCGGGCTGTCGGCCATCCTGGTGCCAGTGGTGGCCATGGTGGTGGGCGCGCTGGTGCATGGCGAGCCGCTGGGCGCCAGCCAGTGGGCGGCGATGGGGTGCTGCGCCGCCGCGCTGCGGTTGGCGCTGGTGCCGGCGCCAGCGCCCGGACCCGCATCCAAACCCGTCGCCAAGGGCTGAGAGACTGCGCACGTCTCGTCCGTTCGCCTGTCCGGCGCCGACAGGGTTGCGACGGCCTGCCGCCGATGCACACTGGGCAGGCCTGCTGGCCTTGGCGGGCTCGCCCGTGACGACGGTCGCGTGACAAAGCTGGCGAGCTTGGCCGTTCGGTCATTGATCGCGTGCCGATTCCGCTCGGCTCAAGGCTCCACATCCCTCCGATCCTGTCGCTGTCCCACCAGGCGTGTGACGCGGACCGTGCTGTCCTCGTGGATCCAGTCATCCAGTCGCGCAGGGAACAGAACAGGCTGAGTCCGATCCCGACCTTCCGTATCGCCTGCCATACCGACTCCGGTGCTCGCCATGGATCAAGGCGCCAGGCGACAAAGGCAGCGGCATCCAGAGGGGTTTCCACACAGCCTTCACCCAGACCGGACAGACGATCCCCGAGATTGACAGCCGAGAAGCAGTCGCTTGACAGTGGAGGCGCGTCAGCTGCAGCAGCGTAGACAGCCGGTGCCTCAGCACAGGCGGTGCCCGGCCAGGTGCTGGGCGGCGTCGGTCCAGGGCGTCTCCCGCTTCGGCGCAAGCTCCGAGACCTCGCCCCCGATGGACGCACCCGTCCTAGACTAACACCGGCACCCCATCGGCATCCGATCGCGCCGCAGTCTGGCGGCGGCACACGCTCACCAACGCCAGTGCGAGCACGACCAGCGCCAGGGTCGGCGGCACGGGCACCTGCTCCGGACGCCCTTGACGTTGCACGCTGACGTGATCGCTCAGGCGGGCGCTGATGTCGTCGGCGCGCCATTCGATACCGGCGCCAGGGGCACCGCTGAGTTGCGGGCTGGCGCCGGGCAGCGCGGCAAAGCGGATGAACAGTTCGCTCTCCGATTCGTCGTCGTAGGCGACCAGATCGAACAGCGCTGGTGCACTGCCCGGCTGCCCGCCACCCCCGCCGAAAGTGCCATCGTCGACCAGCGTCACCGAAATCAGATCGGCGATGTCGAAGCTCGAATTCGGCAGCACGCTGCTGCCGCTGAAGGTGGCCGAAAAGCCGGTCAGATCGGGCCGCGTCATCCGGCTCGTGCCGGGGGCAAACGGCGGCGCTGGCGCCGCCAGCCACTCGAATAGCGTGCCGGAGATCGTGCCAGCGAGCGTGCCGCCCTGATCGAACTCGGTGGCGCTGAATTGGTAGCTGCCCGACACGGGTGCGGCCTGCACCGGCAACACGATGGCCAGAGAGGCGAGGGTGGAAGCAGCAACGAGACGGATTGTCTTGACCATGGCAAAGAGGCGGCAAGTGGCTGAACTGCAAGTATGGAGGGCCACCGTCGGGCTTTGGACATTCCTGGTAACCCGGTGTTTCGCCCGCCCGGTTCGCCACCGGGGTGTCGGGGAAGACCCCCTAGAACCGGTGTCTTCTTCTACCCATGCGCAGCCTCGAGCGGCGCCACGAGAACGACATCTCGGCCGGGCCCACCAGGTGGGTCAACATCCAGCACTGCAGGGGCGGCGGAAAAAGAATCGCGGCAAGGCATGGACACGCGTGATCCGCGCGATTTTCTCCGCTGCGCGCCCGGGGCGCTGGTGTCGGGACAGCCAACGCGCAGCTGCGCCTGGTCCGAGATGCGCCACCCCTTCGGCACGTCCGGAGGCAACCTCGGCACGGAGGGTTCGGTGGCATTCCAGTTCAAGTCTGGTGTCCGAAGGGGTCCGTCGCCGCAAGCTACGCCATGCTGGGCAACGCGCGTCGCTCCAGGCGGATGGCCACGACCGCAGCCATGAGTGACAGCAGCACGCAGCCCATGATGATTGCCAGCAAGGCGCCGAGCGTGGGGGAGCGTTCGACGACCACCGCTGTCAGCGTGCTCAACACAGCCCCCAGCGCCATGGACAGGGCGCCACTCAGCCCCGCTGCTGTGCCGGCTAGCGCGGGGCGAACCGACAGGGTGCCGGCGTTGGCGCTGGGCAGTGTCAGGCCATTGCCCAGGCCGACGAAGATGGTCAGCCCGAAGAGCGCCAGCGGGTGCGACACACCGGCAGCGAACACCACCAAGGCCAGCGCGACCGCCGCAACCGACACCGCACGGCCCGACATCAGCAGCACACCCATGCCGAGGCGGCGGGCCTGGCGTGCACTGACGGCTGCACCAACGAGGAAGCCGCCGGTGATCGACCCCACGCCCATGCCCACTTCTGCGGGCGACAGGCCCCAGACCGCCGTGGCCACGTAGGACACGCCGGTGACAAACACATAGAAGGCGCCGACCGAGAAGGCGGTGCACAGCAAATAAGACCAGTATCGGGCCGATTGCAACAAGGCCAACCAGTCGCCCAGCCGAGGCGCGGGCAGCCCAGGCGCCCGCGACTCACCCATGTCGACCCAGGACAGCGCCAGCAACGCGCCGCCCAGGACGGCGTACAGCGCAAACACCGAACGCCAGCCCAAGGTCACATCCAAGAGACCCCCCAGCATGGGCCCCAACATCGGTGCCAACGCCATGGCTGAGGCGATCAGGCTCAACTTGGCAGCCGAATCGATGGCCGAATGCTGATCGCGAATGGTTGCACTGGACACAACCGAGCCCGCGATGACGACGGCTTGCATCACGCGGCAGGCCAGCAGCACGGCCACGTCCTGCGCCAGCATGCAGCCCAGCGATGCGAGAACGAAAATCGTCAAGGCGCCCAGCATGACCGGCCGACGACCGAATCGGTCTGAGAGCGGGCCAAGGCCCAACTGAAACAGCGCCGACGCCAGCATGTAGCCCGACACCGCGAGCGCCGTCACCGACTCGCGCGCGGACAGGTCGCGTGCCATCGAAGGCAGCGACTGCAGAATCATGTTCAGGGTCAGCGCCGCCAGTGCAGTCAGCAGCGTCAGCGTGATCAGGTGGGGAGGCGTGCGGGGCAAGCGCGGCATTGTGACCGACTGCGCGGCGGCTTTCTTGTACCTGCAGCGCATGGCCGTGGCTTGGCGCACGGGGTGGGGTGGTGCCCGGTCCTGCCGTCCCAGGTGCACCAGGACCTGCTCGACCGCCGTTTGCGCCTGGATCGCTGCGACGATCTCTCGCTGGACAGCAAGCCGCCGGCCGCGAACGGCTCTTGACGGCCGACCGAGTGATTCGCCAACCCCGCCTGGACGATGCCCTCCGGCCAACCCGCTCGGCCGACCTGACCCACGACAAGCGTCGGCCATGTCGGCCTGCTAAGCCTTCCTCATCCAGGCCAAACAGCGGCCGCTGGCCGCCCGACCCCTGCCAACCGCAACCGCGTGACGGTGGCTCCTTGGCCTTCTGGCGCCCGACTCAGGGGTCGCCGGGTCGTTGTCGGCACCACCGTGGGCCAGCGCCAGGTGCGGTTGCCCTGCACAGAGTCGGCAACCATCGCGACCCCGGCGTCGGTGACGCGCGGCGTGTGGCGGGCGTCGAGGCCGTTGCCGCGCATCAATCTTGGGCCATCGTCGTGTGGCCACCATCGGCGCGCCTGGATGATGCCAACTTCCAGGCGGAGCAGGGGGTGCGTTTGGGTGCGATGAACCACGGGCCGACCAACGCAACAGCCCGCGGGTCCGCGCCTATGATCTTCGGACCATTCGTTTGCCAAGGCCACCCATGTCAGAACCCCAAGCCCTGCCCTGCGGCACCTGGCCGTCAACATTGACTGCGGCCATGGCCGCAGCCGGCGGTGTGACGCTGGGCTTCCTCGGTGCCTCAGGCGCGTCGCTGCTGTGGGTCGAGGGCCGGCCCGCCGAGAAGGGCCGCAGCGTGCTGGTGTCAAGCGTGCCGGGCGGCACGCCGGCCGACATCGTGGATGCAGGCGCCAACGTGCGCACCCGTGTGCACGAGTACGGCGGCACGCCGTGGGTGGCTGTAGGCGACCGGCTGGTGTTCTCGATGTTCGCCGACCAGCGGCTGCATGTGCGTGATGCCAGTGGTCGATTCGATGTCTTGACGCCGGCGGGCTGTCGCTATGCCGACGGCCAGGGCGCGCCCGACGGCCGCAGCCTGGTGATCGTGCGCGAGGACCACCGCGCCGGCGGCGAGCCGGTGAACAGCGTGGTGATGCTCGACCTCGTCGGGCCCGCTGATGGCGGCCGCATGCTCTACGACGGCAGCGACTTCGTCGCCTGGCCACGCCTGAACGCCGACGGCACGCGGCTGGCGCTGGTCGCATGGGACCATCCGGCCATGCCCTGGGATCAGACGCGCCTGCTGGTGGTCGACCTGGTGGACGGCGAGCCCGGCCCCGCGCTGCAGGCGGCCGGCGGGCCGGGCGAATCGGTGCTGGAGCCGCAGTGGGACAGCGACGGCAGCCTGTACTTCCTGTCCGACCGTGGCGGCTGGTGGAACCTGTATCGCTGGTCTGATGGCGTCGTGCAGCCCGTCGCTACCATGGACGCCGAAGTTGGGGGCCCGCTCTGGCAACTGGGCATGCGCTCCTATGCGCTCAGCGGCGACGGCCGGGTGCTGCTGCGCGTCGTGCGCGGCACGGTCGACTCACTGTTCATGCTCGACCTGCGCAGCGGCGCGCTCACGGCGCTGGCGCTTCCCTTTGTCGCCTTTGGTTCGATCGGATTCCTGAATGCCAGCACCGCCTTCGCGCTGGCCGCGCCGGTGGACGACCTGCCGATGCTGATCACCATCGACCTGCACAGCGGCGCGCACACGGTGGTGCGCCGCTCCGGCGCCGCGCCGATCCCGCCCGAGGCGGTGTCGCGGCCGCAGGCGCTGGAATTCCCCACGCAGCCGGGCGCCGATGGCCAGCCACGCAGCGCGCACGCCTGGTTCTACCCGCCCAGGCTGCCCGGATGCATGCCGGCTGAGGGGGAAGCGCCGCCGCTCATCGTCCTGCTGCACGGCGGGCCGACTTCCCACGCCACCCCGGCCTTCAAGGTGGGCGTGCAGTTCTGGACGACACGCGGCTATGCGGTGGTCGACGTCAACTACGGCGGTTCATCTGGCTACGGCCGGGCCTACCGCGAACGGTTGCGCGGCCAATGGGGCGTGGTCGACCTGCAGGATGCCGCGGCGGCGGTCGACCATCTGGCCGCCAGCGGCCTGGTGGACGGCGCGCGCGTGGCCATCCGCGGCGGCAGCGCGGGCGGCTACACCGTGCTGTCGGCGCTGGCCTTCAGCACGCGGTTTGCAGCCGGCATCAACTACTACGGCGTGGCCGACCTGGAAACGCTGGCCGCCGACACCCACAAGTTCGAGGCACGCTACCTCGACGGCCTGGTGGCACCATTGCCGGCCGGGCGCGACATCTACCGTGCGCGCAGCCCGGTCCACCACATGGCGGCCTGCCGCGCCGCGCTGATCACCTTCCAGGGCAGCGACGACATGGCCGTGCCGCCGCAGCAGAGCCGCGACATCGTGGCCGCCGCACGAGCCGCGGGCTGCCCCGTCGCCTACATCGAGTTCGCAGGCGAGGGCCACGGCTTTCGCCAGGCGCCGAACGTCGTGCGCGCCCTGGCGTGCGAACTGGCCTTCCTTGGCCGGGTGTTCGGCTACGAGCCGGCCGATGACGTGCCCGCGCTGGTGATCGACAACGACGCGGCGCTTCTCGCCGCCGCGCGCTGACCCGAAGCGGGCCGAGCTTCCCCCATCGGCGCCCGGGGGTGTCCAGGGTGCGGGCGATGACCATCGTCCCCGGCGCCCCATCCCATGACCGAACTCTCTGCCACTTCCGATGCCAGCCGCCGACGCCGCCTGGCCACCGCCAACCGCATCGCCAGAGGGTAGACATTTCAAGCGCCCGTATTCCTCTCCCACGGCGCCGCCGAACATCGTCCTGCAGGGGTGTCTGCTGCGGGTTATCCCTGAGTGCCAGCCCGCTGCCATCGGTCCCGCAAACTCTCGGGGTCAGCCGACCCCGGCGGCCCGTGTCGCCGCGTCGCCTGAACTGTCGCGGTTGGGTGGCGTCAGGCCGCTTGATGCGCTTGATGCGCTTGATGCGCTTGATGCGCTTGGCCACGGGCCGGCGCCCGACGCGGTGCAAGCGCCGGCAAGCCCAGGTGCGTGGGGATTTTCTCGACCGCTGGCTTTTCCAGTAGCGCGGCAATGACCTTGAGCTCGCAGACGTGGTCGTTCCCGCCCGTGCTCGGGCATGCCCAGAACGCCGTGCCGGGCTGCGGCAAGCCCTGGCCAGGCTGGTTCTGCATAGCACAGAGCGCTTGAACCTGCATGCCGGCAGCGGTCACCCACCTCTGGTAGGGTGACGTCCCGATTCAAGAAGAGGAGACGCCCAGTGACAGCATTGCACGACCGCCTGCGTGCCCTGCCGCTGGCACGCCTGGCCGGCATCCGCCGCGGCATCGAGAAGGAAAGCCTGCGCGCGCTGCCCGGTGGCGGCTTGGCGCTGACGCCGCATCCGGCGGCGCTGGGCTCGGCCCTGACCCACCCGCACATCACCACCGACTACAGCGAGAGCCAGCTGGAGCTGATCACCGGCGTGCATGCCACGGTGGACGATGCCCTGGCCCAGCTGACCGAGATCCACCAGGCCACCTACCGCGCCATGGGCACCGAGCCCGGCGACGAGCAGCTGTGGGTGGGCAGCATGCCCTGCGGCCTGCCCACTGACGAGACCATCCCGCTGGGCCGCTACGGCAGCAGCAACGTGGGCCGCGCCAAGAGCGTCTACCGCATGGGCCTGGGCCACCGCTACGGGCGGCGCATGCAGACCATCAGCGGCATCCACTACAACTGGTCGCTGCCCGGGCTGGACAACGACCAGCACTTCGCGCTGATCCGCAACTTCCGCCGCCATGCCTTCGTGCTGCTGTACCTGTTCGGTGCCAGCCCGGCGGTCTGCGGCGGCTTCGTGGCCGGGCGCGACCACAGCCTGCAGGCCATGCCCGGCAGCAACGGCACCCTGCACATGCCGCACGGCACCACGCTGCGCATGGGCCGGCTGGGCTACCAGAGCGAGGCCCAGGCCACGCTGAACGTCAGCTGCAACAGCCTGGAGAGCTATGCCAATTCGCTGCACGAGGCGCTGACACGGCCCTATCCGGCCTATGAGAAGGTAGGCATCCGCAACCCGGGTGGCGACTACAACCAGCTGGCCACGACGCTGCTGCAGATCGAAAACGAGTTCTACGGCCTGATCCGGCCCAAGCGCGTGATCTTCCCCGGTGAGCGGCCGCTGCATGCGCTGCGCGAGCGCGGGGTGGAGTACATCGAGGTGCGCTGCATGGACCTCGACCCGTTCGAGCCAGTGGGCATCGCCACGCCCACCATGCGCTTCATCGACATCTTCCTGCTGCACTGCCTGCTGGCCGACAGCCCGCCCGACACCCCCACCGAGGTGGCGGCGCTGGGCCGCAACCAGCACCGCGTGGCCGCCCGCGGGCGCGAGCCAGGCCTGCTGCTGGAGCAGGGCGAGCACACCATCACCCTGACCGATTGGGCGCGCCACCTGCTGGACGAGTGCGTGCCCATCGCCGAGGCGCTGGACGCCGCCCAGGGTGGCGAGGCCAACGCGGCGGCGCTGGCCGCGGCGCGGGCGCTGGTCGACACGCCCGACCAACTGCCGTCGGCCCGGGTGCTGGCCACCATGCAGCGCGATTTCGACGGCAGCTATCTGCAGTTCATCTGTGCCCAGTCTGCGGCCACCCGCAAGCACCTGCTGGCGCTGCCCTGGTCCGATGCACAGGCCGCCCGCTACGGCGCGTTGGCACTCGAGTCGTTGGCCGAGCAGCAGCGCATCGAAGCGGCCGACACCATGCCGTTCGAGCAGTACCGGCTGGCCTATCTGTCGCCCGAGCGGCTGCAGGTCAAGCGCGCGCTGAGTACGGCAGCCTGAACGGCAACTGAACCGCGGCCTTGGCCGCGTCGGTTTTTCTCCTCGTCACACCGCTTGCGTTCTTGTACGGACGGCAGCGGTCTGCCAAACGTACGCTGGGTCGCCCGAGCACCATGCCGGCGCCGCAACGAGGAGAGCCCATGCCCAACCTGACCCTGAACGTCAACGGACGCGATCACAGCATCACCGTCCAGAACGCCGACATGCCCCTGCTGTGGGCGCTGCGCGACCTGATCGGCCTGACCGGCACCAAGTACGGTTGCGGCATCGAGATCTGCGGCGCCTGCACCGTGCTGGTCAACGGCGAGCCGCAGAAGTCCTGCGACATGGACGTGACCTCGGCGGTGGGCAAGCGCATCACCACCATCGAGGGCCTGTCGCCCGACCGCAGCCACCCGGCGCAGAAGGCCTGGGTGCTGCACCAGGTGCCGCAGTGCGGCTTCTGCCAGTCGGGCGTGCTGATGAACGTGGTCGGCGCGCTGAACAAGGGCCACCACGGTGCCTCCATCGCCAGCGAGATCAGCAACATCTGCGTCTGCGGCACCTACCAGCGCATGAAGCAGGCCGTGGCCGGGCTGTGAGCGGAGCACACACCATGACGACCACCACCGCAACGACCACCACCACCGCTGCCGGCCAGTTCGACCGCCGCCAGTTCCTGGGTGCCCTGGGCGCCACCGCCGGGCTCACATTGGGCCTGGCCCTGCCTGGGCGCGACGCCGAGGCTGCCACGGCAGCGGCTGTCAACAGCTGGCTCACCATCGGCAGCGACGACAGCATCACGCTGGCCATCGGGTCATCCGACATGGGCCAGGGCTCGTTCGCCGGCCTGGCGCAGATCCTCTGCGAAGACCTGATGGTCAACCCCAACCGGGTGAAGCTGGTGCAGGGCGGGCCCACGCTGGCCACGCCGGCGCCCATCGGCACGGCCATCAACACCGTGGGCAGCGGGGTCACCCGCAACAACTACTGGCGCATGCGCGATGCCGGTGCCATCGCCCGCGAGATGCTGGTCAGCGCCGCGATGGCCCGCGTGGGCGACGCCAGCCGCAGCAGCTACAGCGTGGCCGACGGCGTGATCCTGCACGCGCCCAGCGGCACCCGGCTGCGCTACGGCGACTTGGCATCTGCCGCCGCCCTGCTGACCCCACCGGCCAGCGCACCGCTGGTGCCCGACGACCAGCTGCGCTGTATCGGCAAGACCTTCGCGCGGCCCGACATCCCGTTCAAGGTGGACGGCAGCGCGGTCTACGGCCTGGACGTGCGCGTGCCCGGCATGGTGTATGCGGTGATCCGCCACTGCCCCAGCTTCGGCGGCACGCTGGCGGCGGTGCCGGCCACGCCCGCCGGCATGCTGGCGGTGGTGCCGTTGCTGGTGGCACCGGGCACCGGCCGCGGCGCCGAGTTGGCGGGCAACACCAACGCGGTGGCGGTGGTGGGCGGCAACACCTGGGACGCCTGGCAGGCAGCGAAGAAGCTGAGCCTGAAGTGGACGCTGCCGGCCAATGTGGCGGCGATGAACAGCACCCAGTTCACTGCCGACGCCCAGCGCCTGATGGCCAGCGCGCCGGCCTATGTCGCCGGGGCGGCCAATCCGCCGGGCACGGCCTACACCGTGGAGCGCAGCACCGGCGACGCGCTGGCGGCCATCGCGGGCGCGGCCAAGGTGATCGACGCCACCTACTCGCTGCCCTACGTCGCCCATGCCTGCATGGAGGTGCTGAACTGCACGGTGGACCACGTCGCCGGCCAGCGCTGTGAGGTCTGGGCGCCCACGCAGTCGGCGCGCGGCGCGTTGCAGCTGGTGGTGGCGCTGACCGGCCTGCTGCCCAGCCAGGTGACCATCCACGCCACCTTCCTGGGTGGCGGCCTGGGCCGCAAGGCCGAGCAGGACTTCATCGGCCAGGCGGTGCAGGTGGCGATGAAGATCGGCAAGCCGGTCAAGCTGATGTGGCCGCGCGAGGAAGACTTCAGCCACGACCAGTACCGTCCCATGGCGCTGGTGGGCGTGCGTGCCGGGCTGGACGTCAACCAGCAGGTGGCCGGCTGGCGCTACCGCAATGTGTCGCCGTCGATCCTGGGACAGCGCGGCAGCGTGCTGCCGGCCACCGGCGACAGCCAGGGCTGGGAGGCATCGCGAGACCTGCCCTACAACTTCGGCACGCGGCTGGTGGAATGGGTCAGCCACCCGTCGCCGGTCCCGGTGGGTTTCTGGCGGTCGGTGGGGGCGTCGATCAACACCTTCGCGGTGGAGTCGATGGTCGACGAACTGGCCGCTGCGGCCGGCCAGGACCCGCTGTTGTTTCGCCGCAGCCGGCTGACCGATACGCGCTGGCTGGCCGTGCTGGAAGCCGCGGCCTCGGCTGCCGGCTGGGGCAGTGCGGCGCGCAATGGAACGGCGCGCGGCATCGCCATCGGCGCGGCCTTCAACACCATCGTTGCCCAGGTGGTGGAGGTGGCCAATGCCAACGGCGTGCCGCGCATCACCCGGGTTTGGGTGGCCGTGGACAGCACCGTGGTGGTGAACCCCGGCTCGGTGGAGGCGCAGATCGTCGGCGGCGTGGTGCATGCCATCAACGCCACGCTGTACGGCCGCCAGACCTTTGTCAACGGCGCCGCGGAGGTGAAGAACTTCAACAGGAGCCGCATGATCAAGTTGAAGGAGATGCCGCAGGTGTCGGTGGTGCTGATGCCGCCGACGCCAGGCGCCGGCCGCACCACGCCCATCGGCGGCATCGGTGAACTGGGCGTGCCCACCTTCGCCCCGGCGCTGGCCAATGCCTGGGCGCGCCTGACCGGGCTGCGGGTGCGCACGCTGCCGTTCCAGCCGAACGCGACGATGTCCGACTGACGCCTCCGGGCGTTCAGCCTGGGGCGGCAGAGAAGGGCCTTGCCGCGGCCAGGCTGGCCACGAGCACATGCACGCAGTCCAGTTGCACCAGGGGTCTCCTGCCAGCCTGCCCGGATGGGCGCGCCGAAATTGTCGTCAATGCCGCCGGCCTAAGATGGCAGCCACACCATCCACACGGCCACCATGCACCACATCTTCGTCTTCGGCACCCTGCAGGAATGGCACCGCAACTTCCACGTCAACCGCGGCCTGCGGGTGGGCGACCACTGGATCACCGCCCAACCGCACCCGCTGTATGTCATGGGCCGCTACCGCCTGCCCTGGCTGCTGAACCGGCCTGGCCAGGGCGTGCTGGTGATCGGCCAGCTGTACGCGGTGGACGACGCCACCCTGGCTGACATGGACCGGCTGGAACGTCTGGACGACCCCCTGTGGTACGAGCGCCGGCAGATCTCCGTTCGCCCCCACCCTGGCCCAGCCGGCGCGGCTGCCGAGACGGTGTGGGTCTACTTCGGCAGCGAGGCCGGCTTTGCCGACCAGCCGGTGCACGCCGGGCCCATTGACCAGTATTCCCTCAGCGTGGCGGAGCAACATCCGATTCAGTTGCCTTGAGGGTCTGGTTGGGGCTTATTGTTGCCTTCGTTGGTCTCGAGATGCGGACGTTCGTCGTCTTGTGCAACGACGAGGCAGGCGGGCAACTGGCCGACTCCGTGTCCCCCCGGGCCTGCCGGCCCTCCTTCCTTT
>JBBAPL010000091.1:0-12462 GCA_040400895.1 Aquabacterium sp.
CTGTCCTCGGCCGGCGGCGTGTTGCCCATCGAACTGAGCGGCGACGTGTTCCGCGGGCTGAACCCGTGGCTGCCGCTGACCTGGGTGGTGGCAGCCTTCCGCGCCAGCCTGTTCGGTGCCTACGACGGGGTGTTCTGGCCGCAGCTGGGCGTGGTGCTGGCCATTGGCGCCGGCGCGCTGGTGCTGGGCACGTGGGCGGGACGCTGGCGGGTGCTGCCGGTGTCGCAGTGGCGGCCGCCGCTGGACATCGAATAGCGGCTCAGCGCCGGCGCTGCTGCCACACCATGGCCAGGCCGGCCACCACCAGGCAGGCCATGCCGGCCTGGGCCAGCAGGTTGGGCACGTCGCCCCAGAACACCCAGCCCAGCAGCAGCGCCCACAACAGGCCCATGTAGCGGAACGGCGCCACCGCCGACAGGTCGGCATGCCGGGTGGCAGCGATGATGGCAAAGTAGCCGGTCGACAGAAAGACCGACGCCAGCGCCAGCAGGCCGACGTCGAGCCAGGCCATGGCCACCGGCCCCTGCACGGCCAGCACCGCCGCGGCCAGCAGCCACACCGTGCCGGCCGTGGCCAGCGTGACCAGGATTGACGGCAGCGCCGGTGGCAGCCCGCGGGTGAGCAGGTCGCGCACCGAATACAGCAGCGTGGCCAGCACCGCCAGCCAGGCGTACATGTTGAACTGCCCCGGCTGCGGCTGCACCACCAGCAGCACGCCGGCAAAGCCCAGGCCGATGGCCAGCCAACGGCCCAGGTGCACGGCCTCCCCCATCACCAGCCGGGCCAGCAGGGCCACCAGCAGGGGCGACGACAGGTTGATCGCCGTCACATTGGCCAGCGGCAGGTGGAACAGCGCCGCCAGGTACATGAAGGTGGCCACGCCTTCGCAGCCGGCGCGCACCAGCACCGCGCGGTGCCACAGGCCGCGCACCTGGCCCAGCACGCCCATGTGGCGCGCCACCAGCAGGATCAGGGTGATGGCGACCACGCCCCGCACCACGATCAGCTGGGCCGCCGGCACCCGGGCGCCCACCGCCTTGACCAGGGCGTCGTTGCCCATGAAGGCGGTCATGGCCAGCACCATCCACAGGATGCCCTGGCGGTTGCGGTGGTGCGCATCGGCCACCGCCGGGCCCGGCCGGTCAGTCACCCGGGCCGGCCCCGGCCGTGGGGGCGCCGGCCTGGGCCAGCACCTGCTGGCCATGGGCCAGGCCCTGCGCCACGATGCTGTCGAAGCGGTGCCACTGCAGCATGCCCACCCGATGCAGCGGCGGGTTGAAGTACAGGTCGGTCTGCTGCCGGGCCTGGCCCTGGCGCGAGGTGCTGTAGAGGATGCTCACGTTCATCAGGTACGCCACCAGCGACGGCAGGCGGTAGCGGCGCTTGCGGCGGCCACGCAGCCGGTCGCGCAGCAAGGCCCAGGTGCCGGGCACCTCCTGCAGGTCAAGCTTGCGCGGCGCGTTCTGGCTCAGGTCGACGCCGATCACCCGGCCCACGCCGCGCTGGGCGCGCATCACGTCGACCGGGAAGTTGTTGAAGGTGCCGCCGTCGCACAGCAGGTCGCCGTCGTGCAGCACCGGCGGCAGCGCGCCGGGGATGGCCATGCTGGCCAGCATCGCCCGCTCCAGCGGGCCACGGTTGACGACCTGCTCGCGCGCCTGGCTGTAGTTGCTGGCCACGCAGTAGCAGGTCTTCCACAGGTCTTCGGTGTCGATGGCATCGCCGGCCAGATCCACCAGCGCGGTGTGCACGATGCGGCGCAGCCGCCGCCCGGCGATCAGCGACACCATCGGCAGCCAGTTGAAATCACCCGTCGGGTTGCCGCTGAAGGCGGTGCGGGCCACGGCCAGGGTTTCATGCAGCGGGCGGTCGAGCGCGGTGAGCGCGGCCATCACCGCGCCGATGCTGGTGCCGCCCACCACGTCCACGTCGATGCCGTGGGCCTGCAGCGCCTGCAAGATGCCCAGGTGCGCCAGGCCGCGCGCGCCGCCGCCGGCGAACACCAGGCCCACCGCGGTGCGGGCCTGGAGCCGCGCCAGACGGGCCATGTCGCGGTCGAGTGCGGGGCGGATGTGCAGGTGGCCGGTGACCGGCCGGCGGTCGAGCCAGCGTCGGGTGTGCCGCGGGCTGCGGCGGTCGGCCGGGTGCAACAGCACCAGCGTCTGCGCGGCTTCGCTGCGCCGCGCACCGCCGCCTGGCGGCACCAGGAAGCGGGTCTCGCTGTCATGCAACTGCGGCGGGGCGTCAGCATCGGCCAGCAGCAGCAGTTCGTCGGCGTGCCGGGTGCAGCGCTGCGTCCACGGCGTGGCCTGGTCATCGGCCAGCAGCAGCATGAAATCGTGCGCGGCCTCCAGCGCGTCGAGTTGCGCACCGATGCGGCGCTCCACCTCGCCGGCGCCATCGGCCTCCAGCCGCGCCAGACCGGGCTGCTGCAGGGCCTGGTCCAGGCGCACAGCATCAACCACGCACACCCGGGCCGGCAGGCCGTTGGCGCCGACGGCCTGGGCCGACAACTGCGCCGCCAGCCGGGCTGCCAGGCCGGGCAGGTCGACCGCCGCGGTGACTGGCAGCAAGGCCAGCACCACCGGGCGGGACTGGTCGGCCCGCGCCGACTGCGGCTGCATGCGGTGGATCAGCTGGCGGGTCATCAGCAGCGACAGCTGCGGGCTGGCCGCCAGCAACTGGTGAAAGGCGGCCTTGCCCAGCCGCACCAGCACTGAATCGCGCACGGCCACCACCGTGGCCGAGCGGGGTTGGTCGGTGTAGAGGCTCAGCTCGCCGATGATCTGGCCGCGCGCCATCTCGCGCACCGGCCGCTCCTGCCCGTCGTCATCCCGCACATAGGCGCGCAGGCGGCCGCTGATGGTGAGGTACATCGCGTCGCCGGGGTCGCCCTGCACCATCAGCGTGTGGCCGCCGGGCAGCACCAGCCAATCGAGACTTTGCTGCAGCAGCGCGAGCGCATCGGGTTCCAGCGGGCCCAGCAGGGCATGCAGGTGGCGGTGGAGCAGGTCGTCCTGGAAGCGAGGATGCATGGCGTGCTGAAAAGTCTGGAAGAGTGCCGGTCGGCATGCCGATTGGAACGGTTTCAGGGTTGCCTGGCTGCAGGGACGGACACGGGGGCCACCGGTGGCGGCCGGCGGGTCAGCCAGATCAGCCCGATCAGCGCCAGGAACAGCCACGCCGACGCCAGGAAGATGTCGTCGGCTGCCCGGGTGTGGGCCTGCTGTTCGATCAGTCGCGTCAGCTGGGCCAGTGCAGCCGGCTCGCTCAGGCCGCTGGCCTGCAGCGTGGCAAGCGCGCTGGCCAGAGCGGCGCTGCCTGGCTGCAGGCTCTCGACCAGATGGGCATGATGCATCACCGCCCGCGATTCCCACAGCGTGGTGGAGATCGACGCCCCCATGGCACCCGAGGCGATGCGCACGAAGGTGGACAGCCCCGCCGCCGCCGGCAGCCGCGACTGGGGGATGGCGGACAGGCTGAGCGTGGTCAACGGGATGAAGTAGAACGCCAGCCCGGCGCCCTGCAGCAGGGTGGGCACCATGATGGTGGCCAGGTCGGTCTGCGGCGTGAAGCCCGAGCGCAGGTACATCACCACGAAGAACACCACGAACGACGCGCTGGCCATCCAGCGCGGATCCCACACCGCCACCTTGCGGCCCGCCAGCGGCGACAGCAGGATGGCCAGCACCCCCACCGGCGCCAGCGCCATGCCGGCCTGGGTGGCGGTGTAACCCATCCACTGCTGCAGCCACAGCGGCAGCAGCACCACGTTACCGAAGAACAGGCCATAGCCCGCGCCGGTGGCCAGCACGCCGAATGTGAAATTGCGGTCGGCAAACAGCCGCAGGTCGACCACCGGGTGGGCCTCGGTCAGCTCCCAGGCGATGAACACGGCCAGGCCGACCACCGCCACCACGCCCAGCACCACGATCTCGGTGCTCTCGAACCAGTCGGCCTCGGGCCCCAGGTCCAGCACCAGTTGCAGCGCGCCCACGCCCAGCACCAGCAGGGCCAGGCCGATGGTGTCGATGGGCAGACGGCGGGTGGTCGTCTCGCGCTTGCGGTACAGGCCCCAGGCCATGCCGGCGGCAAACAGGCCCACCGGCAGGTTGATGAAGAAGATCCACGGCCAGCTGAAGTTGTCGGTCAGCCAGCCGCCCAGCAGCGGGCCCACCACCGGCGCCACCAGGGTCGTCATGCCCCAGAAGGCCAGCGCCCGGCCGGCCAGGGCGCGGGGGTAGCTGGCCATCAGCAGGGTCTGCGACAGCGGCATCAGCGGCCCGGCCACCAGGCCCTGCAGGACCCGCGCGGCCACCAGCATCTCCAGCGACGTGGCCATGCCGCACAGCATCGACGCCAGCACGAACAGCAGCACGCTGCTCATCCACAGCCGCACCGCGCCGAAGCGCTGGGTCAGCCAACCGGTCAGCGGCACGGCGATGGCATTGGCCACCGCAAAGCTGGTGATCACCCAGGTGGCCTGTGACGGGCTGGCGCCCAAGTCGCCAGCGATCGCCGGGATCGACACATTGGCGATGGACGAATCGAGCACCACCATGAAGGTGGCCAGCGACAGCGCCACCGTGCCCAGCACCCGTGCGCCGCCTTCCAGCGGCGGGTGCTCCACCGGTGCGGCGGGTCCGGCCATCAGCGCCGCGCCGGTGCGGGCATGCCGCGCAAGGCCGCGCCCCGCACGGCAGGGCCACCGTGGGCGGCGATGATGCGCGCCACCTCGGCGTCGGCCGCCTCGGTCAGCACGTCGAACACCGTGGTCTGGGCCACCGGCGCGGTGCGGGCAGCGGTGGCCAAGGTGGCACCGCGGGTGTCGGTGACGTCCACCGCCACCTGCATCGACAGGCCCAGCCGCAGCGGATGCTTCGCCAGCTCGGCCGGGTCGAGCGTGATGCGCACCGGCACGCGCTGCACCACCTTGATCCAGTTGCCGGTGGCGTTCTGCGCCGGCAGCAGCGCAAACGCCGCGCCGGTGCCCGCGCCCAGGCCGGCGATGCGGCCGGTGTACTTGACCTGCTTGCCATAGACATCGGCCACCAGGCTGACCTGCTGCCCGATGCGCAAGCGGGCCAGCTGCGGCTCCTTGAAGTTGGCGTCGACCCAGAGCTGGTCCAGTGCGACCAGGGTCATCAGCGGCGTGCCGGCCGCCACCCGCTGGCCGATCTGCACGTTGCGCTTGGCCACCACGCCGGCCATGGGCGCCGGCAAGGTGCTGCGGCGCAGCGCCAGGTAGGCCTCGCGCAGGCGGGCAGCGGCCTCGGCCACCGCCGGCTGCTGCGCCAGGCTGACGCCGTCGGTCTGGGTCTGCTGCGCGGCCAGGGCCTCGCGGGCGGCACCCAGCGCGGCCTGGGCCGCCGCCTGGCTGCTGCGGGCCGTGGCCACCTGGGCCTGGGCATGGGCCAGCTCTTCCTGCCCCACGGCGCCGCTGGCCACCAGCGGCGCGCGGCGGGCCAGATCGGCCTGGGCGCGGGACAGCTCGGCCTGCATGCGGGCCAGCTCGGCCTCGCGCTGGGTGACCTGCGCGGCCAGCGTGCCGCTGTTGGCATAGGTGCCGCGCAGGGCGCGCACCGTCTGGGCCAGCTGGGCCTCGGCGCGGGCCAGCGCCACCTGGGCGTCGGCCGCATCCAGGCGGGCCAGCGGCGCGCCGGCGGCCACGCTGTCGGCCTCGTCGGCCAGGATGGCCACCACCGTGCCGGCCACCTGGGGCGTGATCTGCACCACGTTGCCCTGCACGTAGGCGTTGTCAGTCGTCTCGCTGTGGCGCCCGTCCAGCCAGTGCCAGGCGCCCCAGCCCAGGCCGACCAGCAGCACCACGGTGGCGATCAGACCCAGGGCGCGGCGGCGGGTGGCGGGGGCGGCCACCGGCGCAGCGGCGCCCGGGGTGGCACTGGGGGTGACAGTGGGGGCGGTGGGTGCAGGTCGGTTGGAAGGGGTGTCGGCCATGGGGATCGGTGCGGAGTGGCGCGGGCGCTGGTGGGTCAGCGGCTGGCGGTGTGGAGGTCGGTCGGGCGGGCGGCCGGGGCGGATGACAGTGGCTGGGCGGCGGTGGCCTTGGGGCCAGCCGCCGCGGCCGGCAGGTCGACCCAGCCACCGCCCAGCGCCAGCGCCAGCGTGGCCTGGGCATCGAGCTGGCGCGCCTGCAGGTCCAGCGCCTGGGCCTGCTGGGCCAGCACCAGGCCATCGGCCAGCAGCACCGGCAGCCGGTTGCCCAGCCCGGCGGCAAAGCGCTGCTGGGCGATGGCGCGGGCATCGGCGGCGGCCGCCTGGGCCAGGCCCTGCTCGGCCTGCTGCTGCGCGAGACTGCGCAGCAGACTGGCGGCGTCGGCCACCTCGCGGGCGGCATCCAGCACCGCGCCGTTGTAGGCGGCCACCGCAGCGTCGGCCTCGGCTTCACGGCCGCGCAGTTGGGCGCGCAACAGGCCGCCGTCGAAGAGCGGCAGGCGCAGCGCCGGGCCCACGCTGAGCTGGCGGCTGCCCAGATTGAGCAGCCGGTCCAACCCCAGGGCGTTGAGGCCGACCGCGGCATTCAGGTTGATGTCGGGGTAGAAGTCGGCCCGCGCAGCCGCCACGCCCTGGGCGGCGGCCTCCACCCGCCAGCGGGCGGCCACCACGTCGGCGCGTCGACCCAGCAGGTCGGCACCCAGGTGGGGCGGAGGCAGGTCCAGCCGCAGCGCGGCCAGCACCGGCGCGGCGCTGTCCAGCGCCTGCGGCGCCTGGCCGCTGAGCGCTGCCAGCCGGTGGCGGGCGGCGGCGATCTGGCCGTCGAGCCCGGCAATCTGGCCCCGCGCCTCGGGCACCGGGCCGTCGGCGCTGCGCAAGGCGCCCTGGGTGTCGAGCCCGGCGGCCACGCGCTGGGCGGTCAGGTCGCGCAGCGACTGGCGCTGGGCCTGGGTCTGCACGGCCACGCTCCGCTGGGCCTGCAGGCGCGCCAGCGCCACCCAGCCCTGCGTGATCTGCGCCGCCAGCAGGCTGCGTGCGGCCTGGGACTCGGCGGCTGCGGCACGCTGGCGGCCGATGGCGGCGGCCAGCGCAGCGTCGTGCTTGCCGAAGAAGTCCAGCGCAAGATGGCCGCTGGCCTGCAGGCTGGCGGTGTTGCGCACGCTGCCGGCCACCGCCGGCGGGATCAGGCCATTGGCACTGAAGCGCTGGCGCGTGGCATCGGCCGACAGCGCGGCCTGTGGTCCCTGGCCCCCCTGCACCGCCGCCACGGCCGCGTCGGCCGCGGCCAGCCGGGCGGCGGCGGCCTGCAGGCCGGGCTGGCCGGCCAGGGCGGTGTCGATCAACCCGCTCAGCGCCGGGTCGCCCAGCGCGACCCACCAGCGGGCAGTGGGGAAGGCGCTGGCCGGATCGACCAGCCCGGCGGCTGCCGGTTGCACCAGCGCCGCCTGGACCCGCGGCGCGCCGGGCTGGGCGCAACCGGCCAGCAGCGCGGCACCCGCCAGCGCGGCCACGGCCAGCAGACCGGCCCGGTGGTGGCGCGGTGGCACCGGCATGCCGCACGCCGTCATGCCGCCTCCCGCGCCGGCTCGCGCAATGCGTCGCCGTTGGCCAGCAGCCGCGTCAGCAGGCCGATCAGCTGCTGCCACTCCGCCGGGCTGAAGCCGGCGAGGTGGGCATTGAGCACCTGCACCGCCACCGGTGGCACCAGCGCGGCAGCGGCTCGGCCGGTGTCGGTCAGCACCAGGGTGACGACACGCCGGTCCGCCGCCGACCGCTCGCGCCGCAGCAGGCCCTTGGCTTCCAGCCGGTCCACCGCCCGGGTCATCGCGCCGGGGTCGATGGCCTGGTCGCGCGCCAGGGCAGCGATGGTGGTGCAGCCGCCGTGGGCGATGCGCACCAGCGGCAGCCACTGCGCCTGGGTCAGGTCGTGCGGCGCCAGTTCGCGGTCGATGGTCTGGCGGATGGATTGCAACGCCCGCTTCATCAACAGGCCGACGTTGTTGTCGGGCTGGAGCGTCTCGGGCGTGTAGAAGACAGCTGCGGGCGGTGCGGGATCGGCCATCCGCACATTATTGCCAAGGCAATGATTGCCCAAGCATGCAAATCCGCAGGGCGCGCTGGCGGCAGGAGACAGTGTCTTCGGGTCGACCCCTACACTGCCGCCCATGGCCAAGAAAGACAACGACCGCCCCGCCGCGAAGTCGCCCCGCTCCCTGTCGGGGCTGGGCCCGTTTCTGCGGCCCTACCGCCTGCAGATCACGTTGGCGGGCCTGTTCCTGGTGCTGGCGGCGGTCAGCACGCTGGCCTTTCCGGTGGCGCTGAAGTCGCTCATCGATCAGGGCGTGATCGCCGCCGACCCGGCCCAGCGGGTGATGGCGCTGCGCGGGCACTTCCTGGCGCTGTTCGGCGTGGGCGCGGCGCTGGGCCTGTTCTCGGCACTGCGCTTCTACATGGTCAGCTGGCTGGGTGAGCGGGTGACGGCCGACCTGCGCAACGCCGTGTACGGCCATGTGGTGCAGCAGAGCCCCGAGTTCTTCGAGAGCAATGCCAGCGGCGAGGTGCTCAGCCGCCTGACCACCGACACCACCCTGGTGCAGACGGTGGTGGGCTCAAGCCTGAGCATGGGCCTGCGCAACGTGGTGATGGGCAGCGGCGCGATGGTGATGCTGATCGTCACCAACCCGGTGGTGATGACGCAGGTGCTGGGCATCCTGGTGCTGGTGGTGCTGCCCAGCCTGTACTTCGGCCGCCGGGTGCGCAAGCTCAGCCGCGCCAGCCAGGACCGGGTGGCCGACTCCAGCGCCATCGCCGCCGAGGTGTTGAACGCCATCCCCGTGGTGCAGAGCTATGTGCAGGAGCAGCGCGAGGCGCAGCGCTTCAACGCATCCACCGAGGCCGCCTTCGAGACCGCGCGCAAGCGCACCAAGGTGCGGGCGCTGCTGGTGGGCTTCATCATCACCGCCACCTTCGGCGCGCTGCTGTGGGGCCTGTACCAGGGCACGCAGGCGGTGGCCGCCGGCACCATCACTGCCGGCCACCTGGGGCAGACGGTGGTGTTCGTGATCATCCTGGTCAGCAGCGTGGCGGTGTTGAGCGAGGTGTATGGCGACCTGCTGCGCGCCGCCGGCGCCACCGAGCGGCTGATGGAACTGCTGGACGCGCGCAGCCCGGTGGCCGAGCCTGCGGCGCCGCTGGCGCTGCCGCACCGGCCGGCCGGCGCCGCCGTGGCGTTCAACGCGGTGGGCTTCCACTACCCGTCGCGGCCCACCGTGCCAGCGCTGCAGGGCTTCAACCTGCAGGTGGCGCCGGGCGAGACAGTGGCCATCGTCGGCCCCAGCGGCGCGGGCAAGAGCACGGTGTTCCAGCTGCTGCTGCGCTTCTACGACGTGGGCAGCGGCGCCATCACGTTGGACGGCGTCGACATCCGCCATGCCAGCCTGGCCGACCTGCGCCAGCGGGTGGGCATCGTGCCGCAGGACTCGACCATCTTCTCGACCAGCGCGCTGGAGAACATCCGCTACGGCCGGCCAGATGCCACCGAAGCCGAGGTGATCGCCGCCGGCAAGGCGGCCTTTGCGCACGACTTCATCACCGCCCTGCCCGAGGGCTACAACACCTACCTGGGCGAGCGCGGCGTGCGCCTGTCGGGCGGGCAGCGCCAGCGCATCAGCATTGCCCGCGCCATGCTGAAGAACCCGCCGCTGCTGCTGCTGGACGAGGCCACCAGCGCGCTGGACGCCGAGAGCGAGCGCATGGTGCAAGCCGCGCTGGAGCGGGCGATGACCGGCCGCACCACCCTGGTCATCGCCCACCGGCTGGCCACGGTGCAGCGGGCCGACCGCATCGTGGTGATGGAGGCCGGGCGCATCGTCGACATCGGCAGCCACGACGAACTGGTGGCGCGCGGCGGGCTGTACGCGCGGCTGGCGGCGATGCAGTTCGGGCTGGACGACCGCGAGGCGGCCTGAGCCAGGCCAATCGCGTCCGGATCCGCGGACGCGCCGTGCCCAGGCGTCAGGGCTCAACGCTTGCGCCACACACTCGCCAGCCAGGGCTGTTGTTCGATCGGCAAGCCAGGTGGGCGGTAGAAGTGGTCCAACGCGTCGAAACCGGCAGCCGTCACCAAGGCCCGCCAAGCCGGCCAGTCGTGGAAGGCGCCGTAGCGCTCGCCGTTCCACCCGGCCTGGTTGTTGCCGCGAGGATTGGAACTGAACAGCACGCCGCCCGGCCGCAGGCAGGCCTGCAATTGCCGAAGCACCTGGGGCAGCACCTGGGGGGGCACATGGAACAGCACCGCATTGGCAAACACACCGTCGTAGCGTTGCGAGGGCAGTTCAAGCTGCAGAAAGCTCTGCTCCAGCACCTCGCAGCCGCTGTGGGCGCGCGCCAGCGCGGCCGCGCTCGGCGCGCCCTCCAAGCCGACAGCGCGGTGGCCCAGCGCCTTGAAGGTCTGCAGGTCGCGCCCGGGCCCGCAGCCGAAGTCCAGCAGGTCGAAGGGCGGGGGTCCGGACAGGTGCTGCAGCAGCGCCGCGATGTTCTGGCTGACGTCGTGGTCGCGCGTGCCTTCCCAGTAGCGCTGGGCGTGCTGCTCGTAGTGCGCCAGGGTGCGTGCGGCGATGTGCTGCAGGTCTTCAGGACTCAGTGGCATGCGCCATCCTTTCAAGGGGCGACGTCGTGATCAGGCCCTTCGGCCGCGACGCGCAGTCTGCCGGTGGGCGCGTCGACGTGGCAGGTGCTGCGCTTCATGCTGTCGCGCAGCGTTCGCACGCGCTGGATGGCGCCGCTGCGCTCGTCGAACTCGGCCACCATCAGGTCGAGAGCGGCCTGCTGCTCGTGGTCTTCCACCGGCAGCCAAGGCGCACCGAGCAGGGTCCACTGCGCATCGCTGAGCACCAACTCGCCCGTCAGAAAGATTTGTCGGCCCGGCGCGCCCGTGCCAAACGACGCAGCCACCGCCTGCCCGGCATCGCCGGGCCGGCACAGGCCGTGCGCCATCGTCTGGTCGAACACCAGCAGGTCGCCGGGCGCCAGCGGCAGGCACACGCCCGCATGCGGCATGACAAAGTCGACCTCGGCAAGGTCGAGCGCAAGCAACCAGAACAGGCAGCGCGACCAATGGCGGTTGACGTCGTTGTGAAAGCCCGCGCCGCGCGCAGCCAGGTAATCGATGCGGGTGGCCACGCTGCGCCGGTAGTCCGCGAGGTCGCTCCCCAGCACGCCGGTCAGCTGCAAGGCGCTGGCGATGTGGCCCTCCAGGTCGGACACGCCAGGCGCCGCGGCGGCCAGATCGGACAGCGTGGTGGTGGCGTAGTCGATGTCCGAGAGCGTCTCGATGCTGACGCGTGCGTCCCCTGCGGCCGCCAGGCTGGCCAACGCGTCGGCATCGAGAAACGCCGGGCGCAGGATGTGCACCCAGCCATAGGGCGCGCGGGCGGCGAAGGCATGCCGGGGCTCGTCGCTGCGCACCGCAAAGCAGCGAAACGGCGCCGGCACCGCATGCACGCTGGCGGCGATGACGCGGTGGGAGAGCGGTACGGGATGCGTGAGCACCCTGCGATTGTCGCCATGGTTGCCCAGGGCGCGCTGCACGCGGCGCCGGCAGCCGGCTGCGACTAGAGTCGGCCCGTTTCCAACCACCGGTCTCAGGACCCCGCCATGACCCGATTGAAACAGGAACTGCAGCGCCTGTATGGGCCCCAAGCCGACGCGGGCCTGGAACCGGGTTTCGACGACCGCGGCATGGGCGATGCGCAGCGGCAGGTGCGGGCGATGGTGCTGGAGCTGGCCAGGCCGGCCGACTGGGCCGCGCTCTCGGCAGTCTGGGGCGGCGTTCAGGCCGATCTGGCGCTGCCTGCGCCGGCCATCGCCGTCAACGGCAGCGATGGTTGTCAGCTCTGGTTCTCGCTCGTGGAGCCGGTGCCGGCGCCACAGGCCAGGGCATTTCTCGACGCCTTGCGGCAACGCTACCTGGGCGACAGCGCGCCCAGTCGCGTGGCCATGCTGCCGGCGCTGGATCCCACGTCAGCGCGGCCGCTGCCGCTTGCTCGGCCGGTGCCCGCGTTGCAGGCCGACACCGGCGTGTGGTCGGCCTTCGTCGCGTCCGACCTCGTGCCGATGTTCACCGACGAACCCTGGCTCGATGTGCCGCCCAATCCTGATGGCCAGGCACAGTTGCTGGCGCCGCTGAAGAGCATTCCGCCGGCGGAGTTTGCGCTGGCGTTGCAACGGCTTGGGCCGGCAGCGGTGCCGTCCGCGCCTGGCCAAACATCGGATGCTGCAGCGCAGGCGGCTGCCTCGCTCGACCCCAAGCGCTTCTTGCTCGACGTCATGAACAACGACGGCCTGGACCTTGCCCTGCGCATTGAAGCGGCGAAGGCACTGCTGCCCTACTTCGACGCTGCCCGTTGCGAGCGGCAGGAACTGAACAGTGACCGACTTGCGTGACATGGCGCGAACGGTCTGCGTGCCAGACGATGCCGGGCACCGCCGAGGTGCTGGCGGACGTCG
>JBBAPL010000091.1:12472-21069 GCA_040400895.1 Aquabacterium sp.
CTGAGAATGCCACCCGCATGCACTCAGCAAGGGTCGCAATGACGTCATCGAAACACCGGCTACCGCAGCTGGATTTCAGCCCGACGCTTTGGCCATGGCGGGCGTGGACCAGATCACGGCCGTCACGATGACCAGCAGTTCGGAGGCCATGGGCGTCGCACGCGCTGCGGCGCGTGCCGGCCGCGCCAGTGCCATCTCGTTCACCGTGGAAACCGACGGGACGCTGCCCAGCGGCGAGTCCTTGGGCGCAGCGATCCAGGCGGTCGACGCCGACGCCGAAGTGTGCGGCCATGACGCGCCTGCGTACGACATGATCCACTGCGCGCACCCCACGCACGCCGAATCGGTGGTGTCAGGCGCCGGGGCGTGGCGCGCGCGGATCCAAGGCCTGCGCGCGAACGCTTCAACGCTGAGCCATGCCGAGTTGGACGTGATGACGCAACTCGACAGCGGCGACCCGATTGATCTTGCAGACCGTTACCGGCGCCTGCGCGTCCCGCTGTCTCGCTTGAATGTGTTGGGCGGCTGCTGCGGGACTGACCATCGGCACGTTGCAGCGATGCGCGATGCGTGGTCGATGGCGCGATAGAGCGTCTGCCGAAGACTGCCAAGCGCAGGTGGCAATTGATCGGGGAAACCGAAGCTCCTCAGCTGGCCTGAGCCGGAGCGCTCGCTCGACATCGGCTGCTTGCGCCCGTGAGCCAGCACCGCTCAGCGACGTCCTTCCTGGCACGCTGAACACCATCGTTTCAGCGTCGATCGCCCTGGCACAGGCGACCAGGCCGGTGCCTGATGGCCGTTCCTCAACCAGACGCCATGCGCCGCCACACCCACCCACAGCGCAGCGCCAGCAACGCCAGAGCGCCACCCAGCACCGCAAAGCTCAGCGCCGTGCTGCCGCCCCAGGCATCGAACCAACCGATGCCCACCGCCCCCAGGCCGATGCCCAGCAGGCGGGTCACGCTGACCAGGCTGCCGGCCACGCCCCGCTCGTGCGCAGGCAGCAGGCTGGTGGTGGTGTCCATGTAGCCCACCTGGAACAGCCCCTGCCCGATGCCGCAGACCAGCATGCCCGCGCCCAGTGCCGCTGGCGGCAGCCCGGCCAGCAGTTGCGGCGCGGGCACCAGCAGCAGCGCCGTCACCAGCAGGCCGAAGGCCGCCCCGCCCATGCCCCAGACCATCAACGGGATGGCTCCCATCCGGGCGCCCAGGCGGCCAGCGACCAGGCTGCCGATGACGGCGCCGCAGGGATACAGCGCCAGCAGCAGGCCGGCCGCGCCGATCGGCAGGGCCTGCGGCCCGCGTGTCAGGACATAGGGCAGCAGCAGCAGGTTGGCGAAGGTGGCCAGGCTCAGCGCCACCGAGGCCCCTTGCACGCCCGAGAACAAGCGCGAGCGAAACGGTGCCATGCGCAACACCGGATGCGCCGCGCGCCCCGCATGCCGCACCCACAGCACCGCGCCCAGCAGGCCCGCGCCCAGGCTGGCCAGCCCGACAACTGCTCGGCCCGACGGCCGGGCCAGTTCAGCCAGGCCCAGCACCACGGCACACAGCACCGCCGACAGGCCGATGGCGCCCGCCCAGTCGAAAGCCGGCGCCGCCGTGGCACTGCCAGCACCCGACGGGCCGGCACGTCCGGGCGGCGCCACCAGCGGGCGGGCTGCAGGCGCCGGCAGCACCCACGGCAAGGCCAGCCACACCAGCAAGGCCAGGGGCGACCGGAAGATGAACACCGCCGGCCAGTCGAACGCAGCGATCAGCACACCACCCAGCCACGGCCCGACGGCCATCGCCAGGCTGGTGCTGGCCACATAGAGGGCCAGTACCCGCTGCTTCTGGTCGGGCGGGTAAGCCAGGGTGGCCAGGGCCGCGCCGCACGACACCACCAGCCCCACGCCCAGCCCTTGCAGCACCCGCATGGCCACCAGGGTCGGGTAGTCGGGCGCCAGGCCCACGGCCAGGTGCGCCACGGCGCAGGTGGCCAGCCCGATCGCGAAGATGCGCCGGTGGCCGAACAGGTCACCCAGGCGGCCGAAGACCAGGGTCAGGCTGGTCTGCGTCAGCACGAAGGCGATGACCACCCATTGGATGGCGTGCGGCGCCAGCGCAAAGGCCGCACTGATGACGGGAAACGCGGTGTTGACCGTGGTGTCCAGCGGCCCGACCAGGGTGCCCAGGCAGACGGCCAGCAGGGCCATCCTGCGGCGCCAGGGCGGCACGCTGGCCGCGGCGGCTGCATGCACGGGCGCGGCGGTCAGTAGTAGCTGGCCGGCATCAGCTTGAACAACAGGTTCTCCACCCGCTGCCAGGCGCTGCGGGCCGGCTCGCGCGCCAGCGTGCCTGCGCTGCTGTGCCAGCGCAGGCTGCCGCCGGGTGCGGCCACCACCTGCCAGCTGTTGGCCGGGGCCATGTCGCGTTCCATGTGCCGGGCCAGCGTGTCGGCCAAGGCAGGGCTGTCGATCACCACGCCCATCTCGGAATTGAAGATCTCCGAGCGCGGGTCGAGGTTCATCGAGCCGATGAAGCTGCGCTGCCGGTCGACCACCATGGCCTTGACATGCAGGCCGACGAAGCCTGACTTCACAGGCGGCGTGTCCACCAGCTCGGCCTGGATGGCGGCATCGGCGCGCAGCTCGTGCAGCACCACACCGGCAGCCAGCAGGCGCTGGCGCCACGGCCCGTAATGGGCGTTGACGGCGGGCACGTCGTTCGACGACAGCGAGTTGGTGAGGATGCGCACCCGCACGCCGCGGGCGGCCAGTTCACGCAGGTCGTCCATGAAGGTGGCGTCGGGGATCACATAGGCGTTGCTGATCATCACCTCGCGCTGGGCCGACCGCATCACCGCGCGGAAGGCCGCCGGCATGCGGTTGACCGAGCCTTCGGCACGCGATGGCGGGTCGGCATGCACCATGCTGCGCCCGGGCGTCAAGGTGTGCACCAGGGCCAGCATGTCGGCCGTCCAGTCGCGCTGGCCGGCGGCAATGGCGCGCAGTCCGGGGTGGGCCGCAGCGGCCGGCGGCAGCTCGATCATGGCCGGCGTCAGGCGGCTGGCGTCGGCGCCAGGCGGGGGCGGCGGCAGGCGGCGCACCCAGTCGCTGTTCCAGTAGCGGTCGAACACCGCGCTGGCCTGGCGCGCCACCGGGCCCACACCCAGCACGTCCAGGTCATGGAAGTTGAACTCGTCGTGCAGGCCCATGTACTCGTCGCCGATGTTGCGCCCGCCCAGGATCGCCGTGCGGTTGTCGGCAATCATCTGCTTGTTGTGCATGCGCCGGTTGATGCGCGCGAAGTCGGTGATGCCCTCGCCCAGCCGGCCCAGCCAGCCGCGCTCGCGCCAGCCGTTGAACACCCGCACCTCGATGTTCGGGTGGGCATCCACCCGCGCCAGCATCGCGTCGCGCAGCTCGGGGCTGCTCATCGTGCGCAGCATGGTGTTCAGGTCGTCGAACAGCATGCGCACCTTCACGCCGCGGTCGGCCGCGGCGAGCACCCGGGTCATCAGCAACTGGCCGGCGCCGTCGGCAAACCAGACGTAGTACTGCACGTCCAGCGAGTGCTTCGCGCCGTCGATCACCGCCAGCCGGTAGCGCAGGCCATTGGCGTTGATGTCGAGCAGGCGGAAGCCCGACGCCTCGGCGCCGTGCTGGCGGGTGATCTGGCGTTCGACATCGGCCAGCAGGCCGTCGTCGCGCGGCGGCAGCGCCTGGCTGTGCGCCAGCTTGGACACCGCCGGCGGCGGGCTACTGGCACAGCCCGCCAGCAGCAGGCCAGCCAGCGACACCAGCAGCCAGGTCACCAGGCCGGCCATGGGTGGACGCAAACGCAGGGGATGTGTCATGGCAGTCGGCGGCCGGGCATGGGCGAGGTAGCGATGCACCGCATTGTGTGCGCGGCTGACACAGGCGCACCATGGCAACATCGCTGGCGCGGTCCGGCGGGCGGGCCCACCGAGTCGGACGATGCAGCGACATTCCCAATTTTTTCGTGGCGCACCGGCGCGCCGCACTTCAGTGGCCTGGGCGCGCGGCCTGGCCCTGGCAGCCGGTCTGCTGCTGGCCGCCAGCACCCGGGCCTGGGTGTACCCCGAGCACCGCGACATCGCGCTGCTCGCCGTCCAGTCGCTGGTGCCCGAGCGCCGCGCCGCCTTCGACCGGCTGTGGGAAGAAGCACGCACCGGCCACGAGGCGCGCCTGTGCCGGCTGTCGGCCTTCGACCAGCAGGGCGTGGCCCCGCTGTGCCTGGACTGGGCGGCGCTGACCGCCATTGCAGGCGACCATGCCTGCTCCAGCCGGCAGATGCTGGACACCGCGCTGACCGCCCCCTGGATCCTGCAGGTGGCCGACGTGGCGGCGCAGCTCAAGGTCGACCTGGCGCGCATCCCGGTGGTGCCGCCGGCATCGGTGCAGCCGGCCGAGCTGACGCCGGAAACCATCGGCCCCGACCTGCGCCGGCGCATGCAGAGCGCCGAGCACCGGGCCGAGCGGCTGAATGCGCTGCGGGTGTCCGACATCCGCCTGCAGCGGGCCGACCCCGGCTACGCCACCCGGGCCGGCGCCAACACGGCGCACTTTCTGCTGGCCCGCACCCAGGCCACCAGCGACGAGGCCAGCTACGGCAGGCAGTCGGTGGTGCCCGGCGCCGAGATCAACGCGGTGGGCGTGTACCGGCATTTCCACCTCAGCGCACTGCAGAAGGCATCACGCCTGGCCAGCGAAACCCTGGCCCCCGAAGCCCGCCGCGCCCTGCTGCTGGCGGCGCTGGCCGACGAGGCCTTCGCCCTGCACTTCCTGCAGGACACCTTTGCCGCCGGCCACATCGCCGGCACCTGGGGTGACGCATCCCAGCGCAAGGGCACGCACGACTATTACAACGAGCACGGCCTGGAGATCGTCACCTGGGGCAGCGGCGGCAAGCCGGTGGTGGTGATGGGCGACGCCCACATGCGCCCCGAAGACGCGGCGCTGGCCGCCGAATCGGTGCGCCAAAGCCTGGCCCAGGTGATCGACGCGGCCCAGGGCCGCCTGCCCGACAGCCTGGTGCCGTTGGCCGCCAGCGCACCGGCCGAAGCCGACGGCTTCGACATCTGCCGCAACCCGCGCATGCCCAACCGGGCGCCGGTGCTGCAGCAGGCCGAGATCGGCGGCACGCTGTTCACGTCCGTGCAAAAGCCCACGCCGGTGCCGGCCCTGGGCGCCGGCCTGGGCGCGATGCCGCGGTTCCGCACCGAGCTCGGCCCGTTCCTCGGTCTGGCCGGCACCATCGACAGCCGGCTGCTGCGCAACGGCTTCGACCCGGCGCAGAACGAGCGCGGCCGCATGACCGGGCTGGACGTGTCGCTGCGGCTGGGCATGGGGCTGGAGGGGGTGATCGGCGAGTCGGGCGACGGGCTGGTGTTTGCGTCCATCGGCATGCGCGCCGATTCCGCGTCGACCACCAAGTTCCTGCCGTCGGACGTGCTGAACCAGGGCGGCGGCATCCTGGCGGCGGTGCCGGCACGCAGCGGGCCCAGCCTGCGGCTGCGCGCGCCGTTCTTCCTGGTGCCGGGTGACCTGCTGCTGCTGTCGCCGCTGGCCCTGGCAGCGCCCGACGCCTATGCCGCGATGGCGGTGACGGCCAGCAACGGCGGCCTGATCCCCTGGCAGCTGGGCATGGCCACACCGGTCGGGCGGTTCCAGTTCGTGCTGGGGCGTGAACTGGGCGTCACCCGCTACGGTCACACCAGCGCCGACCAACTGATCGCCCCCGGCACTGGGCCCGACAGCCCGGCGCGGCTGGTGAGCTTCCGCTCCACGCTGTACGACCTGCCCATCCTGGAGTACCGCCCCTACCGCGCGTTTGCCGGCAACCAGAGCTCCAGCGTGATGTTCCAGCTGTACACCAGCGCCGACGTGCCCAGCCGCGCCCGTGTGGTGGACGGACCGACCGATCCGGTGCTGCTGCGCACCATCTGGGCGGTCGGCCTGCGCATGGTGTTCGACTGGCGGTACTACCGCTGACCAGCGGCGCCAGATAATCTGGGCTCGACCCCCTGCCCCACCCCCGCCCATGACCCGCCCCACCCGCAGCCAGTACGAAGACTTCATGCGCCATGTGTTCACCCATGGCGTGGCCAAGGGCGACCGCACCGGCACCGGCACGCGCAGCGTGTTCGGCCACCAGATGCGCTTCGACCTGAATGAAGGTTTTCCGCTGGTCACCACCAAGAAGGTGTTCTGGCGTGCCATCGTCATCGAGTTGCTGTGGTTCCTGCGCGGCGACAGCAAGGTGCAGTGGCTGCAGGACAACGGCTGCACGATCTGGGACGAGTGGGCGCGCGAAGACGGCAGCCTGGGCCCGGTGTACGGCGTGCAGTGGCGCAGCTGGCCCACGCACGATGGCCGCCACATCGACCAGATCGCCCAGGTGGTGCAGCAGCTCAAGACCAACCCCGACAGCCGCCGCATCATCGTCAGCGCCTGGAACGTGGCCGACCTGGACGCGATGGCGCTGATGCCTTGCCACGCGTTCTTCCAGTTCTATGTGGCGCCTGCCACCACACCGGGCGGGCGCGGCAAGCTCAGCTGCCAGCTCTACCAGCGCAGTGCCGACATCTTTCTGGGCGTGCCGTTCAACATCGCCAGCTACGCCCTGCTGACCCACATGCTGGCCCAGCAGTGCGACCTGGACGTGGGCGACTTCATCTGGACCGGCGGCGATTGCCACATCTACGACAACCATGTGGAGCAGGTGCAGACCCAGCTGGCCCGCGCGCCTTACCCCTACCCCACGCTGGAGATCGTGCGCCGGCCCGACAGCATCGACGGCTACCGGTTCGAGGACTTCGTGCTGCATGACTACCAGCACCACCCGCTGATCAAGGCGCCGGTGGCTGTGTGACGGATGTTCCACTCGCGCTGATCGCCAGCGTCGACCGCAACCGCAGCATCGGCAGCGACAACGGGCTGGTCTGGCATGAGCCGGAAGACCAGCGCTGGTTCCGCCGGCAGACCATGGGCTGCCCGGTGGTGATGGGCCGCCGCACCTGGGATTCCCTGCCGGCGCGGTTCCGGCCACTGCCGGGTCGGGCCAACATCGTCGTCACCCGGCAGACGGGCTGGCAGGCCGATGGCGCCCCGCCGACCCATGTGGTGCACAACCTGGCCGACGCGCTGGTTCTGGCGCGGGCATCGGCGGCCGCGACCGGCGCAGCGCGGGTGTTCGTGATCGGCGGCGGCCAGCTGTTTGCCGAGGCGCTGCCGCTGGCCGACACCCTGCTGCTGACCGAGATCGACGCCGTGTTGCCCGGGGACACCTGCTTTCCCGACTGGCGCGGCGGCGGGTTCGTCGAAGAATCACGCGATCAGCGCCACAGCGCCGGCTCACCGGCCTGCGGCTACGCCTTCGTCACCTACCAGCGCCGCCGCTAGACACCTGGGCGCTGCCGACCCGGGCGGCGCTGTGTGCAGTGGTTCGGCCATTGCTGCACGGCATGCCGGCGCATCGCGTGCCCACCGCAGCACCGCCTACACCTTCTGCGCCTCGCTGAAGGCCCGGGTACGCACGGCTGCGTCCAGCAGCCGTGCCAGGTCGGCCTTGCGATAGGGCTTCTCCAGCAGGGGCCAAGGCAGGCTCCCCGAACCAAGCCTCTCGGAATAGCCGGTGGCCAGCATGATGCGCAGATCCGGATACCGCTGTTGCGCCCACAGGGCCAGTTCCAGGCCATCCAACGCGCCCGGCATCACGATGTCTGTGACGAGCATGTCGAACGCTTCAGTCTCCAGCAGGCAACGCGCCTCATCCGCACTGGCCACAGCGGTGGCGCGGTACCCCAGTTGCCCCACCCATTCGGCCGCCAAGGTGCGCAAGTGGGGCTCGTCGTCCACCACCAGCAGGCGCAGGCCCGCCTTGGCCGAGGCGGGCACGCTGGCGGCTGGAAGCGGCGGCGGCGGCACGACATTGAGCGGCGCCTGAGGCAGGAACAGCAGGATCTGGGTCCCCTTTCCAAGGCTGGTGCGCAGGCTGGCCCCACCGCCCAGTTGCCGCGTGAAGCCATAGGCGGTGGACAGGCCGAAGCCGGTTCCCTTGCCCACGGGCTTGGTGGTGAAGAAGGGCTCGAACGCCCGGGCAGCCACGTCGGAGGCCATGCCCACGCCGGTGTCGCTGATGCGCACACAGACATAGCAACCCGGCTCCAGGTTGTTGGCGCGGCCCCGGTCCACGGTCTCGATCGAGGTGCCGATCGTCAGGCGGCCGCCGTCGGCCATCGCATCCCTCGCGTTGATCACCAGGTTCAGGATCACGCTGTCAAAGCCGTTGGGGTCCAGGGTGGCCACGGCCCGGCCCTCGCACAGCCCTTCTTCCAGCACGATCCGCGCGCCCACACTGTTGCGGATGAGCGGCCGCAGTTCGCGCAGCCGCTCGTTCACGTCAACGGCCACCCTCTCCAGCGGTTGGCGGCGGGCCACCGCCAGCATCGCGCGGGTGACATCGGCGCCGCGCAAGGCAGCGGCCAGCGCCGTCTGCAGGCGCTCGCGTGACGCATCACTACCCGGCAGCGCCGCCAGGGTCTGGTCGAGGTTGCCGATGATGATGCCCAGCAGGTTGTTGAAGTCATG
>JBBAPL010000092.1:0-20925 GCA_040400895.1 Aquabacterium sp.
GCCCGCCCAACAGCGGCAAGACACACCAGGCCTTCGAGCGCCTGGCCACCTGCGAGCGTGGCGTCTACCTGGCACCGCTGCGCCTGCTGGCGCTGGAAGGGCGCGACCGGCTGATGGCACGCGGCGTGCCCTGCAGCCTGCGCACCGGCGAAGAAAGCGCGCCGGTCGAGGGCGCCCGCGTGGTCAGCAGCACCATCGAGATGATGGGCACCGGTGAGCTGATCGACGTGGCGGTGATCGACGAAGCCCAGATGATCTTCGACCCCAGCCGTGGCTGGGCCTGGACGCAGGCCATCGTCGGCGCGCCGGCGAAGGAGCTGCTGATCATCTGCTCGGCGTATGCCGTACCAGCGATCGAGAACCTGCTGGGCCTGTGCGGCGAGCGCTGCACCGTGCGCCACTTCGAGCGCATGCAACAGGTGCAGCTGCTGCCGGCGGCCGTGCCCATCGCCAACCTGAAGCTGGGCGACGCGGTGGTGGCGTTCAGCCGCAAGGACGTGCTGATGCTGCGCGACCAGGTGTCGGACAACGGCAAGTCGGTCAGCGTGATCTACGGCGCGCTGCCGCCCGAGGTGCGCCGCCGCGAGGCCGAGCGCTTCGCCACCGGCCAGACCGAGGTGCTGGTGGCCACCGACGCCATCGGCATGGGCCTGAACCTGCCGATCCGGCGGGTCTTGTTTTCCACGCTGACCAAGTTCGACGGCGTGGGCGACCGCACGCTCGACGAGAGCGAGGTGCACCAGATCGCCGGGCGCGCCGGGCGCTACGGCATCCACGAGGAAGGCTTTGCCGGCGTGCTGGCCGAGGCCGAACCCAGCGCCGCGCGCACGCTGCGCGACCTGCTGGCGCTGCAGCCGCGCGCGCCGCGCCACTTCAAGTCGCCGGTGGCGCCGAACTGGTGGCACATCGAGACCATCGCCGGCAAGCTGGGCAAGCGCAAGCTGCGCGAGGTGCTGGGCGTGTTCGTCGAGCAGCTGACGCTGGACAACGCCCACTTCGCGGTGGCCGAACTGGCGCAGATGCTGGAGATCGCCGCCCACTTAGACGAGCGCGCCGCGCCGCTGAGCCTGCGCGAGCGCTTCCTCTATGCCCAGGCGCCGGTCGACACCCGCACCGATCAGCTGATGCAGCAGTTCCTGGGCTGGACCGAGCGCCACGCCTGGGACGGCCAGGCCGGCGAGCCCGGTTTCCTGCATGAAGTGAGCGAGAACAGCCGGCTCGACCGCATGGAACAGGTGCTGCGCGCCTGCACCCTGTGGCTGTGGTTGGACCAGCGCTTTCCCAACGTGTTCGGCTACGTCGAAGAAGTGCAGGCCCAGCGCGAGCGGCTGAACGACGGCATTGCCAGCCAGCTGCGGGCGCGCCGGCCGCTGTGGCAGGCCCGGGGCGGCCGGCCCGGTGGCGCGCCGCGCGGGCGCCGGCGTTAGCCAGTGCTGTCCGGGGGCGGCGTCTCGTCGTCGCTGTCCGGTTCCGCTGGTGCGTCGGGCTGCGGGCCTGTCACCCGTTGCACGATGGCGCCGAACACGCTCAGCCCGTCGCGGCCTGTCAGCTCCAGCCGCACGGTGTCGCCGACGGCCAGGTAGGGCGTGGCTGGCGCGCCCAGGCCCACCGTTTCCACAGCCCGCCGCTCGACGATGCAGCCAAAGCCCTTGGCCGCATCCTGGTTGCTGACCGTGCCCGACCCGATGATGCTGCCCGCCCGCACGTTGCGTGTCTTGGCCAGGTGGGCGATCAGTTCGCCGAAGTGGAACTGCATCTCCGGCCCGGTCTCGTTCAGGCCCACCTTCTTGCCGTTGACCGACGACTGCAGCGTCCCGTGCACCCGGCCGCCCTGCCAGGCGGCGCCCAGCTCATCGGGCGTGACGGCGACCGGGCCGAAGGCGGTGGCCGGCTTGCTCTGCACGAAGCCGAAACCCTTGGCCAGCTCGGCCGGCACCAGTTCCCGCAGGCTCCAGTCGTTGGCCAGCAGCAGCAGACGCACGCCGTCCAGGCCCTGGGCCGGGTTCGCGCCCATGGCCACGTCGCCGGTGATGGCGGCCAGTTCGGCCTCGAAGTCGATGCCCCAGCTGGTGCTGCCGAACCAGGCGTCTTCGCAGGGGCCGAGGAAGTCGTCGCTGCCACCCTGGTACATCAGCGGGTCGGTGGTGGCCGATGGCGGCAGCGCCGCACCGCGCACGCGCCGCACCCGCTCCAGATGGGGCAGGTAGGCCGAGGCGTCGGCCCACTGGTAGGCGCGCGGCAGCGGCGCCATGCACTGGCGCGGCTCGAACGCAAAGGCATGCCGCGCCTTGCCCTGGTTGAGGGTGACGAACAGGTCCTGCAGCTGCGGCGACAGGAAGTTCCAGTCGTCCAGCACCTGCTGCAGCCGGGTGGCGATGCCGGTGGCGAAGTGCGCCGTGCTCAGGTCACGCGAGACGACGACCAGCTGGCCGTCGCGTGAGCCGTCTCGGTAGGTGGCGAGTTTCATCGGGGTGGGGGATCTGGGATGGCGCCGGCGGCGGCCGCAGTGGCAGCATTGTCCGATGACCACGCCTGCCGCCTTTGCCGGCCTGATGCATGCCGCTGCGGCGCCGCAGCGGCGGGCCGGGCGCTGGCAGCCCGCGCTGCTGCTGATGGCGCTGGTGCTGGGGTTGCACGCCTGGCTGGCTGGCCTGCTGGCACCCGCCGCGCCGCCGCCAGGGCCGCAGCGGCCGGGCCCGGTGCAACTGCGCAGCCTGCCGGCCCCGGCGTTGGTGCAGCCGGCAGCGCTGCCCGCGCTGACGACCAGGGCAGCGGCGGTGGATGCACCGCAGCAGCCGCCCACAGCGCAGGCGGCACAACCGGTGCGACGGGTGACAGCCGACGCAACACCGGCAGCCGCCCCACCGACGGCTTCGCCGCCTGCACGGTCTGGCCCAGCCGGTCTGACAGCCACCGAGGGCCTGGCCGGCCCTGTCGAGCGCCCCGGCGCTGACGCTGCTGACCCCGACGAGAGCCCCGCGGGCGAGCCGCCACCGCTGTACCGCACTCAGTTGCCCCCGCCGGCGCAGCAGCGCTACAGCCTGCGCCTGAACGGCCAGGTGGGCGAGGCGCTGCTGACCTGGCACCACGATGGCCAGCACTACCGGCTGACGCTCGATGCCCGCGGTGGCGGTGGCGCGCCGTTGTTGTCGCAGTCCAGCAGCGGCGGCGTCGATGCCCACGGTCTGGCGCCAGACCGGTATATCGACAGCCGCCGTGGGGGCCGGGCGCAGGCGGCCAGCTTCCGGCGGGACATCGGTCGCATCGGCTATTCCGGCCCGCCGCAGCAGCAGCCGGCCTGGCCCGGCGCGCAGGACCGGCTGAGCTGGCTCGCGCAGCTGGCGGCCATCCTGGCGGCAGCCGATGGCCCCCCGCCCGAGGCCCTGCGCCTGTTCGTCACCGATGCGCGTGGCCATGCCGGCCAGTGGCAACTGCGGCGCCAGCCCGACACCACCGGCCCCACGCCCTGGGGCGACGCTGCGCTGCAGCACTGGCGCCGGCAGCCACCACGGCCCGAGGGCCTGTTGGTGGACGTGTGGCTGGCCCGGGATGCCGGCACCCCCGCCGGTGCCTGGCCGGTGCGCCTGCGCATGCAGGTGCCGCGCTCGGGCGATGTGGTCGACCTGCAGTGGCTGGCTGCGCCTTGAATCCACTGGCAACGGCCCAAGCTGTCAGAGCCAGGAGGTTTCATGCAGACGCTGTACAACTCAGACAGTTTTGTGGTCATGTCGTTCGACCTGCCCGCCGATGACGGCAACGCGCCGGCCCGCTTGCCGCGCGGCGGCTTCGAGATCGTCGACAAGCTGGCGCGCAAGGAGATCTTCATCGAAGGTGCACTGGCTGAACACTTCAAGCTGGGTGTGCAGGCCCTGGTGGCCGGCCAGCAGTCAGGCGACGCCGATGGGTTGCAGGACCGGATCGATGCGTTCATTGCGGGCTACACTGCATTGGCCCAGCAGCCCGTCTTGCTGCACTGACCGGCGGGCCCGCCCCACTGTTGTCCCGCGTCAATTGCGACCGGTTTTCGGCAGGGGCGAGTTTTCCTCGCTCAAGCCCCGCCGCGCCCCGTCGAGATTCCCGCATGCCACCGTGGTTGCACTCCGACAGCCTGCCCGCATGGGCCTTGCCTGCGCTGCTGGTGGCGGTGCTGGGCCTGACGTTGGCCATGGGTGGCTTGCTCTTGCAGCGCGGGTCGCTGCTGCGCAGCCTGGACCGGCTGCGCGCGTCACTCACCGGCGCCTCTGCAGTGCCCGGCCTGCTGGCCGGCGACCGCGTCGGGCAGGCCCTGGATGACGCCGTGGCCCGCTGTGACCGCGAGTCGGGCGCGCTCTGCCTGCTGTTGATCAACCTGGACAACCTGCAAGCCGTCAACGACGGCTACGGCCACCTGCAGGCCGATCTGCTGATCGCCGAGGCCGCACAGCGCCTGCGCCAAGTGGCGGGCCCCGACACCCGGCTGGCGCGCATGGGTGGCGTTGAATTTCTGATGCTGGTGCATGCCGACCTGCACACCGCCTGCGACCTGGCCGACACCCTGTGCCGCGCGCTGGCCAGGCCCTACCCGGTGCCGGGGCGCGCCGACGTGGCCATGAGCTGCAGCATCGGCCTGGCCGTCTATCCCGCCCATGGCGCCCGGCCGCGCCTGGTGGGCCATGCGGGCATGGCCATGCGCCAGGTCAAGCAGGCCGGCGGCGGGGACTACATGGTCTTCGACCCCAAGATGGCGGTCGACCTGCGCGAGCAGGCCGAGTTGCTGGCCGACCTGCGCCAGGCCGTGGTGCGCGGGCAGCTGGAGCTGTACTACCAGCCCAAGGTGGACGCGCGCAGCCTGCAGGTCACCGCGGCCGAGGCGTTGCTGCGCTGGCACCACCCCAAGCGCGGCATGGTCAGCCCGGCGCTGTTCATCCCGCTGGCCGAGCGCCACGGCCTGATCGGTGCCATCGGCAATTGGGTGATCGACGACGCCACCCGCCAGGCGGCGGCCTGGCGTGCGCTGGGCCTGCGCATGCGGGTGGCCATCAACATTTCGGCTTACCAAATGCGGCAGGACGACCTGGTCGACAGGCTGGAGGCAGCGCTGTTGCGCCACAACCTGCAGCCCGGACGCTTCACCTGCGAGATCACCGAATCGGTGGCGATGGAGGATACGCAGGTCACCCAGCGCAGCTTCGAGCGCATGCGCCGCGCCGGCCTGCACGTGTCGATCGACGATTTCGGCGTGGGCCAGGCCAGCCTGAGCTACCTGCGTCGCCTGCCAGCGGCCGAGCTGAAGATCGACGCGTCCTTCGTGCAGGACCTGGGCCAGAGCGATGACGCCAAGGCCATCATCGACGCGGTGGTGAAGCTGGCCCATGCGCTGGGCCTGCGCGTGGTGGCCGAGGGCGTGGAAACCGAGCGCCAGCGCGACCTGCTGGTGCAGCTGCAATGCGACGAGCTGCAGGGCTTCCTGTTCGCCAAGCCCATGGCCGCCGGCCAGCTGGCCGTGTGGGCCCAGTTGGCCGACGAGCGCCCGCCGCCACAGGCGGTGAACTTCCGCGACTCGCTGTTCATGGACACCATGCCGAACGACACCTGATGCCGCGCGTGCGCAGGGGCTGACTTCTACAATCTCCGAATGTCTCGTCATACCTACACCCGCGCCGCCGGCTTGCCGGCCCTGCTGCAGCAACGCATTGCCATCATCGACGGTGCGATGGGCACGATGATCCAGCGCTACAAGCTGACCGAGGCCGATTTCCGCGGCGCCCGCTTTGCCGACCACGGCAAGGACCTGAAGGGCAATAACGACCTGCTGCAGCTGACCCGGCCCGACGTGATCCGCGAGATCCACGACCAGTACCTGGCCGCCGGCGCCGACATGGTCGAGACCAACACCTTCGGGGCCACCAGCATCGCGCAGGAAGACTACGGCCTGGGCCACATCGCCCGCGAGCTGAATGTCGAAGCCGCCCGGCTGGCGCGCGCTGCCTGCGACGCCGCCAGCACGCCCGACCACCCGCGCTACGTGGCCGGGGCCCTGGGCCCCACACCGCGCACCGCCAGCATCAGCCCGGACGTGAACGACCCCGGTGCGCGCAACGTCAGCTTCGACGCGCTGCGCGCCGCCTATCTGGAGCAGGCCAGCGGTTTGCTTGAAGGCGGCTGCGACCTGTTCCTGGTGGAGACCATCTTCGACACGCTGAACGCCAAGGCCGCGATCTTTGCGCTGGACGAGCTGATGGAGCAGACCGGCGAGCGCCTGCCGGTGATCATCAGCGGCACGGTGACCGATGCGTCCGGTCGCATCCTCAGCGGCCAGACCGTGCCCGCGTTCTGGCACAGCGTGCGCCATGCCCGGCCGCTGGCCGTGGGCCTGAACTGCGCGCTGGGCGCGGCGGTGATGCGGCCCTACATCGAAGAGCTGGCCAAGGTGGCTGGCGACACCTTCATCAGCTGCTACCCCAATGCCGGCCTGCCGAACCCCATGAGCGAGACGGGCTTCGATGAAACGCCGGAGGTGACTGGCCGCATGCTGGCCGAGTTCGCCCAGGCCGGCTTCGTCAACATCGTCGGCGGCTGCTGCGGCACCACGCCCGAGCACATCGCCGAGATCGCCCGCCGCGTGGCCAGTTACCGGCCGCGCAGCAAGGCTGATCCGCTGTTCAGCGGTTTGCTGGCGGCCTGAGGCCGCGCTGTGGTTTGCTGGCCCGGTGGCCAACGCCGGGCGCATCCGCGCCGGGGGCGGGCCCGACGGTGAGCGGTGCTGCGCTGGGCGACCCAAACGGGGGTGTGATGTTGCGTGGAGTTGGTCTGGGCCGTGTGGTGGCCCATGGGGTCGCAGGCTGTCTGATGCTTGGGCTCGCTGCCTGTGGCGGTGGCGGGCAGACCCCCAGCGATGCGATGCAGCCTGTCGCCGTCACCTTGCCAGAGACGATGACCCTCCCGCAGTACCTGGCTGTTCGTGCTTCGGTGCCTGTGGCTGCGGCCAGTGAAATGCCCGACGCGGCCGCCCGGGCAGCGCTGGTGGCGGCCAACCACCAACTGGTGGTTGCGCAAATGCGCGCCGATCTGGCTGGTGCCGGCAACGTGGCTGTGCTTGCGCCGCTGGCCCATGCGGCAGTGCGCAGCTTGGCCGCCGCCGCCAGTGGCGCGACCCTGGCCGAGATCAGCAGCCGCTTCGACCTGGCGCCGACGCCGTATGCCGAGGCGCAGCAGAGTGGTCTGGTCTCCCGCCATCTGTGGGCAGACCAGGGCCGGGCCTTCAGCAGCGGCTTTCTCACCGCCACCGATGGGCGTGGGCCTTGGCCTGTGCTGGCCGCCTGGTCCGCTGCGGAGACTGGCTTCGCGGCCGGCACGGCGCGCAGCGATGCCCGTCTGGCGCAGGCCCTGTCGGCGGCCGACATGGGCCTGGGCTTCGACGCGCTGGCAGATGTTCGCCTGCTGCTGCTCAACACCCTGGCGCTGGACGCATCCTGGCCGGCCGCCACGCCCTTCGAGGGCATCTTCAACCGGGTGCGCCTGCCGCTGCTGCGCATCGGCAGCGGCGTGCGGCGCCATGTGGGTGCCGACTACAGCACCGATTTGCTGACGGCAGGCCCGCTGCGCCTGCTGCAGATCCGCCCGACCAATGGCAGCCTGGTCGGGTTTGCGACCAACCGCCTGGAGCCCGTGCTGATTGAATTGGCGTCGGGCCTGTTGGCCGCCCAGTCGACACCAGTGGCTGGCGAACTCGTGCTGCCGTTGACCACGCTGGCCATGGTTCAGAACGCCGATGGCCCACTGCGCCGGCGTGGTGTGGCGCTGGCCTACGACCCGCTTCAAGCCAACCTGCGCGGGCTGGACCGCGCGGGTGGCACCTATGCACAGTCGGCGTCGTCAGCGGCGCAGTTGCGCATCGCCGCCGATGGCCTGACGCTGCGCGCGGCCCATGCCACGGCCTTCACCTTCAGTCCGCAGAATGTGCATGGCGGTGGCGGTGGCGGTGGTAGCGTCATCGTCACGCGACCGGATCCCGTCTGTGTCTGGCCGACGCCGGATCTGCAGAGCTTCTTTCTCGCGCTGCTGGATGCGCAAGGGGCCGTGGTGTCGCTGGCCGCGGTGAATACCTTGGCTGGCACGGCGGTTGAACCCACGTCGTGCGGGTTTGTCGTCGTCGGCCCCTGACAGCCGTGCGCTGGCAGCCTGGTCAGGCTGCCGGGGTGTTGAGCTGCGGCTCCAGGTCGGCCCACAGGTCTGCGGGCGTGATCCGCAGGTCGACACTGGCGAGTTGCACCGGCTCGTCGGTGCTGCTGGGGTGCAGCACCCACAGGCCGTCGGCACCCTTGCGGAACAGGTCGCAGCGCTGGCGGTCCACGTCGACCAGCAGGTATTCCTGCAGGCTGGGCAGTTGGCGGTAGGCAGCGAACTTGTCGCCGCGGTCGTACGCGGCGGTGGACGGCGACAGCACTTCCACCACCAGGCTGGGCTCGCGCTTGATCAGCCGGTCGCCCAGGTCGGCGGCACTGCAGGTGACCATCACGTCTGGGTAGAAGTAGGCGTCCGCGGCCTCCACGTGCAGCTTCACGTCGCTGCCATACACCCGGAATGCAGTGCCGCGCAGGTGCGGGCGCAGGGCCATCGCCAGGTTCAATGCGACGGTGTAGTTGCGGTCCTCGCCTCCCGCCATGGCGAACACCTCACCGCGCACGTATTCATGCTTGATGCTCTGGCCAGCATCCCAGATCAGGAACTCGGCAGCGCTCATCGGCTGCCGTTGCAGTGCATATCCCACGGGCTGCTCCATCGCGGTCAGGGTCATGCAGCAAAGTCTAGCGCGGCCGCACCTAGAATGCGGGCTTCCCCGAGGAGCGTTGCGACAGCGGTTCAGTCTTGAACCTGCTGCCAGGCTCGGGGCGGTGCCGGTGTCCATCGGCGCCTGGCAACGGCGCTCACCCACCGCCTGCTGCAGGCGCGCCGGGTGAGCCGGCCGCCGCAGCGGGCTTCAAGCCCCAAGCTGCCCATGACCGACGCCACCGTCCGCACCACTGTCACCCCGCCGCCCATGCGCCTGGCCGGCCTGGAGCCGGTGTCCATCGGCGCCGGCAACCTGTTCGTCAACATCGGTGAACGCACCAATGTCACCGGCAGCAAGGCCTTCGCCCGGATGATCCTGGAAGGCCGCTATGAGGACGCGCTGAGCGTGGCCCGCCAGCAGGTGGAGAACGGCGCCCAGATCATCGACGTCAACATGGACGAGGCCATGCTCGACAGCGTGGCGGCGATGGAGCGCTTCCTCAAGCTGATCGCCAGCGAGCCCGAGATCGCCCGTGTGCCGATCATGGTCGACAGCAGCAAGTGGAGCGTGATCGAGACCGGTCTGAAGTGCCTGCAGGGCAAGGGCATCGTCAACAGCATCAGCCTGAAGGAAGGCGAGGCCGAGTTCCGGCGCCAGGCCACGCTGCTGCGGCGCTACGGCGCAGCCACCGTGGTGATGGCCTTCGATGAGCAAGGCCAGGCCGACACCTACGAGCGCAAGATCCAGATCTGCGAGCGCGCCTACCGGTTGCTGGTCGACGAGATCGATTTCCCGCCCGAGGACATCATCTTCGACCCCAACATCTTTGCCATTGCCACCGGCATCGAGGAACACGCCAACTACGCGGTCGACTTCATCAACGCCACGCGCTGGATCAAGGCCCACCTGCCGGGCGCCAAGGTGTCGGGCGGCGTGTCCAACGTCAGCTTCAGCTTCCGCGGCAACGAGCCGGTGCGGGAAGCCATCCACACCGTGTTCCTGTACCACGCCATCCAGGCGGGGCTGGACATGGGCATCGTCAACGCCGGCATGGTGGGCGTCTACGACGACTTGGACGCCACCCTGCGCGAGCGGGTGGAGGACGTGGTGCTGAACCGCCGTGCCGACAGCACCGAGCGCTTGCTGGAGATTGCCGAGAACGTCAAGGGCGCGGCCAAGGACGACAGCCTGCGCCTGGCCTGGCGCAACAACGGCGTCGACGAGCGCCTGAGCCATGCCCTGGTGCACGGCATCACGGACTTCATCACCGAAGACACCGAGGCCTGCTGGCAGCGCATCGCCGCCGCCGGTGGCCGCCCGCTGCATGTGATCGAAGGCCCGCTGATGGCCGGCATGAACGTGGTGGGCGATTTGTTCGGCCAGGGCAAGATGTTCCTGCCGCAGGTGGTCAAGAGCGCGCGCGTGATGAAGCAGGCGGTGGCCCACCTGCTGCCCTACATCGAGGCCGAGAAGAAGCTGCTGCAGGACGCCGGTGGCGATGTCAAACCCAAGGGCAAGATCGTGATTGCCACCGTCAAGGGCGACGTGCACGACATCGGCAAGAACATCGTCACCGTCGTCCTGCAGTGCAACAACTTCGAGGTGGTGAACATGGGCGTGATGGTGCCCTGCCAGGACATCCTGGCCAAGGCACGCGTCGAGGGTGCCGACATCATCGGCCTGAGTGGCCTGATCACGCCCAGCCTGGAAGAGATGCAGCATGTGGCTGCGGAGATGCAGCGTGACGACTGGTTCCGCATGAAGAAGATCCCGCTGCTGATCGGCGGCGCCACCTGCAGCCGGGTGCACACCGCGGTGAAGATTGCGCCGCACTACGAGGGCCCGGTGGTCTATGTGCCCGACGCCAGCCGCAGCGTGGGTGTGTGCGCCGACCTGCTGAGCGACGAGCGCGCGGCCAAGTTCATCGACGACCTGAAGACCGACTACGACAAGGTGCGCGCCCTGCACGCCAGCAAGAAGGCCACCCCGCTGGTGACGCTGGCCGCCGCCCGCGCCAACAAGACGCCGATCGACTGGGCCGGCTACACGCCGCCCAAGCCGAAGTTCATCGGCCGCCGAGTGTTCAAGAACTTCGACCTGGCCGAACTGGCGCATTGCATCGACTGGGCGCCGTTCTTCCAGACCTGGGACCTGGCGGGCAAATTCCCGGACATTCTGAAGGACGACGTTGTCGGCGCAGAAGCCGTGCGGGTGTTCAGCGACGGCAAGCGGCTGCTGCAGCGCGCCATCGACGGCCGCTGGCTGCAGGCCAATGGCGTGGTGGGGTTCTGGCCTGCCAACACGGTGGACCACGACACCATCGCCATCTACACCGACGAGACCCGCAGCCAGGTGCTGATGCACTGGCGCCCGCTGCGGTTGCAGACCGAGCGGCCGGTGATCGATGGCGAGAACGGCCAGAAAATCAAGCGCGCCAACCGCAGCCTGGCCGACTTCATCGCGCCGCGCGCCGACGCGGGCGGCCAGGACGACTACATCGGCCTGTTCGCTGTCACCGCCGGCCTGGGCGCCGACAAGAAGGTGGCCCAGTTCGAGGCCGACCACGACGACTACCAGTCCATCATGCTCAAGGCCCTGGCCGACCGCCTGGCCGAGGCCTTTGCCGAGCGCCTGCACCAGCGGGTGCGCATGGACCTGTGGGGCTATGCGCCCGACGAGGCGCTGGACAACACCCAGCTGATCGCCGAACAGTACCGCGGCATCCGCCCCGCGCCGGGCTACCCGGCCTGCCCGGACCACAGCGTCAAGCGCGCGATGTTCGACGCCCTGCAGGCCGCCGACATCGGCATGGGCCTGACCGAGAGCCTGGCGATGACGCCGGCCGCGTCGGTCAGCGGCTTCTACCTGGCCCACCCGGACGCCACCTACTTCAACGTCGGCCGCATCGGCAACGACCAGGTGCAGGCCTGGGCGCAGGCCGAAGGGCTGGGCGTGGCAGAGGCCGAGCGGCACCTGGCGCCGCTGTTGTGACAGCGGGGCGCACTGGCGCGCCGACAATGCGCCGATGCACCCGCCCGCCCGCTCCGTCGCCCTGCTGCTCAATGTGGCCCATGCGTTCGACCACCTCTTCCTGCTGATCTTTGCCACCGCGGTGGCGGCCATCGCAGCAGATTTCGGCTTTGCCCGCTGGGAAGACCTGATGCCCTACGGCGTGGGCGCCTTCCTGATGTTCGGCCTGGGCTCGCTGCCGGCCGGCAAGCTGGGCGACAGCTGGGGCCGCCGGCCGATGATGCTGGTGTTCTTCTTCGGCATGGGCGCGTCGGCGCTGCTGGCCGCGGCCACGCAGAACGCCTGGCAGCTGGCCGCCGCGCTCAGCCTGCTGGGTGCGTTCTCGGCCATCTACCACCCGGTGGGCATCCCGATGCTGGTGCAGGGCGCCAAGAAGCCCGGCGCCACCATCGGCATCAACGGACTCAGCGGCAACCTGGGCATCGCCGGGGCGGCGCTGGCCACCGGCTTTCTGGTGCACCTGGCGGGCTGGCGGGCGGCGTTCGTGGTGCCGGGGCTGCTGTGCATCGCGTTGGGCGTGCTGTTCGCCTGGCTGGTGCCGGCCGAGGAACAGCCGCCGTCGCGCCGCAAGTCGGCCACCGCCATCGTGCTGGCGCCGGGCCAGCTGGCGCGGGTGCTGGTGGTGATGACGGTGGCGTCGGCCACTGCCGGGCTGCTGTTCAACCTGACCACCAATGGCAACGCGCAGTTCCTGTCGGAGCGCCTGCAGGGCCTGGTGCGCGACCCGGCCACCATCGGCCTGCTGCTGGCGGGTGTGTATGCGCTGTCCAGCCTGTCGCAGGTGGTGGTGGGCCGGTTGCTCGACAGGGTGCCACTCAAGCGGCTGCAACTGGGCATCGTGCTGTGCCAGGCGCCGCTGCTGGCGCTGGCCAGCCAGGCCCAGGGCTGGTGGCTCTACGCGGCGCTCTTGGGGGTGATGGTGCTGATCTTCGGCGCCATCCCGTTCACCGACGCGGTGATCGTGCGCTATGTCGACGACCACATGCGCAGCCGGGTGGCCGGGCTGCGGCTCACCCTCAGCCTGGGCTTCAGTTCGGCGGCGGTGTGGGCGCTGGGGCCGGTGGTCAAGGCAGCCGGCTTCGGCACGCTGTTCCTGTGGATGGCGGGCATCTCGCTGTGCACGGCGGCGGCGCTGCTGGCCATGCCCGGCGAGCCGCAGCGCCCGGCGGCCTGACCCGCTCCAGGCTCAGGCGCCCGGCAGGGCGCGGCGGTACTGCATGGCTTCGCCCAGGTGCGCCACGGTGATGGCTGCCGCGCCGTCCAGGTCGGCGATGGTGCGCGCCACCTTCAGCGCCCGGTGCACGCCGCGGCCTGACCAGCCCAGCCGCGCCGCCGCCTGCTGCAGGAAGCGGCTGGCGGCCTCGTCCAGCGTGGCATGGACATCCAGCGCGGCGTTGTCCAGGTGGGCGTTGGCGCAGCCCTGGCGCGCCACTTGGCGGGCGTGGGCAGCAGCCACGCGCTGGGCCACCGCCGCGCTGGGCTCGCCTTCGGCTTGCGCCAGCAGCGCCTGCGGCGGCACCGCCGCCACCTCCACCTGCAGGTCGATGCGGTCGAGCAGCGGGCCCGACAGCTTGCCCTGGTAGCGCGCCACCTGGTCGGGGGTGCAGCGGCAGGCGCGGCCGGCGACCTGCGCGCCCAGCCAGCCGCAGGGGCAGGGGTTCATCGCCGCCACCAACTGGAAGCTGGCCGGAAACTGCGCCGAGCGCGCCGCCCGGGCGATGGTGATGCGGCGGGTCTCCAGCGGCTCGCGCAGCGCCTCCAGCGCAGCCCGTGGGAATTCCGGCAGTTCATCGAGAAAGAGAAGGCCCCCGTGGGCCAGCGAGATTTCACCCGGGCGCGGCGGCGACCCACCGCCCACCAGGGCCACCGCGCTGGCTGAATGGTGCGGCGCCCGCAGTGGCCGCTGCCGCCAGTGGCTGGCGTCGAAGCCACCTGGCGCCGGCCCGGCCAACGCCGCGCTGGCGAGGGCATCGTCGTCATCCATCGGCGGCAGCAGGCCGGCCAGGCGCTGGGCCAGCATGCTCTTGCCGCTGCCGGGCGGGCCGACCATCAGCAGCGAATGGGCGCCGGCCGCCGCCACCTCCAGCGCCCGCTTGGCGGCAGCCTGGCCGCGCACATCGCGCAGATCGGGTGCTGTCCAGGCCGGCGTGTCGGCTGGCGGTGCTGTGCTTGCCAGCGGCTCGGCGGCGTCGCCCGGCAGCAGCGCGCGCACCACGGCCAGCAGGTCGGGTGCACCGCACACGCGCACCTGCTGGGCCCGCGCGGCTTCGGCTGCACTGGCCTGGGGCAGCACCAGGGTGGGCATGGGCGCGCCGGCCGTGGCACCGCGCTGCACCGCCAGGGCCAGCGCCAGCGCGCCGCGCACCGGGCGCAGTTCGCCCGCCAGGCTCAGCTCGCCGGCGAACTCGCAGGCGGCCACCCGTGCCGCATCCAGCTGCCCGTCGGCCGCCAGGATGCCCAGCGCGATGGGCAGGTCGAACCGTCCGCTCTCCTTGGGCAGGTCGGCCGGCGCCAGGTTGACGGTGATGCGCTTGTTGTGGGGGAAGCTGAAGCCCGAATTGGTCAGCGCGGCGCGCACCCGCTCGCGGGACTCCTTCACCTCGGTGTCGGCCAGCCCCACCAGGGCGAAGCTGGGCAGGCCATTGGCCAGGTGCACCTCCACCAGCACCGGCGGCGCTGCCAGGCCGTCCAGGGCGCGGCTCTTGATCACTGCCAGGGACATCGTGGCCCCTCCTTCCTTGGGGACAGATTGTGCGCGCGGGCATCAGCGATGGTGAATGCACCATTGATGTGCGAGTGATGGCATTGCCGCTGTTTGGTGCATCGAAATGCTGCCCGATGGGGTGCATTTGGGTTTGCAGTCACCGCCTTGGGGCGTGTCCTCGGGGCAACCCTGAAGGTGGCATGGAAGCTGCAGATAGTTCCTTGAAAACCGCCCCCTCATCCCCTCAGGAGATTGCATTCATGAAGAAGACGCTGCTAGTCATTGCTGCCGCCCTGTGCGCCACTGCTCTCCCCACGATCGCCTCGGCCCAACTGGCCTTCAACGCAGCCGTGGTGACCGACTACCGCTACCGCGGCATCTCGCAGTCGAAGCTGAAGCCGGCCGTCTCCGCCGGCGTCGACTATGCAGCCGGGGCCTTCTACGTGGGTGCCTGGGCATCGTCGATCAAGTGGATTGACGAACTCGGCGGCAGCGGCAACGTCGAGATCGACCTGTACGGCGGCTACAAGGGCGAGTTGGCCAAGGACGTCACCTATGACGTCGGGGTGCTGGCTTATGTCTACCCCAGCAACAAGCTGGCGACCAGCGCCAACACCACCGAGCTGTACGGTGCCGTCACCTTCGGCCCGGCCACGCTGAAGTACTCGCACGCCGTGACCGACACCTTCGGCAACGCCGACAGCAAGAACAGCTTCTACCTCGACCTGAGCGCCGGCTTCGACATGGGCGGCGGCCTGATGGTCACGCCGCACATCGGCCACCAGAAGATCAAGGGCTCCAGCGCCTGCACCTACACCGACTACTCGGTGACGGTGTCCAAGGATTTCAGCGGCTTCGTGCCCAGCCTGATGGCCGTGGGCACCAGCGCCAAGGATGCCTGCTACCTGGTCAACGGCAAGGACCTGGGCAAGGCAGCGCTGGTGCTTGGCCTCAAGTACAACTTCTGACCCCCAGGGAGACCAACCATGAAGATGGTGACCGCCATCGTCAAGCCCTTCAAGCTTGATGAAGTGCGTGAGGCCCTCAGCGCCATCGGCGTGCAGGGCATCACGGTGACCGAAGTCAAGGGCTTCGGCCGTCAGAAGGGCCACACCGAGCTGTACCGCGGCGCCGAGTACGTGGTCGACTTCCTGCCCAAGGTGAAGATCGAGGCCGCCGTCGACGACAGCATCGTCGACCGGGTGATCGAGGCCATCGAAGGCTCTGCCCGCACCGGCAAGATCGGTGACGGCAAGATCTTCGTGTCCACCCTGGAGCAGGTGGTCCGCATCCGCACCGGCGAGACCGGCAAGGACGCGCTCTGACCTGACCTGCCGCGCTGGCCCGCCCGCAGCATGGCTGCGGCCACGGGGCAGTCGCGCCCACCAAGCTCACAAGAATCCGCAAGGAAAGAATCCACCATGAGAAAGCTCCTCGCTTCCCTCGCCCTGGGACTCGCCGTCCTGGGCTTTGCGGGCGGCGCGATCGCGCAGGATCCTGCCGCGTCCGCGCCCGCTGCCACCGCGTCGGCTGCCGCCACCGCTGCACCTGCCGCGGCTGCGGCGCCTGCCGCATCTGCTGCAGCCGATGCGGCCTCTGCGCCTGCTGCAGCGCCTGTTGCCAACAAGGGCGACAACGCCTGGATGTTGGTCTGCACGCTGCTGGTCATCATGATGGCCGTGCCGGGCCTGGCCCTGTTCTACGGCGGCCTGGTGCGCAGCAAGAACATCCTGTCGGTCCTGATGCAGGTGATGGTGACCTTCTCGCTGATCGTGGTGTTGTGGGCCGTCTACGGCTACAGCCTGGCGTTCACCGAAGGCAATGCCTTCTTCGGCGGGCTCGACCGGCTGTTCTTGAAGGGCGTGTTCGATCCCGCGGCGGGAACCTTCTCCATGGCGGCCACCTTCAGCAAGGGCGTCTACATCCCTGAACTGCTGTTCGTCGCCTTCCAGGGCACGTTTGCGGCCATCACCTGCTGCCTGATCATCGGCGCGTTTGCCGAGCGCATCAAGTTCAGTGCGGTGCTGCTGTTCAGTGCCCTGTGGTTCACCTTCAGCTATGCCCCGATCGCCCACATGGTGTGGTTCTGGATGGGCCCGGACGCCTACGCCAGCAAGGACGTGGTCGACGCGATGAACGCGAAGGCCGGCCTGATCTGGCAGCACGGCGCGCTGGACTTCGCCGGCGGCACGGTGGTTCACATCAACGCGGCCGTGGCCGGCCTGGTGGGTGCCTACATGGTCGGCAAGCGCGTGGGGTATGGCCGCGAAGCCATGGCCCCGCACAGCCTGCCGCTGACCATGGTGGGTGCGTCGCTGCTGTGGGTGGGCTGGTTCGGCTTCAATGCCGGCAGCGCGCTCGAGGCGGGCAACTCGGCTGTCCTCGCCTTCATGAACACCTTCACCGCCACGGCAGCTGCCGTGCTGGCCTGGTGCCTGGGTGAGGCGATGATGCGCGGCAAGGCCAGCGTGCTGGGTGCGGCATCGGGTGCGGTGGCTGGCCTGGTGGCCATCACCCCGGCCTGCGGCAACGTCGGCCTGATGGGTGCCATCGTCATCGGCTTCGTTTCTGGCTTCGCCTGCCTGTGGGGCGTGCACAGCCTGAAGAAGATGCTGGGTGCCGATGACTCGCTGGACGTGTTTGGCGTGCACGGCGTGGGCGGCATCGTCGGCGCCCTGCTGACCGGCGTGTTCAACACCCAGGACCTGGGCGGCCCGGGCCTGGTGACCGACTGGGTCACCGCCACCGTGGGCAGCAACGCCATCGGCGCCCAGGTGTGGATCCAGCTGAAGGGCGTGTTGATCACCATCGTCTGGTCGGCGGTCGTGGCGGCAATCGCCTTCAAGATCACCGACCTGGTGGTGGGCCTGCGAGTCTCGGAAGAAGAAGAGCGCGAAGGCTTGGACATCAGCTCGCACGGCGAGACGGCCTACAGCAAGTAAAGAACTGCAGCCGGCCTGGCCGGCCCGTGGTGAAAGGGCTGCCCGAGGGCAGCCCTTTTTGCGTGCTGGCTTGCCATCTGGGCAAGTGCCACCATCTGCCAGAATCATCCGACACCCAGCATCCCAGGCGCACCCATGGTCCCGCATCTCATCACGGCTCTCACCGGCCCCATCAACGAGTTGGAAGCGCGCATCCTCGACTCGATGCCGGCCATCGAGCGCTGGTTCCGGCTGGAGTGGATGGAGCACACGCCGCCGTTCTATTGCTCGGTGGCCCTGCGCAACGCCGGCTTCAAGCTGGCACCGGTGGACACCAGCCTGTTCCCGGCAGGCTTCAACAACCTCACGCCCGAGATGCTGCCGCTGGCGGTGCAGGCGGCGATGGCGGCCATCGAGAAGATCTGCCCGGAGGCCAAGAACCTGCTGTTGATCCCCGAGTCGGCCCACACCCGCAACACGTTCTACCTGACCAGCGTGCAGCAACTCATGCGCATCTTCACGCAGGCCGGTTTGAACGTGCGGCTGGGCACCCTGGATGCCACGGTGAAGGCCCCCACGCCGGTGGCGCTGCCCGATGGCAGCGAGCTGGTGTTGGAGCCGCTGCTGCGCACCCGCGGCCGGCTGGGACTGAAGGACTTCGACCCCTGCACCATCCTGCTGAACAACGACCTGTCCGAAGGCGTGCCGCGGGCGCTGCAGCACCTGCATGAACAGTATCTGCTGCCGCCGCTGCATGCCGGGTGGGGCGTGCGGCGCATGAGCCGGCACTTCCAGAGCTACGAGGAAGTGGCCAAGAAATTCGCCAAACTGCTGGGCATGGACCCGTGGCTGATCAATCCCATGTTCGGCCAATGCACCGAAGTGACCACGGGTGACGCCGCCGGGCTGGATTGCGTGCAGACCAACGTGGATGCGCTGCTGACCAAGGTGCGCCGCAAGTACAAGGAATACGGCATCAACGAGAAGCCGTTCGTGGTGGTGAAGGCCGACACCGGCAACGACGGCCTCGGCCCGGTCACCGTGCGCGATGCCAAGGACCTGGGTGACGCCTTCGCCCGGGCCCGCAGCCGCGCCGCAGCTGCGGCGGGCGGTGCCCCGCTGGCCGAGGCCACGCAGGTCATCATCCAGGAAGGCGTGCCCACCTACGAACGGGTGAACGACGCCGTGGCCGAGCCGGTGGTGACGATGATCGACCGCTATGTGGTGGGTGGCTACTACCGCGTGCATGCCGAACGCGGCGTGGACGAGAACCTCAACGCCCCTGGCGCGCGCTACGTGCCGCTGGCCTTTGCCGGCAGCCACCACCTGCCGCGACCGGGCGAAAAACCCGGCGCCAACGCGCCCAACCGGTTCTACATGTACGGCGTGATCGGTCGCCTGGGAATGCTGGCCGCCAGCTACGAGCTGGAAGCCACCGACCCCGACGCCGAGGTCTACGAGTGACCGGCGCGTCGGCGCAACATTGGTCAGGGCCATGATGCGCCGCACCAAAGCGGGCGCAGAATGAGCTGCTTGTAGACACATGGCCCCGCTGGCGGGGCCTGGCGATGAGCACGGCAAACGCCCCCAAAACCCCTGCCGCCCTGGCCGCACTGACCCTCGGTGCGCTTGGCGTGGTGTACGGCGACATCGGCACCAGTCCGCTGTATGCCCTCAAGGAAGTGTTCCACGCCGGGCATGTGGCCACATCGCCCGACAACATTCTGGGCGTGCTGTCGCTGATCTTCTGGACGATGACCATCATCGTCTCGGTCAAGTATGTGCTGCTGATCCTGCGCGCCGACAACAACGGAGAGGGCGGCCTGATCGCGATGCTGGCGCTGGCCACCACCGCGGTGAAGGACCGGCCGCAGTTGCGCAGTGTGCTGATGACGGTGGGCCTGTTCGGCACGGCCGTTTTCTACGGCGATGGGGTGATCACGCCCGCCATCTCGGTGCTGTCGGCGGTGGAAGGCCTGGAGGTGGCCGCCCCCAGCCTGCACAACTGGGTGATCCCGATCACCCTGCTGGTGCTGACCGGCCTGTTCTCGGTGCAGCGCTTCGGCACCGGTGGCATTGGCAAGTTCTTCGGCCCGATCACGCTGGTGTGGTTCTGCGTGCTGGTGGCGCTGGGCCTGCCGCACATCCTGGCCAACCCGGCGGTGCTGGTGGCGCTGAACCCGATGTACGCAGCCCAGTTCTTCGTGGCGCAGCCGCTGGTGGCCTTCATCGCGCTGGGCGCGGTGGTGCTGTGCGTGACGGGTGGCGAGGCGCTGTATGCCGACATGGGCCACTTCGGCAAGAAGCCGATCCGCATCGCCTGGTATGGCTTCGTCATGCCAGCGCTGGTGGTCAACTACTTCGGCCAGGGCGCGATGCTGCTCAACGACCCCGAGGCGGTGAAGAACCCGTTCTTCCTGATGGCGCCTGAATGGGCGCGGCTGCCGCTGGTGTTCCTGGCCACGGCGGCCACGGTGATTGCGTCGCAGGCGCTCATCTCGGCGGCGTTCTCGGTCACCAAGCAGGCCATCCAGTTGGGCATCCTGCCGCGCATGCAGGTGCGCCACACGTCGGTCAAGGACACCGGCCAGATCTACGTGCCCTTCGTCAATTGGGGGCTGTTCGTCTTCATCGTGCTGGCGGTGGGGCTGTTCAAGTCATCGTCGAACCTGGCCTCGGCCTACGGCATCGCCGTCACGCTGGACATGACCATCACCACGGTGATGACGTTCTATGTCATCCGCTACGGCTGGAAGTACCCGCTGCTGCCCTGCCTGCTGGCGACCGGCTTCTTCTTCGTCATCGACATCACCTTCTTTGCCAGCAACATGCTCAAGCTGGTGGCCGGCGGGTGGTTCCCCATCGTCATCGGCATCGGCATGTTCACGCTGATGCTCACCTGGATGCAGGGCCGCAAGCTGATGGCGGCAAGGCTGCGCGACGATGCCATCGACCTGGCCAGTTTCCTGGAGGCGATTTTCGTCAGCCCGCCGCTGCGGGTGCCGGGCACGGCAGTCTTCCTGTCGGCCGACATCGACCTGACGCCCAATGCGCTGCTGCACAACCTCAAGCACAACAAGGTGCTGCACGAGTACAACCTGTTTGTCACGGTGCGCCACCATGAGGTGCCGTGGATCGGGCTGAACAAGCGCATCGAGATGGACAGCTTGGGCCATGACTGTTGGCAGGTGGTGCTGCACTTCGGTTTCAAGAACGACCCCGACGTGCCCGAGGCGCTGAAGTTGCTGGACGGCCGCGGCATCCCGCTGCCCGACATGGACACCAGCTACTTCCTGAGCCGCGACATCGTGATCCCCACCTTCGGCGACGGCATGGCGATGTGGCGCGAGAAGCTGTTCGCCAGCATGCACCGCAACGCGGCCGGCGCTGCCGATTTCCTCAGCCTGCCCAGCAACCGCATCGTGGAGTTGGGGGCGAAGGTGGAGATCTGAGCTTCGGCTTCGGGCTCTTTGCTGTCTTTGGGTTGTTTGTTTTGACTCGCTTTGCTTTGGCTTCGC
>JBBAPL010000093.1:0-20863 GCA_040400895.1 Aquabacterium sp.
CTCAACCTCTCCCTCGGCAGATTCGCGCATCCATAGCCAACGAGCAAAGAGCCAAAAAAAAGCCCGGCCAGTGCCGGGCGTTCTGGCTTGGGCGGTTGGCCCAGGCGCTGGCGGGAGCAGATCAGACTGCGAAATCCTCGATCTTCGCGCCACCGGCCAAGGCGGCCTTCAACCACTTGGGTTGCAGGCCACGGCCGGTCCAGGCGTCGCCGGTGGCCGCATTGCGGTATTTGGCCGCCACCTTGCCGGTGGGTTTGGCTGCGCCCGACACACGCACCGTGGGCGCCTTGCCGGCAATATCTGCCGCGGTCAGGCCAAACTCGGCCATCATGGTGCGCACCTTGTTGATGGCGGTTGCGCGCTCTTCACGCTGCACATCGGCGATCTTCTTTTCGATTTCGGCACGTTGTGCCAGCAGGTCTTGCAGAGAGGACATATTCAGCTCCAGAGAATGGGACAGCGGGCCGAGTATATCCACAGAAACTGCTGAATCACCTGCTGTTTTCCAGCAGCATCAGGCCGATGGCGGCACATAACCGGTGGGTTGGTCGGCACCTTCACCAAAGAAGAAACGCTCCATCTGCCGCGCGAGGTATTGGCGGGCGCGCTGGTCGGCCAGATTCAGCCGGTTTTCATTGACCAACATGGTCTGGTGCTTCAGCCACAGGCCCCAGGCTTCCTTGCTGACATTGCCGTAAATGCGCTTGCCCAACTCGCCGGGATAGGGGGCGAAGTCGAGGCCGTCGGCTTCCTTCTTCAGATGAACACATTGCACGGTGCGGGCCATGGGGGTCTCCTGTGGCGGGGTTTGGTGGGGTTCAGAGTTTCTTGACGAGGACCTGCGAGCGCCGGTCCCAGTTGTATTTGCGCTTGCGGGCTTCGGGCAGCCAGTCGGGGTCGACCTGCACAAAACCGCGCTTGATGAACCAGTGCATCGTGCGGGTGGTCAGCACGAAAATGCTGTCGAGCCCGGCGGCCTTGGCGCGCTGCTCGATGCGTTTCAAGATGCGTTCGCCATCGCCCTGACCCTGCACCTGGGGCGAGATCGTCAGCGCCGCCATCTCGCCGGTGCGCGCCTCGGGGTAGGGGTACAGCGCGGCGCAACCGAAGATCACGCCGTCGTGCTCGATGATGGTGTAGTTGGCGACGTCGCGTTCGATCTCGGTGCGCTCGCGGCGCACCAGGGTGCCGTCGCGTTCGAATGGTTCGATCAACTGGATGATGCCGCCCACGTCGTCGGCCGTGGCTTCATGCAGCGATTCGAGTTTCTCGTCGACCACCATGGTGCCGATGCCGTCGTGGGTGAATACCTCCTGCAATATCGCGCCATCGACGCTGAACGGCAGGATGTGTGAGCGCTCCACCCCGGCGGCGCAGGCCTTCACACAATGCTGCAGATAAAACGCCAGGTCGGTGGGCTGGGCCGGCGGCGGCAGTTGCGACAACAGGCGTTGTGCATCGGCCAGGGCCAGTTCGGTGTCGATGGCGCTGTCGGGGTCGTTGCGGTCCTCGGCGATGCCGGGAATCTCGGTCATGAACAGCAGTTTGTCGGCCTGCAGTGCAACCGCGGTGGCGGTGGCGACGTCTTCCATCGTCAGGTTGAACGCCTCGCCGGTGGGCGAGAAACAGAACGGGCTGAGCAGCACCAGGGCGCCGATGTCGATGGCGCGGCGGATGCTGGCGCCGTCGACCCGGCGCACCACGCCGGAATGCATGAAATCCACGCCGTCGACGATGCCTACTGGCCGCGCCGTCAGAAAGTTACCCGACACCACCCGCACCGTGGCGTTGGCCATCGGGGTATTGGGCAGGCCCTGCGAAAACGCGGCCTCGATTTCAAACCGCAATTGGCCGGCGGCTTCCTGCGCGCAATCCAGCGTCACCGCGTCGGTGATGCGCAAGCCGTGGCTGTAGCGGCTGGCGTGGCCCTTGGCGGCGAGTTGTTCATTGACCTGCGGCCGGAAGCCGTGCACGAGCACCAGCTTGATGCCCATGGCATGCAGGATGGCCAGGTCCTGCACGAAGTTGTTGAGCTTGCCCGCGGCAATCGCTTCGCCGGCCAGGCCCACCACGAAGGTCTTGCCGCGGTAGGCGTGGATGTACGGCGCCACGGCGCGGAACCATGGGATGAAGGTGTGCGGAAAGACCAGGCTCATGGGGTGGCGCGGGGTGCGGCCAAAGTTGCGCGCGAAGTTGCACAGATTGTGCCGCAGGGGGTGCGGCGGGCCGGCTCCGGGGGATCAGTTGTGCAGCACCACCAGCAGCGCGGTGGCCACCCCCGGGCCAGGGTTGCGGATGGCATGCGGCTGGTCGACCGCATAACGCGCGGTCTCGCCGGTCGCCAGGGTGGCGCTGCTGTCGCCGGCGGTCAGCGCCAGCGTGCCGGTCAGCACGCTGAGGTGCTCGCGGGCGCCGGGGCCGTGGGCCTGCGAATCCAGCACCGCACCGGGCGGCATCAGCAGTTCATACCACTCGAACTGGCCGGCCAGGTCCACCGGGCCCAGGATGCGCAGTTCGCAGCCGTTGTCGGCGCCGCGCAGCGTGGGCGTGGCATGGCGCGCCACGGTGGTGATGGCGGGGGTGGCCGGCACATCGGCTGCCTGGAGCAGGTCGGTGAGCGGCACGCCCAGCGCATTGGCCAGGCGCCAGACCACGGCCACGGTCGGGTTGGCCTGGGCACGCTCGATCTGCGACAGCATGCTCTTGCTGACACCGGCGCGGCGCGACAACTCGTCCAGCGACAGCGCCTGCTGCTCGCGCAGGGCAGCCAGGGCAGAGCCGACGCGCGGGGGCTCGGCAGGGGCAGGGCGGGCGGTGGGCTTGTTCATGGTGCTTGCCGAAGTGTACGACGTTCGATATATTGGACAAAAGTTCGATAAACAGAAATTTGGAGTGCGCCAATGTCTGCCGTGACTGACTTCCTGGCCCATGTCGATGGGGAACTGCAGGGCCTGCGCAGCGCCGGCCTGTTGAAGGCCGAGCGGGTGATCGCCAGCCCACAGGGCGCGGAGGTGGTGCTGGCCGATGGCCGGCGCGTCATCAACCTGTGCACCAACAACTACCTGGGGCTGTCCGCGCATCCGGCGGTGGTGGCGGCGGCGAAGGCAGCGCTGGACAGCCATGGCTTTGGCCTGTCGAGCGTGCGCTTCATCTGCGGCACGCAGGACCTGCACAAGACGCTGGAGCAGCGCCTGGCGCGTTTCCTGGGCACCGAAGACGCCATCCTGTACGCCGCTGCCTTCGACGCCAACGGCGGCTTGTTCGAGCCGCTGCTGGACGAGTGCGACGTGGTGATCAGCGACGCGCTGAACCATGCGTCCATCATCGACGGCATCCGCCTGTCCAAGGCCGAGCGCCGGCGCTATGCCCACAACGACATGGCCGATCTGGCGGCGCAACTGGTGGCCGCCCGGGCCGGGGGTGCGCGGCACATCCTGGTGTTCACCGACGGCGTGTTCTCGATGGACGGCACGGTGGCGCAGCTCGATGTGATGCGCCGGCTGTGCGACGAGTTCGGCGCGTTGCTGGCCATCGACGAATGCCATGCCACCGGCTTCATTGGCGCCACCGGGCGTGGCACGCATGAACACCGCGGGCTGCTGGCCGATGGCAAGGCGGGCGTCGACCTCATCACTGGCACGCTGGGCAAGGCGCTGGGCGGCGCATCGGGCGGTTTCACGGCCGGCCCTGCGTCGGTGATTGAGCTGCTGCGGCAGCGCTCGCGGCCGTACCTGTTTTCCAACACCCTGGCGCCGGCGATTGCCGGGGCCAGCATCGCGGTGCTCGACCTGCTGGAAGCCGACACCACGTTGCGCGACCGGCTGCATGCCAACACCGCGCTCTTCCGCCAGGCCATCGCCGCGGCGGGTTTCGCCATCCAGCCGGGCGACCACCCCATCGTGCCGATCATGGTGCATGACGCGGTCGTGGCCCAGCGGCTGGCGGCGCGCCTGCTGGAGCTGGGCGTGTACGTGGTGGGCTTCTTCTTCCCGGTCGTGCCGCGCGGGCAGGCGCGCATCCGGGTGCAGCTGAGCGCGGCGCACACGCCCGCGCAGCTGGACCATGCCGTCGCCGCCTTCACCCAGGCCGGCCATGAACTGGGGTTGCTGCGATGAGCGCTCCGAAGATCCTCATCCTGGGCGCCAATGGCCAGATCGGCACCGAGCTGGCCGAGGCCCAGGCCCAGCGCCACGGCCCTGCCGCCGTGGTCACCAGCGACCTGGCGCCGCAGGGCCGCGTGCCCGGGCTGCGCCACGAGGCGCTGGACGTGACCGACGCCGCGGCGCTGGCGGCCGCCGTCAAGCGCCACGGCATCACCCAGGTCTACCTGCTGGCCGCGGCGCTGTCGGCCAGCGGCGAGCAGCACCCGCAGTGGGCCTGGCACCTGAACATGACCGGCCTGCTGAACGTGTTGGAACTGGCCCGCACCGCCAAGCTGCAGCGGGTGTTCTGGCCCAGCAGCATCGCTGCTTTCGGCCTTCGCACGCCGGCCGATGCGCCGCAGCACACTGTGATGGACCCCGGCACGGTGTACGGCATCAGCAAGCTGGCCGGTGAGCGCTGGTGCGCGTGGTACCACGCCAAGCATGGTGTGGACGTGCGCAGCCTGCGCTACCCGGGCCTGATCAGCTGGAAGACCCCGCCCGGCGGCGGCACCACCGACTACGCGGTCGACATCTTCCACGGCGCGTTGAAGGCCGGGCGCTACACCAGCTTCCTGCGTGCCGACACCCGCCTGCCGATGATGTCCATGCCCGACGCCATCCGCGCCACGCTGGCGCTGATGGACGCGCCCATCGACGCCATCACCGAACGTGGCAGCTACAACCTGGCGGCGTTCAGCTTCACGCCGGCCGAGATCGCGGCCGAGATCGCCCGCCTGGTGCCCGGCTTCACGCTGGATTGCGCACCCGACTTCCGCCAGGCGATCGCCGACAGCTGGCCGCAGGCCATCGACGACAGCCTGGCGCGGCGCGACTGGGGCTGGGCGCCGCAAGACGACCTGCGGGCGATGGTGGCCGAGATGCTGGCCGAGCTGCGGCCGCGGCTCGCCGCCTGACGCTCAGGCGAGTGCGCCGCGCAAGGCGGCCAGCAGCTCGTCGGGCGCCTCGGCCTGCAGGCTGTGGCCAGAGGTCAACATCACGACCTTGGCCTGCAGCGCCGCGGCGATGTCGCGGGTGGCGCGTGGCGGTGTCATCTGGTCGAAGTGGCCCAGCGCCATCGTCACCTTGGCCGTGACCTTGGCGGCGGCGTCCATCCCGCCGGTGTAGGCATCGCACACGCTGAAGTCGTGGTGGAACAGGTTGACCGCGCAGCCGGTGGCATTCGGCCCGGCCAGGCTGCGGCGCATCAGTGCCCGGTTGCTGCCGTGCAGCCACATGCCAGGGCCGGGGTAGCTGGGCTTGGCCGCCAGGGTGCTGATCGAGAAGGCGTTCACCATGTCGATGGCCTTCAGCGGCGTGTCGCGGGCGGTGGTCAGCAAGGCTTCGGACACCTTCATCGGGTAGGCCGTGCCCACCATCATCAGCCGGCCGACCAGCGCGGGTTGCTGCGCGGCGGCTTCCAGGCCGATCAGCGAGCCCATGCTGTGGCCCACCAGCGTCACCTGGCCGTCGCGCTGCACGCCGGCCGCGGTCAGCAGGGCCAGCAGCCAGTCGGCGGTGGCTTCGATGCTGGGCAGCACCGGGCCGGCGCTCTGGCCGTGGCCGGGCAGGTCGAGCGCCAGCACGCCGTGGCCATGGTGGGCGCACCAGCGCGCCAGCAGGGTCCACACGCTGTGGTCGTGCAGCGCGCCGTGGATGAACACCACGCAGGGCAGGGCGGGGTCGAAGGGCTTGCCGCCGGTGTAGACGTGGGCACTCTGCCCCTTCACATCGAGCTTCATGTTGCCCGTCCTTGTGCGTTTTGCGCCACCTTCAGCGCCCGCTTCAGGTCGTCGATCAGGTCGGCCGCGTCTTCCAGGCCGATCGACAGCCGGATGGTGCCGGGGCCGATGCCGGCGCGCGCCAGCGCCGCGTCGTCCATGCGGAAGTGCGTGGTGCTGGCTGGGTGGATCACCAGGCTGCGGCAGTCACCCACGTTGGCCAGGTGCGAGAAGATCTTCAGCGCCTCGATGAAGGCCACGCCCTGCGCCCGGCTGCCCTTCAGGTCGAAGCTGAAGACGGCGCCGCAGCCGCGTGGCAGCAGCGTCTTGGCCAGCGCATGGCTGGGGTGCCCTTCCAACTCGGGGTAGCCCACACGCGCCACCATCGGGTGGGCGGCCAGCATCTCCACCACCTTGCGGGTGTTCTCCACATGCCGCGCCATGCGCAGCGGCAGGGTCTCGATGCCCTGCAGGATCAGCCAGGCGGTGTGCGGGCTCATGCAGGCGCCGAAATCCCGCAGGCCTTCGCGCCGGGCGCGCAGCAGGAAGGCGCCCACCGTGCTTTCCTCGCTGAACACCATGCCGTGGAAGCCGTCGTAGGCCTCGCTCAGCTCGGGGAAGCGGCCCGACGCGGCCCAGTCGAAGGCACCGCTATCGACCAGCAGCCCGCCCACCACCGTGCCGTGGCCCGACAGGAACTTGGTGGCCGAGTGGTAGACCAGATCGGCGCCGTGGTCGAAGGGCTTCAGCAGCCAGGGCGGGGTGAAGGTGGAATCCACCAGCAGCGGCAGCTTCGCGTCATGGGCGATGGCGCTGATGGTGGGGATGTCCAGCACGTCCAGCCCGGGGTTGCCCAGGGTTTCGCCGAACAGCAGGCGCGTCTCGGGCCGGATGGCTGCGCGCCAGGCGTCCACGTCGCCCGGCGGCACGAAGGTGGTGCTGATGCCGAAGCGGCGCAGCGTGTAGTCCAGCAGGTTGTGGCTACCGCCATACAGCGCGCTGCTGGCCACGATGTGGTGGCCCGCGCCGGCCAGCGTGGCCACCGCCAGGTGCAGCGCCGCCTGCCCACTGGCGGTGGCGATGGCGCCCGAGCCGCCTTCCAGTGCGGCGATGCGCTCTTCCAGCACCGCCGTGGTCGGGTTGCTGATGCGGCTGTACACATGGCCCGAGCGCTCCATGTTGAACAGCGAGGCGGCATGCTCGCTGCTCTGGAACACGAAGCTGGTGCTCAGGTGGATGGGCGTGGCGCGCGCGCCGGTGGTGGGGTCGGGCGTGGCGCCGGCGTGCAGCGCCAAGGTGTCGAATCCGGGATCGCTGTGGCCAGCCATGTGCGTGTGGGCCGCCCGGGGGCGTGCCAGGGTGTTGTGGCCGCGGATTGTGTGCTATGTTTTTCCACCCGCCCCGCGGCACACCGGGCGCACCACCCCAGGAGATTCCCCATGAAAGTCAGCGACATCCTGCGTGTCAAGGGCAACACCCTCTACACCGTCTCTCCGGCGCAGCCGCTGGCTGAGGCGGTGCAGACCATGGCCGAGCACGACATCGGCTCGCTGGTGGTCATGGAATACGGCGATCTGGTGGGCATGCTCACCTTCCGCGAGGTGATCGCCGGCATCTGCAAGAACAACGGCGCCGTGGGCACGCTGACGGTGCGCACCGTGATGGACGACGCCCCGCTGACCTGCACCCCCGAGACCGAGATCGATGAGGTGCGCCGCATGATGCTGGGCCGCCATGCCCGCTACATGCCCGCGCTGGACGGCAAGACACTGATGGGCGTGATCTCGTTCTACGACGTGGCCAAGGCGGTGGTCGACGGCCAGGACTTCGAGAACCGCATGCTCAAGGCCTACATCCGCGACTGGCCGGTGGAAGAGGCCGGCGCCGACGCGCCGAAACTCTGAGCGCCGCCGCCCGGGTGGCGGCTGCGACAATCCACAAGGCCGGCGCCTGGATGCCGGCCTTTTCATTTCTGGTGGATCTCCCATGCCCGGCAGCACCTTCGGCACCCTGTTTAGCGTCACCAACTTCGGCGAGAGCCACGGCCCGGCCATCGGCTGCGTGATCGACGGCTGCCCGCCCGGGCTGGCGCTGGGGGTGGGCGACATCCAGCCCGAGCTGGACCGCCGCCGCCCCGGCACCAGCCGCCATGTCACCCAGCGCAATGAGGCCGACTCAGTCGAGATCCTGAGCGGCGTGTACGAGGGCCTGACCACCGGCACGCCGATCTGCCTGCTGATCCGCAACACGGACCAACGCAGCAAGGACTACGGCAACATCCTCGACACCTTCCGCCCTGGCCATGCCGACTACACCTACTGGCGCAAGTACGGTGTGCGTGATCCGCGCGGCGGTGGCCGGTCGTCGGCCCGGCTGACGGCGCCCACCGTGGCCGCCGGCGCGGTGGCGCGCAAGTGGTTGCACCAGCAGTTCGGCACCACCTTCAGTGGCTGGATGAGCCAGCTCGGCGAGATCGCCATCCCGTTCGAGGACGCGTCGCAGATCCCGCTGAACCCGTTCTACGCCCCCAACGCCGGCATCGTGCCGCAGCTGGAGGCCTACATGGATGAATTGCGCAAGTCGGGCGACAGCTGCGGCGCGCGCATCGAGGTGCGCGCCCACGGCGTGCCGCCCGGCCTGGGCGAGCCGCTGTACGACCGGCTGGACGCCGACATCGCCTTCGCGATGATGGGCCTGAACGCGGTCAAGGGCGTGGAGATTGGCGACGGCTTCGGCGTTGTGGCCCAGCGCGGCAGCCACCATGGCGACGAGATCACCCCGGCCGGCTTTGTCAGCAACCATGGCGGCGGCGTGCTGGGCGGCATCAGCACCGGGCAGGACCTGGTGGTGCGCATCGCCATCAAGCCCACCAGCTCGATCCGCACGCCCAAGGCCAGCATCGACCGCGCCGGCGCCCCCACTCAAGTGGAGACCTTCGGCCGCCACGACCCCTGCGTGGGCATCCGCGCCACGCCGATTGCCGAGAGCCTGCTGGCCCTGGTGCTGATGGACCACGCCCTGCTGCACCGCGCGCAGTGCGGTGACGTGCGGCTGGACACGCCCGCCGTGCCAGGGCAGGCGCCGGGCACCCCCGGCGCGTGAGCGCGGCCGGCGCGCCGCCCGACCTGCCGCGCCAGCGCCCGCTGCGCGCCTTTGCCGGCCTGTGGCTGGCCTACTTCGCCACCATCGGCCTGTTCAACCCGTATGCGCCGCTGTGGTTCCAGGCGCTGGGCATGTCGACGCTGGCCATCGGCGCCATCGCCTCGCTGCAGAGCTGGACCCGCCTGCTGGCGCCCTATGCCTGGAGCTGGGCGGCCGACCACAGCGGTGCCCGGGTCGCGCTGATCCGCCTGGCCGCGGCCGGCTGCCTGGTGGGCGCGGTGGGCCTGGCCGCGGCACCGTTTCTGGCCGCCACCCCGGCCGGCCATGCCGCGTGGCTGACAACGGCGCTGATCCCCGCCCTGGTGGCGCTGCTGTTCGTCAGCAACGGCGGCATCGTGCCGCTGGCCGAGGCGGCGCTGGCGCAACTGCTCACCGGCCCCAACGGGCTGGACGCCAGCCGCTACGGCCGGGTGCGCATGTGGGGGTCGATCGGCTTCATCGCCGCGGTGCTGGCCGCCGGCGCGCTGCTGCAGCCGCTGGGCATCGGCATCTTCCCGTGGCTGGTGGTGGGCATCAACGCCACGCTGCTGGTGGTGGCCAGCCGCCTGCCCACGGGGCATGAAGAGCGCCATGTCGGCGCGCCCGCGCCGCCGGTGCTGCCGCTGCTGCGCCAGCCGGCGGTGGCCTGGTTCTTCGGCTCGGTGTTCTTCACCGTGCTGGCGCACACCAGCCTCTATGCGTTCCTGTCGCTCTACCTGGTGCACAGCGGCTACGGCAAGCAGGCGGTGGGCGCGCTGTGGGCGGTGTCGGTGGCGGTGGAGGTGCTGTTCTTCCTGCTGCAAGGCCGCTGGTTCCACCGCCTGTCGCCGCATGGCTGGCTGGCGCTGGCAGCGGGCGTGACAGCGCTGCGCTTTGCCGCGATGGCGCTGGCCGGCGCCCAGCCGGTGGTGCTGGTGCTGGCCCAGCTGACGCACGCCATCACCTTTGCCGGCCACCATGCGGCCTGCATCGCGCTGGTCAGCCGGCACTTCCCGGGCCGGCTGCGCGGGCGCGGCCAGGCGCTGTATTCGGCGCTGGGCTACGGCCTGTCGGGCCTGCTGGGCGGCGTGGGTGGCGGCTGGCTGATCGAGCGGGCGGGCTTCGGCGCGCTGTATGCCGCCGCCACGCTGGCGGGGCTGCTGGCGCTGGGTTGCGTGGGCCTGGCCTGGCGCGCCGAGCAGGCTGCGCACCGGCCTGCAGGCAGCTGACGGCCTGTCAGCCAGGGCGGCGGCCGATCCGTCATCCCTGCAGTTGATCCGCGCCGGGCGCATTCCGTCGCATGCATTGCGGTTTGTCACCGGGTGGCTCCTACACTCGCGCCGCTTTCGGAGGGCAAGACATGCGCAGACAAGCGTGGATCGGGTTGGGCGTGGTGGTGGTGCTGGCAGCAGCCGCTGGCGGTTGGATGGCGATGCAGCCCGGCGCGGTGCTGGCCGGCAGCGCGCAGGCGGCGGCCAAGGCCGGCAAGCCGGGCGATGCCGCGTCGGCGCCGCCGCTGGAATTCCGCGCCAACGAGGTGGTGCAGCCCCAGCGTGCCAGCCTGCCTGAGCGTATCGCCTTCTCCGGCCCGCTGGTGGCGCCCAACACCGCGCTGCTGCGGGCCCGCATGCCGGGCACGCTGCTGTCGCTGACGGTGGCCGAGGGCGACCGGGTCAAGGCCGGCCAGGTGCTGGGCCGCATCGACATGGCCGAGCTGGCCCCGCGCATCGCCGAGCGCAGCGCGATGCTGGACTCGGCCCGCGCCAGCCTGGCCCAGGCCGAGCGCACCCATGCCAGCAACGAGCGCCTGGCGGCGCAGAACTTCATCTCGCCCAATGCGCTGGACAGCTCGCGCGCCCAGGTCGACACCGCGCGTGCCGCGCTGGCCGCCGCCCAGGCCACGCTGGAGACCACCCGCGTGGGCCAGCGCGACGCCACCCTGGTGGCGCCGATCGCCGGCATCGTGGCCAAGCGCCACGTGCTGCCGGGCGAGAAGGTGTCGGCCGAGCAGCAGGTGCTGACCATCGTCGACCTGGCCCGGCTGGAGCTGGCCGCCAGCGTCGGCACGCACGAGGTGGCACGCCTGACCCCCGGCATGCCGGTGCAGGTGCGGGTGGAAGGCAACGACGCGCCGCTGACCGGCCAGCTGGCCCGCATCGCCCCGGCGGCCGAGGCCGGCACCCGGTCGATCGGCGTCACCGTGGCGCTGGCCAATGCGCAGGAGCGCCTGCGCGCCGGCCAGTACGCCATCGGCGAGGTGCTGCTGCCCGACGACCGCCAGCGCCTGCTGCTGCCCGCCGCCGCGGTGGGCAGCACCGCCGGCCAGAGCCATGTGTGGGTGATCGAGGGCGGCAAGCTGGCGCGCCGCGCCGTCACCCTGGGCCGACGCGACGAGGCTGGCGGCCGGGTGGAGGTGCTGGACGGCGTGGCAGCCGACGCCCGGGTGCTGGCCTCACGCTTCGACAACCTGCGTGAAGGCGCGCAGGCCCTGGTGACCGGCAGCGCCCCGGCCGGTGCCGCCACCGGCCCCGCGGTGGCCTCTGCAGCCGCCGCCGCCAGCGCCCCGGCGCTGCGCTAGGAGCCCGCCATGTGGATGACCCGCGTCTCGATCAACAACCCGGTCTTTGCCGCCATGGTGATGGTGGCCCTGTGCGTGCTGGGCCTGTTCTCGTACGCCAAGCTGGGCGTGGAGCAGATGCCCGACATCAGCTTCCCCGGCGCGCAGCTGAACGTGCGCTACCCCGGCGCGTCGCCCGAGGCGGTGGAACGTGAGCTGATGAAGCCGCTGGAAGAAGCGGTCAACAGCATCGCCGGCGTCAAGCGCATCACCTCCCGGTCGCGTGAGGGCGTCGGCGAGATGAGCATGGAATTTGCGCTCGACGCCGACATGGGCCGCGCCATGCAGGACATCCGCGACCGGGTGTCGGCCGTGCAGGCCAGCCTGCCCAAGGACGCCCGCGCGCCCACCATCGAGCGCTGGAACAACGACAACGCGCAGCCGGTGGTGGAGATGGCGCTGCTGTCGCCCAAGCGGTCACCGCGCGAGCTGTCGATCCTGGCCGACGAGCAGGTCAGCAAGCGCCTGCAGCGCGTGCCCGGCGTGGCGCGGGTCGACGTGAGCGGCCTGACCGTGCGCGAGGTGCGCATCGACCTGGACCCGGTGCGCCTGCGCGCCTACGGTGTGACGCCGGCAGAGATCGCCACCGCGCTGCGCGAGGCCAATGCCGACCAGCCAGTGGGCCTGCTCAGCGACCCCGTGCAGGATGCCCTGCTGCGGGTGGAAGGCCGGGTGCGCGACCCCAGGCAGTTCGAGCAGCTGGTGGTGGCCCGCCGCAACGGCCTGGCGCTGACGCTGGGCGACTTCGGCCAGCTGGTCGAGCGCGAGAAGGAACCCGATTCCACAGCCCGCATCAACGGCCAGCGGGCCATCAATTTCAGCGTCTTCAAGCAGCAGGACGCCAACATCGTCAACACCGGCGACGCGGTGAAGCAGGCGATGGACGAGCTGCGCAAGAACCTGCCGCCGGATGTGGAACTGCGGCTCATCTACGCCAGCAGCGACTGGGTGAAGGGCTCGCTCACCGGCCTGCGCCACACGCTGATCGAAGGCGCAGCGCTGACGATCGCCATCGTGTTTTTGTTCCTGCACAGCTGGCGGTCCACCATCATCACCGGGCTGACGCTGCCGATCGCGGTGATCAGCAGCTTCATTGCGGTGTATGCCTTCGGCTTCACGCTGAACTTCATGACGATGATGGCGCTGAGCCTGTGCATCGGCCTGCTGATCGACGACGCCATCGTGGTGCGCGAGAACATCGTGCGCCATGTGCAACTGGGCAAGGACCATGTCACCGCCGCCCGCGTGGGCACCGACGAGATCGGCCTGGCGGTGATGGCCACCACGTTCGCGCTGTGCGCGGTGTTCGTGCCGGTGGCCTTCATGGGCGGCATCATCGGCAAGTTCTTCCACCCGTTCGGCGTCACCGTGGTGGTGGCGGTGCTGGTCAGCCTGTTCGTCAGCTTCACGCTCGACCCGATGCTGTCGGCCGTGTGGCACGACCCGCCGGCCGCACGGCTGAAGCACCTGCCGGTGATCGGCCACGCCATCCGCGCCACCGACCGTGGCATGGACGTGCTGCACACCACCTACGAGCGGCTGATCCACTGGGTGTTCTCGGGCCGGCGTTGGAAGGTCTGGCTGCCGGCGTGGGGCCGCGGCTTCGCGGCCGATGGCCTCCGCCTGCACCAGGGCCCGCGCCACTGGCGGCGTGCCACCTGTACCCCGCGTGGTGTGGTGATGGCGGTGGGCATCGGCAGCTTCGTGCTGGCCATTGCGCTGGCACCCCTGGTGGGCAGTGAATTCGTGCCGCAGACCGACCAGGGCTACACCCAGCTCAAGGTCACCTTGCCAGTGGGCAGCAGCCTGGCCCGCACCGACGAGAAGGTGCAGCAGGTCGAGGCCATCGTGCGGGCCCTGCCCGAGGTGGCCACCGTGTCCACCTGGGTGGGCGGCGCCGGGCAGCGCAACCAGGCCTGGCTGAACATCGCGCTGACCGACCGCAAGGAGCGCAGCCGCAGCCAGAAGCAGGTGGAAGACGGCATGCGCGAGTCCATCGCCAAGATCCCCGGCATCGACGTGTCGGTGGGCTTCGACCGGCCGATCTACGTGGCCATCCTCGGCAACGACTCGGAAGGCCTGGCCAAGGTGGCGTCGGACTTCGCCGAGAAGGTGAAGAAGATCCCCGGCGTGGTGGATGTGGAGCTGAGCGTCAAGCCTGGCCTGCCGGCCTATGCGGTGCGGCTCAAGCCCGGCGCGGTGCGCGAGCTGGGCCTCACCGCCCCGCAGCTGGCCAGCAGCCTGCGCGCCTATGTGAACGGCGAGACGGCCACCTACTGGACCACGCCCGACGGCAACCAGGTGGAGGTGGTGCTGCGCCTGAACGAGGTGCAGCGCGAGCGCATCGCCCAGCTGCGCCAACTGCCGGTGGCCTTTGCCAAGGACGGCACGCCGATCTCGCTGGATGCGGTGGCCGACATCACCGAGGTGTTCAACCCCGAGATCATCCGCCGCCAGAACCTGCAGCGCCGCGAGGCGGTGTTTGCCGGCGTCAAGGGCCGCAGCGCCGGCGAGGTGGGCGACGACGTGCAGAAGCTGATCAAGGCCACCACCCTGCCGCCGGGCTACAGCTTCGACATCGGCGGCCAGATGCAGCAGCAGGCCGAGGCCTTCAGCGGCCTGCTGGGCGCCATGGCGCTGGCGGTGATCTTCATCTACATCGTGCTGGCCAGCCAGTTCGGCAGCTTCCTGCAGCCCATCGCCATCATGGCCAGCCTGCCGCTGGCGCTGATCGGCGTGATGCTGGCGCTGCTGTGTTGGCGCAGCACGCTCAACGTGTTCAGCATGATCGGGCTGGTGATGCTGATGGGCCTGGTGACCAAGAACGCCATCCTGCTGGTGGACTTTGCCAACCACGCGCGCCAAGCCGGCGCCACGGTGGCCGATGCCTTGCTGCAGGCCGGGCTGATCCGCATGCGGCCGATCGTGATGACCACCGCGGCCATGGTCTTCGGCATGCTGCCGATGGCCCTGGCGCTGAACGACGGCGGCGAGATCCAGGCGCCGATGGGCCGCGCCATCATCGGCGGCGTGATCACCAGCACCCTGCTGACGTTGGTGGTGGTGCCGGTGATCTACAGCTACCTGGTGCGCGACCGCCGGGGGGCCGTGAAGCCCACGCCAGCCCCGGCGCCCGCGGGTGGTGCCGTGCTGCCGCCCCTGGCCGCCGCCGACCGGGAGTGATCTGCACGCGGTGCCTTCCGGGCACCGCGGCAGTCCGGCGCCTTCAGGGTCCCGCTGCGGCGTCGCGCCGCGCCAGATCGTCGCGGTGCACCACGCTGCGCAGGGCCAACAGCAGGTTCTGGCCGGCCTCCATGGCCAGGATGCCGTCGGGCACCGTCATGCCGTCGGCGTCGATCTGCGGGTCGACCGACACACCGGCGATGCCGCCGAAGGCCATCGACCAGGCGCCGAAGCTGCGGTGTGCCACCTCGTGGTGGTGCAGGATGGTCACGGCGCTGTGGCGCAGGTCGCACTGGATGGTTTCGAACACCGCCTCCACATCGGTGCGTGGGCCTTCCAGCACCTGGGCAAAGCAGCCGTCGGAGAACAGCAGCGCGCCTGTCACGCCTAGCGCGGCGTTGCGGCGCCGGGCGCTGCGCAGGATCTGGGCGATGTCGGCCTGGACCTGGGACAGGCCGCCCTGGATGGCATTGCGGCTGAAGTAGGCCAGGCTGTAGAGGGGCTCTGACATGGCGTCATTCCTGGGGTGTGGCGGGTGGCTGCGGGTGTGCTGCGGCCGCGGCGCGCAGCTGCGCCACCAGAGCGGGCAGCTCGGACTGCGGCGTCGGTCGGCCGAACAGAAAGCCCTGCAGGTCGGTCACGCCGGCGTGGCGCACCAGCTCGGCCTGCCATTCATGCTCGACACCCTCGGCGATGGTGTCCATGCCCAGGCCCCGGCCCAGCGAGGCAATCGCCTGGATCATCCACTGCGCGTGGGCGCCAACACGGTCGTGGGGTGGCGGGCCGGCCGGCAGGTCGCGCACAAACGACCGGTCGATCTTCAGGTGGTCGAACGGGTAGCGCGCCAGCTGGCTGAGCGATGAGTAGCCGGTGCCGAAATCGTCGAGCGACAGGCACACGCCCAGCGCCTTGATGGCCTGCAGCGTCTCCAGTGCATCGCCCATCAGCGCGCTCTCGGTGATCTCGATTTCCAGCCGCTCTGGCGCCAGGCCCGACTGGGCCAGCGCGTCGGCAATGCTGGCCACCAGCGCGCGGCGCTCACGCAGTTGCAGCGGCGACACATTCACCGCCACCCGCAGCGCCGATTCGCCATCGGCCACCGGCCAGCCGGCGGCGGTCTTGCAGGCCGTGCCCAGCACCCAATCCCCCAGCAGCCCGATCAGGCCGATCTCCTCGGCCAGCGGGATGAAGATGTCGGGGCCCACCATGCCCCGCACCGGATGGCGCCACCGCGCCAGGGCCTCGAAGCCGGTGAGCTGCCGGGTGGCCACCCGCAGCTTGGGATGAAAGTGCACCTCGAACTGGTCGACCACCTGGGCCTTGCGCAGTTCCAGCCGGTTCAGCGCCAGCGCGGCGCGCAGGTCGGTCTCCAGCGCCTGGCGCGTGGTGGCGCGCTCCTGCATCCAGGGCTCGAACAGGCAGCAGTTGTTCTTGCCGTTGGCTTCGGCCCGGTGCAGCGCAATGCTCGCGGCGCGCAGCAGCGTGTCGGCGTCTTCGCCATGCTGCGGTGCCAGTGCCAGGCCGATGCTCACGCTCAGCGTCACGGCATGGCCGTTGACGGCATAGGGCCGGCCGATCAGTTCCAGCAGGCGCGCCGCTACGGCCTCGGCATGGTTGCCGTCGGGCAGCAGCACGGCGAACTCGTCACCGCTGATGCGCGCCACCGTGGCGCCTGCTGGCACAGCGCTGCCGATGCGGCGCGCCACCCGGCTGAGCACGCCATCACCCGTGGCGATGCCGGTGCTGTCATTGACGACCTGGAAGCGGTCCAGGTCCAGGGCCAGCAGGGCGGGCGCGGGCCCCACCCGCCTGTCCGTCGCCGGCAGCGCGGCACACAAGGCCTCCCGCAGGGCCGCGCGGTTGCACAGCCCGGTCAGCGGGTCGGGCGCGGCACCCTGGTCTGTTGGCGGGGCGGAGTCGGGCATGGTTGTCAAGGGACGTTGGCGCTGGGCATGGTGTCCCGCTCGGTGGTTGGGTTATGGGCTGGACACCAGGAGCGGGGGGGGGCGGTGCGCGCGGCCGCCCGCACGGCCACCCAGGGCGTTAGGGCATCGGCTGGCATCGGTCGGCAGAACGGAGGGCCCTGGCCCAGAACGCAACCCAGTGCCTCGGCGGCACCCAGCGCCCGTTCAGCTTCGGCATGCAGGGGCCGCACTGCGGCGGCAGTGGCGGCACTCGGGTTGGCGGCGATCGCGCCTGCCGGATCGATTGGCATGGCTGATCTTCGGCAGGGCCGTGCGGGGCTGGAGCCTTGCTGGCGCCGTCAGGCGGTGGCCTGCGCTCTGCGCTGCGGCATGCGGCGGGTGTTGGTACCGCCCTGCTCATCGCCTGTCGGTGCCGCAGCCGATGAACTCGCTCAGGCCCAGCTGCGCGGCCAGGGCGAGCGGCTCTCGCACGAGGTGGGGCTGTTCATGCTGCTCTGAACGGCGCCGCAGTGCACTGCGGTGTGCCGTGGCGTGTGCGAAACGCCGCAGTACGCGGCATCACGCCACCTCTGGAAAAACCGATAAGCTCAGAAACGTCCTGCAGCACTGCAGCACTTTCGCCCGCCGTCCGGGGCTGCACACCGGGGCTTCATGCCCGACCGTCCTTGCAGACCACCCATGACTCAGCTGGTCCCGCCCCCACCCATTGCCATTGAGCGGCCTGCACGACGGGCCTCCGCGGGCCTGCTGCTGTGGGCCCTGGTGCCGGTGCTGGCTGTCGTTGCGTTGGCCGTCTACGCGCTGGAATCGAGCCGCGAGCAGCATGAGCGCGGCGCCGAACTGCTGACGCAGAACCTGGCTGCCGCGCTCGAGAACAGCGTCGGCGCCGAGATCGAGAAGATCGACATCGCGCTGATCACGATTGCCGATCTGGCGCAGCAGCAACTGGGCGCCAGCGGGCTGAATCTGCCAGCGCTGGACCACGTGGTGCAGGCCCAGAAGTTGCGGCATCCGGCGCTGCGCGGCATCCGCATCGTCGACGCCGCGGGCACCACCGTGGTGGGCGACAACCGGCCGGGCGAGCCGCCGCTGAGCATGGCCGACCGCGACTGGTTCATCACCCAGCGCAGCAACACGGCCGGCACGCTGGTGATGAGCGAGCCGCTGCAGCGCAAGCTGGACAACAGCTGGGTGGTGTCGTTCAGCCGGCGCATCGTCGACAACCAGGGCGTGTTTGCCGGCGCCGTCAGCGCGACCTTGGCGTTGGCGTCGCTGCAGAAGCATCTGGAGTCGGTCGACGTGGGCCTGCACGGCGTGGTGATGGTGCGTGACGACACCCAACGCCTGCTGGCGCGCCACAGCCGTGATGCCGGCCCGGCGGTGACACCCATCGGCAGCCGCGACATGCCGCCAGCCCTGCAGGCGCTGATGGGCAGCGGCACGCCCCGGGGCACCCTGCGCGCCTTGCCCACCCCCGACAACCATGTGCGCACCGTCAGCTTCGCCACCGTGCGCAATGCGCCGTTGCGCGTGATGGTGGCCCTGGCGTCGGTCGACTACCTGGACGACTGGCAGCATGAACGGCGCATGGTGGCCGGCGCCACCGGTGGCTTCCTGCTGCTGTACGGCGGCGGCCTGGCGCTGCTGTGGCGTGCGTCCGAGCGGGCGCGCCGGGCGCAAAAGCGGGTGCGCCTGCTGGCCGATGTGTTCGAGCATGCGGGCGAGGCGATCTCGATGACCGACGCCGACCACAACGTCATCGACGTGAACCCGGCCTTCGAGCGGCTGCATGGCTGGCCGGCGTCCGACCTGATTGGCAGCCCGATGCAGCAGCTGCGGGTCGACCTGCCGGGCAAGCAGGGCGGCGCGGTCATCCGCCAGGCCCTGGCCGAGACGGGCCGCTGGCGGGGCGAGCGCCTGGGTGTGCACCGTGACGGCCACACCTTCCCGCTGTGGGTGACGGTGACCGCGGTGCACGACCAGCAGGGCCGGTTGGTGCGCTACATCGGCAGTGCCATCGACATCTCCGAGCGCAAGCGCGACACCGACCGCCTGGCGGTCAGCCATCTGGCGCTGCAGTCCATCACCCAGGGCGTGGTGATCGCCAGCCCGTCCCAGGACATCACCGAGGTCAACGGCGCGTTCTGCCGCATCACCGGCTATGCCGAGGCGCAGATCCTGGGCCGCAACTGCCGCTTTCTGCAGGGGCCCGACAGCGACCGCGCGGTGGTGGCGCGCATGCGCGCGGCCATCGACGCACGCGCTGAATTCTCCGGCGAGGTGCTGAACTACCGGCAGAACGGCGATCCCTTCTGGAACGAGGTGAGCATCGGGCCGGTGTTCGACCCCGACGGGCGACTGATCCACTTCATCAGCACCATGCGCGACGTGACCGAGCGTCGCCGGGCCGCGCAAGCGCTGCTGCAGGCCCAGCAGGACCTGCAGCAGGCGCTGCGCGTGGCGCGTGCCGGCAGCTACCGCGTCGATACCACCAGCGGCCGATGGACCAGCAGCGAGACGCTGGACGCCATCCTCGGCATCGATGCGGCCTACCAGCGCGACCTGCCGCATTGGGGCGCGCTGATGGCGCCGGGCCATGAGTCCCGCGCGGCGCGGCTCTACAGCGACCTGCTGCGGCAGAACGACGTCCGCTTCGACCTGGAGTACCAGATCATCCGGCCCGCCGATGGCGAGCGGCGCTGGGTGCATGCGCTGGGCCAGATCGACCGCGACGCCCAGGGCCGGGCGGTGGCGATGAGCGGGCTGATCCAGGACATCACCGGGCGCAAGGCGACCGCGCTGGAGCTGGAGCGCCACCGCGCCAACCTCGAAGACCTGGTGGCACGGCGCACCGAAGAACTGGACGCCGCGCGCCGGCAAGCCGAACAGGCCAACCGCGCCAAGAGCGACTTCCTGGCCAACATGAGCCACGAGATCCGCACACCGATGAACGCCATCATCGGCCTGAACTACCTGCTGCGCCGCGACGGCAGCACGCCCGAGCAGGCGCTGCGGCTCGACAAGATCGACAGCGCCAGCCAGCACCTGCTGGCCATCGTCAACGACATCCTCGACCTGTCGAAGATCGAGGCCGGCCGGGTGCAGCTGGAGCGTGGCAACTTCCACCTGTCGGCGGTGCTGGACCATGTGCAGTCGATCATTGCCGAATCGGCCCGCGCCAAGGGGCTGACGGTGCTGGTGCAGTGTGACGACGTGCCCGGCTGGCTGCGCGGCGACGCCACCCGGCTGCGCCAGGCGCTGCTGAACTTCGCCAGCAATGCGGTGAAGTTCACCGAGCACGGCAGCATCACGCTGGGCGCGCAGCTGCTGGAGGAAACCGGCGACCTGCTGCGGCTGCGCTTTTCGGTGCAGGACACCGGCATCGGCATCGACGTCGAACAGCAGGCGCGGTTGTTCACCCCCTTCGAGCAGGGTGACCACACCATCAGCCGCCGCTATGGCGGCACCGGCCTGGGCCTGGCCATCACCCGCCGGCTGGCCGACCTGATGGGCGGCGAAGCGGGGGTGCAGAGCACGCCTGGCGAGGGCAGCAGCTTCTGGTTCACCGCCTGCCAGCAGCGCGGCCATGGCCCGATGCCCGTGGCCGCGCCAGCCCAGGGCCCGGGTGCCGAGGCGCAGTTGCGCGAGCGCCACCGCGGGGCCCATGTGCTGCTGGCCGAGGACAACGCCGTCAACCGCGAGGTGGTGCTGGCGATGCTGCACGCGGTGCACCTGGAGGTGGACGTGGCCGAAGACGGCCACAGCGCCGTGGCACAGGCCACCACCGGCCAGCACGACCTGGTGCTGATGGACATGCAGATGCCCGGCATGGACGGCCTGGAGGCCACCCGCGCCATCCGCCTGCTGCCGGGTTGGGCCAACCGGCCGATCCTGACGCTGACCGCTAACGCCTTCGACGAAGACCGGCTGGCCTGCGTGGTGGCCGGCATGGACGACTTCATCCCCAAGCCGCTGGACGTGGACCTGCTCTACGCCACGCTGCTGAAGTGGCTGGACGCCACCGCCCACCCGCCGGCCGCCGCACCGGCGGTGGCCGCGCCGCAGGCGGCGGCCCGGCCGCCGGCGCTACCCAGCCCGACCGAGGCTGCTGCCGCCGTGGCCCGGCGCCTGGCCGCCGTGCCCGGGCTGGACCTG
>JBBAPL010000094.1:0-20533 GCA_040400895.1 Aquabacterium sp.
TGACCTGGCTCTTGGAGATGCCGGTCATGCCCATGGCCTTGACCAGGTCGTCCACGGACCGCATGGACACACCGTGAACGTATGCCTCCTGGATGACGGCGGTCAGGGCCTTCTCGGCGGTGCGGCGAGGCTCCAGGAAGCCGGGGGAGGAGCTGCCCTGGCGCAGCTTGGGGATCTTGAGCGCCACCGTGCCGGTGCGTGTCTCCCAGGATCGATCGCGGAAGCCGTTGCGACTGTTGACCCGCTCGGCGCTCTACTCGTCGTAGGCCGCCCCGCACGGCGACTCGACATCCATGTCCATCAGGCGCTGGGCCATGAACTACACCATCCGGCGCAGCATGTCCACGTCGGGGCCGTTGTCAGCGAGTGTGGCGATGCCGGCCAGTGCGATCGTTGCGTCGGTCATCGTGTTTTCCATTCAAGGATCAAGGTTGGTATTCGCACCTCAACCCGATCCGGGATCACGATGACCACCCCCAAGAGGGACGGCCGCCGCCGCGCGGCGAAAGACTTGCACCACTTGATGGGACGCCAGCGCCCAATGGGTGCCTGCATGCGGGTCCGACCGGCAGCTTCGGGGCGACGAGTCTCAGGCAGCGGGTGTCGCTGATGGGTCGACTCATGCAGATCATGGTTGTCGATCGCCGTCGCTCCCGACTGTCTGTCACGCGCGCTCGTGTACGAGGCATGCTCATTCTGAGGAAAGCCCCAGCCCTGGGCGAGTCGTACCCACGAGACCCGCGTTGGTCGCAGGTGGCGCAGCGCTTGGATCGGTGCGGGCATCGGGTCAGAATGACTTGCATGAACCCAATCTTGTGGACCCCCGTGGCAGCCCTTGCCATGACCGCCTGCGCCACGCCGCCGGCCCCGTTGGCAGCGCCCTCTGCAAGAACTCCTGGCAAGTTCGCGGTGTACACAACCGCCCTGGAGGCGCCGGCGCGGTTGGCGCTCACAGCCACCGTCACGCCAATCAGGGGTGCCCAGCTGTCCGAGGGCGACGTCGCGGTCCACGTCAATCCCGCGCAGCGCTTCCAGACCATGCTCGGCATCGGTGGCGCGATCACCGACGCCTCGGCGGAGGTGTACGCGCGGCTGCCGCCAGCCACGCAGTCCGAGTTGTTGACGGCCTATTTCGACCCCCAGCGGGGCATCGGCTATTCGCTGCTGCGCACCACCATCCACAGCAGCGACTTCAGCAGCGCCAGCTACACCTACGTGGCGGAGGGCGACAGCAGCCTCGAAAGCTTCGACGTCGCACCCGACCGACGCCACCGACTGCCGATGATCCGCGCAGCGCTGCAGGCCGCCGGCGGCAGCATCACCACCTACGCCAGTCCTTGGAGCGCACCGGCGTGGATGAAGGACAGCGGACGCATGGTCAAGGGGGGCTCGCTGCTGCCGGCGCATGGCGGCACCTGGGCTCGCTACATGGTGAAGTTTGTGCAGGCTTACGAGCGCGAAGGCATCCCAGTCTGGGGGTTGACCGTACAGAACGAACCGTTGGCGGTGCAGTCCTGGGAGTCGATGATCTTCAGCGCCGAGCAGGAGCGCGACTTCGTTCGTGATCATCTCGGCCCGGCGCTCGCCGGCGCCGGGCTGGGCGACCGCAAGCTCATCGTCTGGGACCACAACCGCGACCTGATCAAGCAACGCGCCGACGTGATCCTGAGCGACCCCGAAGCCGCGAAGTACGTCTGGGGCGTGGGATTTCACTGGTACGAGACCTGGGCCGGCGGCGAACCGATGCACCGCAACGTCGCTGCCACCCACGAAGCCTGGCCCGCAATGAACCTGCTCTTGACCGAGGCAACGGTTGAAGGCTTCGACCCAGCGCGGCTGCAGGACTGGGCCAATGCCGAGCGCTATGGCCGCCAGATCATCGGCGATCTCAATGCCGGCGCGGTCGGCTGGACCGACTGGAACATCCTGCTCGACGAGCGCGGAGGCCCCAACCATGTCGGCAACTTCTGCTTCGCGCCCGTGCACGCCGACGTCGCCAGCGGGCAGCTCATCTACACGCCGAGCTTTGCGTACCTGGGTCACTTCTCGAAGTTCCTGCGCCCCGGCGCGCGCCGCATCAGCGCAGTCAGCAACCGCAGCGGTCTGCTCACCACCGCCTTCGTGCACCCCGACGGTCGGCTTGCAGTGGTGGTCATGAATGGCGGCAGCGACCCACTGCGCTATCGCCTGCGCATCGGCGTCGACGAATTTGACTTGATGATCCCGGCGCGCGCGATCCAGACCGTGACCGGCTGAGCGCCACGCCTGACCACGCGGACCCGATGCATCAACCGCCGTTGGGGCACGGCGGCTTTCGGGTGCCAATCCTTGGCGGGCAGGTGTCGGCAACGCGAAGGACAGCGGCCACTGGGCGACGTCGCCTCGCCAGCAGCCGTTCGGCAGGTCGGTGGCCCTCCTGCCCAGCATTGGGTGGTTGGCGATTCAGTCGATCGGTCACACACAAGGAGCTGTGCGTGGCGACGACACTGACCAGCAAGGGACAGGTGCTGCCCGACTCTTTCATCGGCGCCCACACCGCCGCCGAGGGTTGGCCCTTGCTGACCCGAGACGCCAGCCGCTTCAAGGCCGACTTCCTGACGCTCGATGTCATTGCCCCTTGAGGCGGCACCTGAGGCGGCGCATCCGTCGTCTGCACGCATGTCAACGTCGGGGGCGCAAGTCGAGTGACTCCGGTGGGTCGATAGCAACCCATCACCAGCGCCCGCCAGTCGCTGAACTGTGGCGCGAGCCGCTACTCATCCGGCGCCCGACGGCTGCGCGTCGGCCACCGCCACCTGCGCCGCCAGCCGCGCGTTGTTCAGCACCAGTTGCACATTGGCCGCCAGGCTCTGGCCGCCGGTCAGCGCATTCACCCGCTGCAGCAGGAAGGGCGTGGTGGCCTTGCCGGTGATGCCCTGGCGTGCGCAGTCAGCCAGGGCGTCGGCGATGGCTGCATCCACCAGCGCACGCGGCAGCGCATGGGCTTCGGGGATGGGGTTGCAGACCAACAGCCCGCCGCCCAGCCCCGCCCCCCACTGCGCCTGCATCACCCGCGCGATGGCGGCCGGGCTGTCCAGCCGGGCGTCCACCGCAAAGCCGCTGTCGCGGCAGAAGAAGGCGGGCAGCGCGTCGGTCTGGTAGCCCAGCACCGGCACGCCGTGGGTTTCCAGGTACTCCAGCGTCAGGCCCAGGTCGAGGATGCTCTTGGCGCCGGCGCACACCACGGCCACCGGCGTGCGCGCCAGCTCCTGCAGATCGGCCGAGATGTCCAGGGTGGTGGCGGCGCCGCGGTGCACCCCGCCGATGCCACCGGTGGCGAATACCCGGATGCCGGCGGCCGCAGCGATCAGCATCGTCGCCGCCACCGTGGTGGTGCCGCTGCGGCCCTGGGCCAGCAGCACCGGCAGGTCACGCCGGCTGGCCTTGGGCGTGGCGGTGCCGGCACGCGCCAGCTGGCCGATCTGCGCGTCGCTCAGGCCGGCCACCAGCCGGCCATCCACCACCGCGGTGGTGGCCGGCACGGCGCCATGGGCGCGCACTTCGGCCTGCACCGCCAGCGCCGTCTCGGCGTTCTGCGGCCAGGGCATGCCGTGGCTGATGATGGTCGACTCCAGCGCCACCACCGGGGCGCCAGCGGCCAGGGCGGCGGCCACCTCGGGGTGCAGATCCAGGAAAGAATGGGGGGCGGCAGCGGGCATGGCTGCAGCTTACCCGCGGGGCCGCCTGCGATTGAACTCGGCCGGCCTTCCCGGCTCCAAGCCCGGCGCCGTCCGGCGCCAGCCCTGCCCGACGACGGCGCCCACCACCAGAAATCACAAGGAGACACCTCCCATGCATCGCCAACAATTCCTCCGGGGCGCCGCCGCGCTCGCCGCCAGCGTCGCCGTCGGCCTGCCCGCCACCGCGCAGGCCCAGCCCGCCTGGCCGGCGGCCAAGCCGATCCGCCTGGTCGTGAACTTCCCCGCCGGTGGCTCGCCGGACGTGGTGGCGCGCTCGGTGGCCACGCCGCTGGCGGCCGCGCTGGGCCAGTCGGTGGTGGTGGAGAACCGCTCGGGCGCGGGTGGCATCGTCGGCGCCGACGCCGCCGCCAAGGCCGCGCCCGACGGCTACACCTTCCTGCTGTCCTCAGGCAGCGCCATGGCCATCGTGCCGCTGATCACGCCCAAGATGCCGTTCGATGCGGCCAAGGACCTGGTGCCGGTGGCCGCCGGGGCGCGGCTGGAGCTGTTCCTGGTGGTGCGCAGTGACCTGCCCATCACCACCTATGCCGACTTCATCAAGTACGCCAAGGCCAACCCGGGCAAGCTGACCTACGGCACGCCGGGCAACGGCACCTCGCCGCACATCGCCGGCGAGATGCTGAAGTCGCAGGCCGGCATCTTCACGGTGCACATCCCCTACCGCGGCTCGGCAGCGGTGATGCAGGACCTGCTGGGCGGCCAGGTCGACTATTCCTTCGACCCCGGCATCGCCTTCCCGCACATCAAGTCGGGCAAGCTGCGGCTGCTGGCCGTGGGCAGCGCCAAGCGGTCACCGCTGTACCCGGGCACGGCCACACTGGCCGAGCTGGGCCTGACCGGCTTCGACACCGGTACCACCCACGGCTTCTGGGCACCGACGGGCACGCCGCAGCCGATCGTCGACCGGGTGAACGCCGAGATCAACAAGGCGCTGGCACTGCCCGCGGTGGCCGAGGCCATCCGTGGCCTGGGCGCCGAGCCCACGCCGATGAGCCCCACCGCCTTCGGCCAGTTGATCCGCAGCGACCTGCAGCGCTACGGCGCGATCGTGAAGGAACGCAAGATCACCGCCGATTGACGGACTGGCAGGCGGCCGGTCAGCCGCCCGCGGCCAGTGCGCGCCGGTAGTCGCTGGGCGGCACGCCCAGGTGGGCGCGGAACACCCGGCTGAAGTGGGCCATGCTGGAAAAGCCGAACGCCACCGCGATGTCGGTGATGCTGCGGCGGTCGTTGGCGCGGTCGTCGAAGGTCTGGCGGCAGGCCTCGATGCGGCGGCGCAGGATGTAGCCGGCCACGCCGTCGGGCTCTTCGGAGAAGGCGTTGTAGAGCTGGCGGCGGCTGCAGTTCAGCGCCAGCGCCAGGCCGTCCACCGACAGCGCCGGGTCGCCCAGCCGTTCGCCCACCTGCTGCTTGATGCGCTCGCGCAGGGCCTCGCGCTGGGTCACCGCGGTGGTCATGCCGGCCAGTTCCAGCATCGACAGGTGCACGAACTGGGCGATGGCGTCGCCCACGCCGCTGGCGGCGGCGTCGCCCATGCCGGGCAGCTCCCGGTAGGCCGAGCGCATCGTCTCCAGCGCCATGCGCGACACCCCGCCGCTGCCGCCCAGCCTGCGCGCCATCAGCGGGTCCAGCGCCAGGCCGCGCTCGACCAGGCGCTGCTTGGGCACCATCACGATCAGGTGCTCCACCCGCACCGGGTTGGCCACGGCGTAGGTGTCGGTGGTGTCGTAGATGCTCCACTGGTCGGGTGTCACCCAGGCCTCGCGGCCCTTCTGCTCGACGCCGGCGCAGCCGACGTAGGGCGCCACGATCTTCAGGTAGGCCGTCTCCGACGCGCGCGCCAGCGTGGCCGAGCGCATCACCCGGTGGCGGTTGGCTTCCAGGCGGGTGAGCACCACGTCGCCGGCATGCAGGGTGGTCATGCGGCCGTCGAAGTCGGCATCGCCGTAGTGGTCGGACTTCAGGCCGTGGAACACGCGGTGGATGCAGTCGGCCCAGAACGCGCCGCGCTCGGGTGCGGGCACGGCATCGGTGTGGGTGGTGATCGCGGGACGCAGGGGCATGGTCGGATCCTTCGGCGCCAGGGGCGGCAAGCTTAAAGCGCCGCAGGCCGTTGTGCCGGCCCCCGGGAAAGTCCTAGGCCGGCTGCACAAACGGGCAAGCCGCCATGCATGGGCTGTCAAGCAGACCGCCACGCCTCTGCCGACAATCCTCGCCCACCGGCACTGTCGCCGTCCCACTCCAAACCGACAGCAGGAGACACCCATGCGCGATGACACGTCGACCCCCGGCCCCACCACCCCCGCGGACACGCACGCCGCTGGCCTGCCCCGCCGCACCGTGCTGCAGGCCGCGCTGGCGGCCCCGGTGGCGCTGGCCATGCCGGCCCTGGTGCGCGCCCAGGCCGCACCGGTGCGGGTCGGGTACGCCATGGCCCGCACAGGCCCCTGGACCACCGGCGCCCAGGTCAGCCAGGAGCCCAACTACCTGCTGTGGGCCGAGCAGCAGAACGCCGCGGGCGGCCTGAACGTCAAGGGCACCAAGCGCCCGATCGAGCTGGTGAGCAGCGACGACCAGAGCAACATCGAGACCTGCGTGCGCACCTACGAGAAGCTGATGGGCAGCGACAAGGTCGACCTGGTGCTGCCGCCCTGGGGCAGCAACGCCAACTTCGCCGTGGCCCCGCTGGCCAACCGTTTCGGCTACCCGTTCATCGCGCCCACCGCGCTGAGCCGCCGGCTGGTGGAGATGAAGCTGCCGTACTTCTTCTTGATGCTGCAGCAGCCCAAGCCGATGATGGACGCGCTGGTGGACATGCTCAAGGCCAACGGCGCCAAGACGGTGGCGGTGGTCTACGTGGACGACCTGTTCGGCCTGGAGAACTACGCCGCGCTGAAGGTGGCGCTGCAGGGCAGCGGCATCAGCCTGGTCGAGGACAAGAGCTACCCGCTGGGCGTGAAGGACCTGAGCCCGGTGCTGCGCAGCATCAAAGACAAGAACCCCGACGCCTTCGTCGGCCTGACCTACCCGCCCGACACCATCCTGGCCAGCCGGCAGAGCAAGGAGATCGGCTTCAACCCGAAGTTCTTCTACGCCAGCGTGGGCACGGCCTTCCAGCTGTACCGCAACGTGATGAAGGAAGGCGCGGAAGGCGTGCTGGGCATGGGCAGCTGGAACGGCAAGACCAGCCCCGCCGCCAAGGCCTACTTCGACGCCCATGTGAAGAAGTTCGGCGCTGCCAAGGAACCCGACCGCTGGGCCAGCGGCGCCACCTGGGCCGGTCTGGAGATCCTGACCGCCGCGGTGGCCAAGGCTGGCCTGGACAAGAAGGCCATCCGCGACTACGTGGCCGGCACCGAGCACAACACCATCCTGGGCAAGATCAAGTTCGCCGGCAGCGAGAACGTGGGCACGCCGGGCACGGTGGGCCAGTGGCAGAAGGGCGAGTTCGAGGTGGTGTGGCCCAAGGCCAGCGCCACCGCGACCCTGGTGCCGGCCAAGCCCGCCTGGGTCTGAACGGGCTGCCGTGAGCGTTGGGTCCTGGCTCGAGCTGATCGCCTCCGGTCTGATCACCGGGGGCGTGTACGCGCTCGTCGCGCTGGGACTGAACCTGCAGTACGGCCTGATGCGGGTGTTGAACATCGCGCACGGCGAGTTCCTGATGGTCGGCGCCTTCCTCACCTGGGCGGCGCACACCGGCTGGGGCATCTCGCCGCTGCTGATGGTGCCCATCTCGTTCGCGGTGCTGATGGCCGTGGGCGTGGTGGTGCACCGGCTCACCTTCCGCCGGCTCACCCGCACCAGCCCCAACCTGGACGTGTTCGAGGCGCGCGGGCTGATGGTCAGCTTCGGCCTGATGTTCCTGGTGCAGAACTTCGCCCAGGTGGTGTGGGGCGGCGACCTGCGCGGCTACGACTTCATGGCCGACCCGGTGGCCGTGGGAGGCGCGCAGTTCTCGGCCAACAAGCTGCTGCTGCTGTTCCTGGCGCTGGCGTTCAGCGCGGCTCTGATCGTGGTGCTGCGCAAGACGCTGTACGGCAAGGGCGTGCGCGCGCTGATGCAGAGCCCCACCGGGGCGCAGCTGGTGGGCATCGACACCGCGCGGCTGCACCCGCTGATGTTCGGCATCGGCATGGGCCTGTCGGGCGTGGCCGGCTGCCTGCTGAGCATGACCTACACCATCAGCCCGTCGATGGGCGAGCCCTACACGGTGACCGCGCTGATCGTCATCACCCTGGGCGGGTTCGGCAGCATGGCCGGTGCGCTGGCCGGCGGCCTGGCGCTGGGCGTGATCGAGGCGGTGGGCATGCACTTCACCAGCCCGTCGCTGAAGTCGCTGCTGTCCTACGGCATCTTCATCGCCGTGTTGCTGTGGCGGCCCAACGGCCTGTTCACCAGGAAATGACCCCCCCGTGAGCGCGATGACGAAGCGAGATCTGTTGGTGCTGTTCGCCCTGGTGGGCTGGGCGCTGAGCGTGCCCTACTACGGCAGCGAGTTCGCCGTGTCGATGGCGCTGACCTGCCTGATGTACGTGGCGCTGTCGTCGAGCTGGGGCCTGTTCTGCGGCACCACGCGCTACCTGTCGCTGGCCACCGCGGCCTTCTTCGGCATCGGCGCCTACTCCAGCGCCATCTGGATGGAGACCACCGGCTGGTGGGGCGCCATCGCCCTGGGTGCAGCGGTGGCGGCGGTGGTGGCGGTGGTGATGGGCGCGGCCGTGCTGCACCTGCGCGGCACCTACTTTGCCGTGCTCACCTTCGGCATGACCGAGCTGATCCGCCACGCCATCACCTACTGGGAGAAGCAGGTCACCGGCACCGTGGGCCGGGTTCTGGTGACGGTGCCCGAGCGCGACACCATCTACCTCACCGTGCTGGCGCTGGCCGCGCTGGCGGTGCTGACCAGCATCGTGGTGCGGCGCAACCGCTTCGGCCTGGCGATGGCCGGCATCGGCGCCGACGAGCAGCGCGCCCAGACCCTGGGCGTGAACACCCGGCTGGTCAAGATCGCCGGCTTCGCGATGACCGCCGCCTTTGCCGGCGCGGTGGGCGCGGCCATGAGCGTGCGCTGGACCTACATCGACCCCGGCACGGTGTTCAACCCCTTCATCGGCTTCCAGACGGTGCTGATCGCGCTGATCGGCGGCGCCGCCACGCTGTGGGGCCCGTTGATCGCCGCGGTGGTGTTCAGCCTGCTGGCCGAGACGCTGCGGCTGCAGGCGCCGCAGATCTACATGATGTCGCTGGGCCTGCTGCTGATCCTGTGCGTGCTGTACCTGCCGGGCGGCCTGGCGTCGCTGCGCTGGGCCACCTTCAGCGGCTGGCGCGACGACCTGCGCCAAGCTTGGCGCCAGGATGTCGTCCAGGGCTGGCGCGACCTGCGCAAGCCCAAGGCCGGCAAGGTGGCGCCATGAACGGCCACCCCTTGCTGGAAGCGCGCGCGGTGTCGGTGCGCTTTGGCGGCCTGGTGGCGGTGGACCAGGTGAGTGCAGCCTTCGCGCCCGGTGAGCTGGTGGGCATCATCGGCCCCAACGGCGCGGGCAAGACCACCTTCTTCAATGCGCTGTCGGGCGTGGTGGCGCCCACCGGTGGCGAGCTGTACGCCCAGGGCCAGCGCCTGACCGGCGCCCAGCCGCACCGCTATGCCCAGCACGGCGTGGCACGCACCTTCCAGACGCCGCGGGTGTTTGCCGAGCTGAGCGTGGCCGCCAACATCGACTTCGGCCTGCAGTTTGCCGGCCGCCACCGCACGGCCAGCTGGCTGCTGAAGGACGTGGCCAGCATCTTGAACCTGATCGGCCTGTCGGCGCAGGCCGCCCTGCCGGCCGCCGCCATCACGCCCAGCCAGCAGCGCCTGCTGGAGATCGGCATGGCGCTGGCCACCCGGCCCAAGCTGCTGCTGCTCGATGAAGTGGCCGCCGGCCTGACCGAGAGCGAGGTCGACGCGATGGCCCAGCTGATCCGCCGCCTGCGCGACGAGCTGGACCTGACGGTGATCTGGATCGAGCATGCGGTGACCACGCTGCTGCAGTACGTGGAGCGGGTGATCGTGCTGCACCAGGGCCGCAAGATCGCCGACGGCACGCCGGCCGAGGTGGTGCGCAATGCCGAGGTGATCGAGGCCTACCTCGGGGACGAGATGGTCGAAGCGGCATGAAGAACGACATCGAAGCAGCGCTGGACCGCCCTCTGGCCCACCTGAAGATCACCGGCCTGTCAGCCGGCTACGGCCCCTTCCTGGTGCTGCGCGACCTGACGCTGGAAGCCCGGCCAGGCATCACCGTCATCCTCGGCCCCAACGGTGCCGGCAAGACCACGCTGCTGAAGGCGGTGGCCGGCCTGATCCCGCGCGGCGGCACGCTCAAGCTGAACGGCGACGAGATCCCGCCCGACGCCAAGGCCAGCACCATCGTGCAGCGCGGCCTGGCACTGGTGCCCGAAGGCCGGCAGCTGTTCCCGCAGATGACGGTGGAAGAGAACCTGGAACTGGGCGGCTGGCTGGTGCCACCGGCCGAGCGTGCCGCGCGCCTGAAGCAGGCCTTCCAGGACTTCCCGAAGCTGGCCGAGCGCGCGCGCCAACTGGCCGGCACCATGAGCGGCGGCGAGCAGCAGATGGTGGCGGTGGCCCGCGCCATGATGAGCGCGCCGCGCCTGCTGATGCTGGACGAGCCGTCGCTGGGCCTGGCGCCGCGCATGGTCGACGAACTGCTGGCCATCGCCCGCCGCATTGCCGACGCCGGCACCACCGTGCTGATGGTCGAGCAGAACGTGCGCAAGGCCCTGGCCGTGGCCGACCGCGGCTATGTGCTGGAGCGCGGCCGCCTGGTGGCCAGCGGCCCCGCCTTCCTGCTGGCGCGCAGCAGCGTCATCCGCCAGGCCTACCTGGGCAAGACCACCGCGCAGGCCGCTGCCCACCCGACCGACCGCACAACCGCATCCAAGGAGCCCCCCGTGTCCGACCTCACCATGCTGATCAACGGCCTGTCCGTCACGGCCGAACGTGGCGCCACCTTCGAGCGGCGCAACCCGCTGGACGGCAGCGTGGCCACCCGCGCGCCGGCCGCCAGCGAAGGCGACGCCGTGGCCGCGGTGGACGCCGCCGCCGAGGCCTTCAAGACCTGGAGCCTGACCGGCCCCACCGAGCGCCGCATGCTGCTGCTGAAGGCCGCCGACGCGCTGGAGGCCAAGACGCCGAAGTTCGTCGAGGCGGTGCCGGCCGAGACCGGCGCCACCGGCATGTGGGCCGGCTTCAACGTGCACCTGGCCGCCGGCATGATCCGCGAGGCGGCGGCGCTGACCACCCAGATCGCCGGCGAGGTGATCCCCTCGGACGTGCCCGGCAGCCTGGCCATGGGCATGCGCCAGCCCGCCGGCGTGGTGCTGGGCATCGCGCCGTGGAACGCGCCCATCATCCTGGGCGTGCGTGCCATCTGCGTGCCGCTGGCCTGCGGCAACACCGTGGTGTTCAAGGGCAGCGAGAACTGCCCGCACACCCACCAGCTGATCGTCGAAGCCTTCCAGGACGCCGGCTTCCCGCCCGGCGTGATCAACTACATCACCAACGCGCCGGCCGACGCGGCCAAGGTGGTGGAGGCCATGGTGGCCCACCCGGCGGTGCGGCGGGTCAACTTCACCGGCAGCACGCGGGTGGGCAAGCTGATCGCCATGACCTGCGCCAAGTACCTGAAGCCGGTGGTGCTGGAGCTGGGCGGCAAGGCGCCGATGGTGGTGCTGGACGACGCCGACCTGGACGCCGCCGTGAACGGCGCCGCCTTCGGCGCCTTCGCCAACAGCGGCCAGATCTGCATGAGCACCGAGCGCTTCATCGTCGACCGCCGAATCGCCGACGACTTCGTGGCCCGCTTCGCCAAGAAGGCCCGCAGCCTGCCACTGGGCGACCCGCGCAAGCCCGAGCCGGTGGTGCTGGGCAGCGTGATCGGCATGGGCACGGTGGAGCACTGCAACGCGCTGATCGACGACGCGCTGTCCAAGGGCGCCAAGCTGGTGTGCGGCGGCAAGGCCAGCGACACGCTGATGCCGGCCACCATCCTCGACCATGTGACGCGCCACATGCGCATCTACCACGAGGAGACCTTCGGCCCCGTGAAGTGCGTGGTGCGGGTGGACGGCGTGGACGCGGCCGTCGACTGCGCCAACGACACCGAATACGGCTTGTCGGCCGCCGTGTTTGGCCGTGACATCGCGCGTGCCATGGGCGTGGCGCGCCGCATCGAGAGCGGCATCTGCCACGTCAACGGCCCCACGGTGCACGACGAGGCGCAGATGCCGTTTGGCGGCGTCAAGGCGTCTGGCCTGGGCCGCTTCGGCGGCATGGCCGGGGTGCATGCATTCACCGAGCTGCGCTGGATCACGGTGCAGATGACGCCGCGGCAATACCCGTTCTGACGGCGGCGGCGGCGCACCGACAGGCGGTGCGCCGCCGCCGATAATTCGGGCATGCAAGCCACTGCCCAGCGGCCGCCGCGCCTGGCGCTGTACCTCGACCTCATCCGCTGGAACCGCCCGGCCGGCTGGCTGTTGCTGCTGTGGCCCACGCTGAGCGCGCTGTGGATCGCGGCCGACGGCTTCCCCGGCTGGCACCTGCTGGCGGTGTTCACGCTGGGCACGGTGCTGATGCGCAGCGCCGGCTGCTGCGCCAACGACGTGGCCGACCGCGAGTTCGACCGCCATGTGAAGCGCACCGCGCAGCGCCCGGTCACGCGCGGCGCCATCGGCCCGCGTGAGGCGCTGGCCCTGGGCGCGGCGCTGGCCGCGGTGGCCTTTGCGCTGGTGCTGACCACCAACCCGCCGACCATCGCGCTGAGCTTTGCCGCGCTAGGCATCGCCATCGCCTACCCGTACGCCAAGCGCCTGGTGGCCATGCCGCAGGCGGTGCTGGGCGTGGCCTTCAGCTTTGGCATCCCGATGGCGTTCTCGGCCGTGCAGGGCGGGCCCGACGCCACCCTGGCCGCAGTGGCCGCTGCCGTGCCCTGGGCGGCCTGGGCGCTGCTGGTGGGCAACCTATTCTGGGTGCTGGCCTACGACACCGAGTACGCGATGGTCGACCGCGACGACGACCTGACCATCGGCATCCAGACCAGCGCCATCACGCTCGGTCGCTGGGACGTGGCGGCGGTGATGGGCTTCTACGCCGCCTACCTGCTGAGCTGGGCTGCGATCGGCCGCGCGCTCGGGCTGGGCGGTGTGTTCCTGACCGGCATCGCGGTGGCGGCGGCGCATGCCGCGTGGCACTACACGCTGATCCGCGACCGCAGCCGCGACGGTTGCTTCCGCGCCTTCCGCCAGAACCACTGGCTGGGTTGTGCGGTGTTTGCCGGCGTGGCATTGGATCTGGCGCTGCGATAAACAGGCGCCGGGCGAGTTGGGAAGATTGCGGCGCCGCTTGCCAGCTGAGACAGCTTTCCGACATGCCAAGGCCGCTGGACGACGGGGGCAGTCGACCCTGAGGGGACCTTCGCTGGCCTGATCTCGTCGCCGCAAAGTTGACGGTCGGAGCAGCGAACAGGGCCGGCTCTATGTGCGCCCAGCTGCCTGTCGCTCCGATTGCTGTGGCACACCACTATGGTCAGCCTGTAGTTCTTGCCCGTGCTGATGTCGTGCGCCGGCCTCGTCGATGGAGGGGGCTCATCGCGCGCCACGTCTCAATCGCCCTGAGTCCCTCCACCGATGTGTTCCCGCCGCTGCGAAGTCTCCGCCGGATGCCCGTGTACGGGTCCGCCTGGCAGCTTTGGGACGGCGCCCGCTGTGGTCGGTCCTGGACTTGCGCGCCGCGTGCCAGTGCTACCGGGCCGCCGGCACGGTGTATTCGGCGGGAGCCATGGCCGGCGGCCTGGCCACCATGGTTGTCGGCTGTGCGACGTGGGCGGCTCTCGCCTTCTGGCAGCACGTGCCGCTTTACCGCGTGTGTCCGTTCGGCGACTGACGATGGCTTGATACGCAGGGGACACCCTAGGGGTGGCGCTAGGCCGCAATCTGAGCGACAAACGTTGCCAACGTAGAGGATAGGCGAGCAATGAGCAGTATGTCGGAGGCCGAAGCGCCAATACCCAAGAACTGGCGCAGTGACCATCAGGTGCTAGCCGACGAGCTGGAGCATCTACACGGTGTGAAGTTGAATCCGCTATCGGCGCTAGCCGACGAGGTGCCCGATCCGCAGCAGGCCCGCCGCCTGTTTACCGCCATCCACAACCTGCCGCCCGACGACGAGCGAGCAGCGTTGTGCCTGTCGGGGGGCGGCATCCGCAGCGCCACGTTCAGCCTTGGCGTGCTGCAGGGCCTGGCGCAGCAGGGGCAGTTGCGGCGCTTTCACTACCTGTCCACGGTGTCGGGCGGCGGCTATATCGGCAGCTGGCTGACGGCTTGGTTTCAGCGTGAGCAGCAGCGGCTGGGCGCAGGTGCCACGGCCGACGACGCGCGCGAATCGGTCATCAGCACGCTGGCCGCAGTGGGCGCCGGGCAGGCGGTGGAACCGCTGCCGCTGCAGCGCCTGCGCGCCTACAGCAGCTACCTCAGCCCGGTGCGCGGGCTGTCGGCCGATTTCTTCACCCTGCTGGCGATCTACCTGCGCAACCTGGCGCTGAACTGGATGGTGCTGCTGCCGGTGCTGGTGGCGGTGCTGCTGGTGCCGCGTCTGCATTTGGCGGTGCTGCAGTCCGCGCCGCCGGCCGCCTGGATGATGGCGGCGGTGGCGGTGGCCGCGGTGCTGTGCGTGGGGCTGACGATCGCCTTCATGGCATCCGACCTGCCGGCGCCAGCGTCGCGCGACTCGGACACAAAGGCCCCGCCGCGGGATTTGCGGCGTCCACCGCCCTCGGAGTTCACGGTCGGCGCCACCGTGCCGCTGGTGCTGGCTGCGGTGCTGATGGCCTGGCTGGGTGCCTGGCTCAGCGTGTCGTCGCCGGCCAGTGATGGATGGCGCGAATGGCTGCAGCGCCCGGACCACCGCGTCAGCGGGCCGCTTTGGGCGATGGGTCTGGGCGCCGCGCTGCACGCGATTGGCGGCCTGTTCGGTGGCCACGTGCTGCGGCCCTGGCGCAATGCCGTGGCGGGCCAGCGCCAGGCCACGTGGCCTGCGGTGCTGGCGGTGTTGCTCAGCGGTGCCGTGGGTGGCGGGCTGCTGTGGTGGTTGCTGTCACTGGCGATCCAGAACGGGGCTTCGCTGCAAGCCGGCATGGGCTGGTATGCCACCCTGGCGCTGCCGTGCCTGCTGATGGTGTTCTGGGCCGGGCTGACCGCGCTGATCGCGCTGTCGCGCCGTTTCGGCTCCGAGGACGACCGCGAGTGGTGGGCACGCGCGGCCGGCAGCTGGCTGGGGGTCGGCCTGCTGTGGTCCTTGCTGGCGATGCTGGTGATCCAAGTGCCGGTGTGGCTGCTGTCCATCGAGTGGCTGCAGACGCCGGCTGGGGCCAAGTCTGCCGGCGCCGGTGCCGCCGCGCTGGGCGTGCTGACCAGCCTCGCCGGCTACCTCAGCAAGCAAGGCCCAGTCTTGCGCAAACGTGCCCAGGGGCTGGCCACCGCGCTGGGCACGCGGCTGCTCGATCTGGCCGCGGCGGTGTTCATTCTGGCCTTGTTGGTGGCGCTGAACCTTGGCGTCAGCAGCATGCTGCAGCGACTCGATCCGGAGGTGGCGGCTCGAACTCTGGCTGCCGACACCGTGGCCTATGGCAGGGCCTGCCAGGGGCTGAAGGCCGAAGCCAAGCAGGCAGTGGATGTCTGCGCCGACGTGCGGCTCAACCCCGTGACCCAGGCCCAGGCGCACTATGGCCTGGCGTTGCAGCACGTTGCCGCGCAGTGGCCGCTGCTCGGCATCGCGCTGCTGGTGACCATCAGCACTATCGTGTCGTGGCTGATCGGCACCAACACCTTCTCGCTGCATGGCCTATACGGCAACCGCCTGGTGCGCGCCTATCTGGCGGCCAGCCGCAGCGCTGGCGGGCGCCGGCCGCACTGGTTCACCGGCTTCGATCCCGCCGACAACCTGGCGATGGCCGACGCCGATCCCGGCGCGGTGAAGCCGGGCGCCACTCCGCGGTCCAAGCCGCTGTTTCCGGTGGTGAACGTAGCGCTGAATATGGTGGCCGCCTCGGGCAAGCGGCTCGAGTGGCAGCAGCGCAAGGCAGCGCCGTTCACCATCTCGCCCACCCATTGCGGCAGCCCCGAGACCGGCTACGTGCGCAGCACGCACTACACGAGTTCGCCCACCCCAAGCGGCAGCCCCAAGACCGGCCACCAACTCAGTCATGACGAAGTCGGCGGCATCACGTTGGGGCACGCGCTGACCCTGTCGGGTGCGGCGGCATCACCGAACATGGGCTACAACAGCTCGCCGCTGGTGACCTTCGTGATGACGCTGTTCAATGTGCGGCTGGGCGGTTGGCTACCCAACACCAGCCGCCAACATGCCCGCTGGTGGCCCCGGCGCGAGCCGCGCACCGGCATGGGCGCGCTGTGGGACGAGGCCCTGGGCAAGACCTCCAGCGAGACGCCGTTCGCCTACCTCTCGGACGGTGGCCACTTCGAGAACCTGGGCATCTACGAGATGGTGCGCCGGCGCTGTCGGCACATCGTGATGGTGGACGCCACCGGCGACCCCGACTACCTGTTCGGCGATCTCGAGAACGCCATTCGCAAGATCCGCATCGACCTGGGCATCGAGATCTTCTTTCCTGACGGCTTGCCCGGCCCCGCGGCCGATGGCCGGCCAGCCCGACATCTGGCGCTGGGCCGCATCCAGTACGACCGTGCCGACGCTGAAGCACCGCCCGGAATCCTTTACCTCATCAAGCCGGTGCTGACCGGCGACGAGCCCTTTGACGTGCATCGTTATGCCGCGGCCACCAAGCAGCGGCCGCCCGGCTTTCCGCAGCAATCGACCGGCGACCAGTTCTTCGACGAAACGCAGTTCGAGAGCTACCGCATGCTCGGGCTGCACAGCGTGCGCCACACCTTTCCACGGTGCGGGCATTGGCCCGCGTCAACGGCCAGTGCACCGCTGAGCGGTGCGGCGTACATTGGGGACAGTGGTATCGCCGGTGCCGATGGGGGGGGCGACGACCTGGCGACGAGCGCGGCGCCTTTTCACGAGACGGTGCGCGTGCCGGCCTCGAACCTGCTGCGCGAGATGGGCGATGCAGTGGCCGGGGCCACGCGCGGAGCAACGGCGGCCGCCGCGCTGGCCGTGGGCGGTGCGCTTGGCGTCACCGGCGCGGTGAGCCTGAGCAACAGCGAGCTGACCTTGAAGGATCCCGACGGCGTGATGAGCCAAGTGCAGGCCCGGTTGAGCGAGCAGAGCATCAACGACATGGCTGCGGCCGTGGCCAGCGCGGTGCGTGCGTCGGGCGCCGGGGCAGGCGTGCCCGACCTGCAGCCGCTGCTGCTGTCGGTGCAACAGGCCTCGGCGGCCCTGGCAGGGCAGGACACCACGCCGGACAGCTTGCGGGTGGCACTGCTGGCGTTGTCCGGGCAGGTCGAGCAGGTCACCGGCAAAGCCGCGCCGCTGCCCGGTCAACTGGCCGGCCTGGGCGCCTCGGCCGAGACCGTGGCCAGACAACTGGCGGCATTCAACGGTGCCCTGTCCACCACCGCGCTCGGGCAAATGGACACCGCGGCAAAGCAGGTGGCCGGCGCAGCCAGTGCGATGCAGGCTGCCGCCAAGGCGCTGCAGGACGCGGCGGGCCGTCCCTTGCAGCTAACCGGCGAACAAGCCGCCGCGCTGGCCGGCGCCGCAAGCCACATCCGCGACATCAAGACGGCAGTGGAAAAATTGCCGCCGCGCCTGCCGGTGCGTGGCACTTCGATCGATGGGGGACGGCCATGAGCGCGGCTTCTACTATCGCCGCCGCAGCGCAGCGCCTGGCCCTGCTGGCCTGGCCGCTGCTGCTGGCCGCCTGTGCCACGTCGGCGCCGTTCACCGCCAACTGGTACCTGGTCGGGCGTGATGGCGACCGCGAGGATCAGAAGGCGCTGGCCGCTGGCGTGCATGTGGCCTTGCTCAACCGCAGCCAGCAGAAGATGGTGGTGACCTCGGTGCGCGTCAACCCGCTGGCGGACGCCGCGGCAGGTGCGTCGGGGTGGACGATCCGCGCCGAGGGCCAGCGCGAGGATGAGGGCTTGTCCCTGGAGCCCGGCCAGATGCTGGTGGGCCCGCCGCGCTGGTGGCCTGCCGAGAAGCCGCTGCCGCTGTGGCCGGGTTGCACCCTGCCGGTGCAGGTCGAGATCACCGTGCAGGGCAGCGAGTTAAGCGCCCTGCAGCGCCTGCTGCAGGGCTTCAGGCCGGACAACCGCTGGCTGCTGCGGATCGATCCGGCACTGCCCAATGCAATGCCGGCGGCCTGGGCCGATTGCACGCAGCCCGTGCCGCTTAAGCGCGCGCCGGCCAAGCCCTGATCGTCTGAAACTCAGCGCGCGGCCGGCGGTGTCGGCTCAAAGAGCTGGTCGAACACCGTCTCGCCTTGTAGCTCGCGTGCACCAAGGCAGTTGATCGCTTCCCGTAACGGCGTCTGCTGGCTTTGACTGCCCGGCACCACCGGCGTGTTGGACAGCGGGCTCGGGCGGGAGGACGATAATTTCTTTTCACGTGAATTCTTTGTTTTCGCAAAGTGGTTCAGTGCGCGACGCCGGAGTACACGCTCGGGAAGTGGTGTTCACGCAAGTACGTGGCAGTACTCATGACGTTGAGGCCGTAGCTGGTCACGCGCCATCGGCGCGTGTGCGGAATCTTGGCGATCAGGCCGCGGGCATGCGGGCGTCTGAAGCGCCAGCCGGCCTTGGCACTTGCCTTCTTCGGATCATCTGCGCACAAACGCAATAGTTGCGATGACTTGAGCCGTGCTCGGATGTCCCGTTTGATGAATCCATGCAGGCAGCGCTCACAGCAGGGCAGCCTCAGGCCGCTTGAAGCGCTTGGCCAAGGTCATGCGCCCGAGGTGGCGCGCGCGCCTGCAGCCCCAGCTGCGTGAAGATTTCCTCGATCACTGACCGTTCCAGGATTGAATCGCCCCGGAAATCGCGGAGGCTCGTTGGGTTAAGTCAGGCTGCCACCTCGGTGACCTGACTGGCGAGTTGCCGGTAGTAGTTTGCCTCGGCCTCGACGGGCGGGATGTAGCCGATGGGTTCGAGCAGGCGTTGGCTATTGAACCAGGACACCCACTCCAGCGTGGCGAGTTCGACCGCCTCCTTGGTTTTCCACGGTGCGCGCCGGTGGATCAGCTCTGCTTTGTAGAGGCCGTTGATCGTCTCGGCCAGCGCGTTGTCGTAACTGTCGCCCTTGCTGCCGACCGACGGCTCCACGCCTGCTTCTGCAAGCCGTTCGCTATAGCGAATAGAAACGTATTGCGACCCGCGGTCCGAGTGATGCACCAGGCTGCTGTCTCGCTCGGGCTGCCGGGCGTACAGGGCCTGCTCCAGGGCATCGAGGACGAAGTCCGTGGTCATCGAACTGCTCACGCGCCAGCCGACGATGCGCCGGGCGAATACGTCCACCACGAAGGCCACGTACAGCCAGCCCTGCCAGGTCGAGACGTAGGTGAAGTCCGATACCCACAGTTGATTCGGCCGCTCGGCCCGGAACTGCCGGTTGACCCTGTCCAGCGGACATGGCACCTTGCTGTCGCTGACGGTGGTGCGCACCACCTTGCCGCGCCTGACGCCGCGCAGGCCCAGGCGTCGCATCAGGCGCTCGACCATGCAGCGCGCCACTTCGATGCCCTCGCGGTTCATCTGCTTCCAGACCTTGTCGGCGCCATACACCTGCAGGTTGGCGTTCCATACCTGCTCTATGGCGGGCATCAACGCAACATCGCGCTGCGCCCTGGGGCTCAGCAGGGCCTGATCCCGGCACCGGGCTGCATGTCGGCGATAGGCCGACTGGGCGATCTGCAGCACCGCGCAGATCGGCTCGACCCCGTGGGCATCGCGGTGCTCATCGACGAGCCCGCACATCACTTCAGCCGGCGGTCGAGCTCCGCCTGGGCGAAAAACGCGCTCGCCAGCTTCAGGATCTCGTTGGCCCGGCGCAGTTCCTTGACCTCGCGCTCCAAATCCTTGATGCGTTTGGCCGCGGCTGTGCTGACACCTGGCCGGCCACCGGCATCAACCTCAGCTTGCTTGACCCATTCCAGCAGCGTCTGCGGCACGCAGCCAATCTTCGGCGCGATCGACTCGATCGCCGCCCACAGCGACGGGTACTCCCCACGGTGCTCCTGCACCAGCCGCACGGCCCGCTCACGGACCTCAGGTGAGAACTTGTTCGACTTCTTCATGGCTCCATCTTCTCAAGAGTTGGAGCCTCCTCAAAAGCCGGGGCGGTTCACCGACCAGTCCTGCAACGCCAGCAAGCCCGCCACCACCGGCGCCGGCCTGCCCTGGCTGCGCGCCCAGAACGGCAGCTGCGCCGCCACCGCTGACCGTGACCCCGCCGCCCGTGCCAGCTTCGGCATCTTCTCGCCAGAGACCCGCAAGATCGTGCATGTGCGCGATCTCTATTGACAAGCCTGGGCGCCGTAACAGTCTGGCACCGCGTTCGCCCGACGGCTGGGCCTGCGGGTGGCCATTCGCCGCGCTGCCCACAGCCCTCAGGCTGTCCGCCTGAACAGGCGACGCCCGGCGCAGAATTTTTGCGTCTTGGCACAGGCGGGTGGCGGCGCAGCATCCACGCCATGCGCGTGCTCCGCTCTCTCGCCACCGGCTGACCGCAAGGCTTGCTGATGGCCGCGGCCACACCCGCCCTGGCCGCCAGCTATGACTTCCCGTCGGCCATGCCGCCGGGCTGCAGC
>JBBAPL010000095.1:0-20490 GCA_040400895.1 Aquabacterium sp.
GGCATCAACGGCACACGGGCGATGACGGCCTTCAACAGCCGTGACGGCGGCTTCTTCCTGACCACCGTGGGCCGGGTGCAGACGCCCACGCTGTCGATCATGGTCGAGCGCGAAGAGAAGATCCGCAAGCACGTGGCGCGTGACTACTGGGAGATCAAGGCCGGCTTTGCCGCCGCGGCGGGTGAGTACGACGGCAAGTGGTTCGACCCCAAGTTCAAGAAGGACGACGACGCCGACCGGCGCGCCGACCGGCTGTGGAACCAGCGAGATGCCGACGCGATCGCCGACGCGGTGCTGGGCAAGACCGGCACCGTCACCGAAGAGGCCAAGCCCAGCAACAGCTCGAGCCCCTTGCTGTACGACCTGACCACCTTGCAGCGCGAGGCCAACAGCCGCTTCGGTTTTTCTGCCAAGACCACGCTGTCCATCGCCCAGGCCCTGTACGAGAAGCACAAGGTGCTGACCTACCCGCGGACCGACAGCCGGGCCCTGCCCGAGGACTACCTGGCCACGGTGAAGAGCACCTTCGAGATGATCGCCGGTGAAGACCTGCCCGGGCCGTTGAAGCAACTGGCCCTGCATGCGCGCAAGGGCCTGAACGAAGGCTATGTGAAGCCGACCAAGCGGGTGTTCGACAACAGCAAGGTGTCGGACCACTTCGCCATCATCCCCACGCTGCAGGCGCCCAAGAGCCTGACCGAGATCGAGGCCAAGCTCTACGACCTGGTGGTCAAGCGCTTCATCGCGGTGTTCTACCCGCCGGCCGAGTTCATGGTGACCACCCGCATCACCATCGTGGAAGGCCACCACTTCCAGACCAACGGCAAGGTGCTGGTCAACCCCGGCTGGCTGGCGGTGTATGGCAAGGAAGCGCAGGACGAAGACGCCAACCTGGTGCCGGTGAAGGCCGGCGAGCAGGTGGCCAACGAGCACATCAGCGTCAACGCGCTCAAGACCAAGCCGCCCGCCCGCTATAGCGAGGCCACCTTGCTGTCGGCCATGGAAGGCGCGGGCAAGCTGATCGACGACGACGAACTGCGCGAGGCCATGGCCGAGAAGGGCCTGGGCACACCCGCCACGCGTGCCCAGGTGATCGAAGGCCTGATCGCCGAGAAGTACATCCTGCGCGAAGGCCGCGAGCTCTGCCCCACGGCCAAGGCCTTCCAGCTGATGACCCTGCTGCGCGGCCTGGCCATCGAAGACCTGACCAAGCCCGAGCTGACCGGCAACTGGGAGCACCAACTGGCCGAGATGGAGCAGGGCAAGTTGAGCCGCGAAGCCTTCATGCAGGACATTGCGGCGATGGCCGAGCGCATCGTGCGCAAGGCCAAGGAATACGACCGCGACACCATCCCCGGCGACTACGCCACACTGGCCACGCACTGCCCCAACTGCGGCGGCGTGGTCAAGGAGAACTACCGCCGCTTCACCTGTGTCGGTGGCGGCCCGGCGGGCGGCCCGCCCTCCGACGGAGAAGGCTGCGGCTTCTCGATGACCAAGATCCCCGCCGGCCGCAGCTTCGAACTGCACGAGGTGGAGACCTTCCTGCGCGACCACAAGATCGGCCCGCTGGAAGGCTTCCGCTCCAAGGCGGGCTGGCCGTTCACCGCCGAGCTGAAGCTGGTACACGACGAAGAGATCCACAACTGGAAGCTGGAGTTCGACTTCGGCGACGACGCCAAGGCCGACGGCGCCGAGGCCGAGGCCATCGACTTCAGCGGCCAGCCCAGCTTCGGCGCTTGCCCCAAGTGCAAGGGCCATGTCTACGAGCACGGCAGCAACTACGCCTGTCAGCATGCGGTGAGCGCGCCGGTCACCTGCGACTTCAAGACCGGCAAGATCATCCTCACCCAGCCGGTCAGCCACGAGCAGGTGACCAAGCTGCTGGCCACCGGCAAGACCGACCTGCTCGACGGCTTTGTCAGCAACCGCACCAAGCGCAAGTTCAAGGCCCTGCTGGTGTGGGACGAGAAGGAAGGCAAGGTCGGCTTCGAGTTCGCCCCGCGGGGTGACGGCAAGGTGATCCCGGCACGCAAGACGGCCGCGGCCAAGACCGCCGCCCCTGCCAAGACGGCTGCCAAGAAGGTCGCCCGCAAGAAGGCGGCCTGAGTTGACGGCCGCCCCCGGCTGGCCCTGCCTGCGCGCCACCGGCGTCGAGGTCTGCGTGCTCGACCTGAGCGTGCAGCCTGGCGCCAAGCACACCGGCATCGACGGCCTGCACGCTGGCGCGCTGCGGGTGCGCTTGGCCGCCCCGCCGGTCGACGGCAAGGCCAACAGCCAGCTGCTGGCCTGGCTGGCCGAGCAACTGCACTGCCCCAAGCGGGACCTGCAACTGCTGCGCGGTGAGGCATCACGCCGCAAGCAGGTGCAGGTGGCGCTGCCCGAGCAGACCGTGGCCACCTGGCTGGACCGGGTGCTGTGCCCCTGATCCGCCGGCCGTGTCGCTGATCATCTTCCACAAGCTGCTGGGCATCTTCTGCACGGTGGCGGTGGGCTGGGCGGCCGGGCGCATGCGCTGGCTGGGTGAGCCGGCCGGCGGGCTGGACCCGGCGCGGCTGCTCGGCCACGCGGCGTTCTACATCTTCGTGCCGGCGCTGCTGTTCCGCGCCACGGCGCGCATGGACGTGGCCACCATGCCGTGGTCGGCACTGTTCGCCTATTTCGGCCCGGCGGTGGCCTACGTGGGCGCGGTGTATGGCTGGCACCGGCTGCGCCAGCCCGCCCAGGCCGCCGGTGCCGATCTGGACGCCAGCGAGCGTGCCGCCGCGCAGCCGGCGGTGCGGGCGTTTGCCGCCACCTTCGGCAATTCGGCCCAGGTGGGCGTGCCGGTGGTGGCGGCGCTGTTCGGCGAGGCCGGGCTGGGCATCCACGTGGCGCTGATCAGCCTGCACGCGCTGGTGCTGCTGACGCTGTGCACCATGCTGGTGGAACTGGACCTGGCGCGCACCCGCTGGCTGCACGAGGCCAGCGCCAGCCTGTGGCGCACGCTGAAAAGCACGGTGCGCAATGCGGTGGTGCACCCGGTCACGCTGCCGGTGCTGCTGGGGGCGCTGTGGCATGCCACCGGCCTGCCGCTGCCCGGCCCGCTGGACGAGACCCTGGTGCTGCTGGGCAGCGCGGTGGCGCCGCTGTGCCTGGTGCTGATCGGCATCACGCTGGCCTACACCAACACCCGCACGGTGCGCCGCGCCGCCCGCGCGGCCCTGGGCACCACGCTGCTCAAGCTGCTGGTGCTGCCCGCCCTGGTGCTGGCCGTGGCCCACTGGGGCCTGGGCCTGCAGGGCCTGGCGCTGCAGGTGGTGGTGCTGATGGCGGCCCTGCCCACCGGCAGCAATGTGCTGATCTTCGCCCAGCGCTACCGCACGCTGGAGGCCGAAGCCACCACCGCCATCATGCTGTCGACGCTGGGCTACATGGCCACGGTGACGCTGTGGCTGGCGGTGCTGGCGCGGTTGGCGTAACGGCGCGCCATCACCCGCCGGGCTGCGTCTGCCGCTCGTCGTCGCCCAGCGTGGCCTGCAGCACCTGGCCGCTGGCGTCGAAGACCACGTCGAACACCTTCTTGTCCTGCCCGCGCTGCACATGCCAGCGCCACACCGTCTCGCCCGGCTTGGTGGCGTAGCGCAGCTCTCGTGCATGGCGACCCAGCAGCTTGGCCACCGCCGGCTGCGCCATGCCCGGCTGCACCTTGGCGAAGTTGGCTTCGGTCAGCAGCTGGCGCAGCGCCGCCAGCTTGCCGTCGGCGCCGATCTCGGCCTCGTAGTTGGTCCAGCCCTCGGGCTGTCGCGGGTAGGCCAGCAGCTTGCTGCCGTCGGCCCGCTCGGTGAGCTGCACCGGCTCGCCGAACTGGCGGCGCACATCGGCCTCGGTGGACACACCCTCTTCCAGCCGGGCAGCGCGTTCGGTGTCACAGGCCGACAGCAGGCTGGCAGCGGCCAGCAGCAGGGAAATCAACAGTGGTCGCATCATCCAACGGGGTGGTGGTGGGTGCCAGCATTCTGCCGCCCGCCGTTCTGGGAAAATCAGGCCATGAACCCGACCGACATCCCCGCCTACATGGCCCATGTGGGCGTGGCCGCCCGCGCCGCCGCCACCACCATGGCGGCCGCCGGCACGGCCGCCAAGAACCACGCACTGCGCGCGCTGGCACAGCGCCTGCGCGAGGCCGGCACCGACCTGGCCCAGCACAATGAGCTGGACCTGGCCGCCGCACGCGCCGCCGGCCTGGCCGCGCCGCTGGTCGACCGCCTCAAGCTGACGCCAGCGGTCATCGCCACCGTGGCCGAAGGCTGCGACCAGCTGGCCGCCATGCCCGACCCGGTGGGCGAGATCACCAACGTCAAGCGCCGGCCCACCGGCATCAGCGTGGGCCAGATGCGGGTGCCGCTGGGCGTGTTCGGCATGGTCTACGAGAGCCGGCCCAACGTCACCATCGAGGCCGCCAGCCTGGCCATCAAGAGCGGCAACGCCGCCATCCTGCGCGGCGGCAGCGAGGCACTGCACAGCAACCTGGCGCTGTGGCGCCTGGTGCAGGCCGCGCTGGTCGACGCCGGCCTGCCGGCCGACGCGGTGCAGCTGGTCGAGACCACCGACCGCGCCGCCGTCGGCTGCCTGATCACCATGCCGGCCTATGTGGACGTGATCATCCCGCGCGGTGGCAAGGGCCTGATCGAGCGCATCAGCGCCGAGGCCAAGGTACCTGTGATCAAGCACCTGGACGGCAACTGCCATGTGTACGTGGACGCCGAGGTCGACATCGACCAGGCCCTGGTGGTGACCGACAACGCCAAGACGCAGAAGTACAGCCCCTGCAATGCGGCCGAATCGCTGCTGGTGCATGCGCGCCAGGCGGCGGCCTTTCTGCCGCGCATCGGCGCCATCTTCGCGGCCAAGGGCGTGGAGATGCGCTGCTGCCCTGCGGCCCGGGCCATCCTGGCCGCCGTGCCGAGCGCGCAGCTGGCCGACGCCACCGAGGCCGACTGGGCCGAGGAGTACCTGGCGCCGATCATCAGCATCAAGGTGGTCGCCAGCCTGGACGAGGCGATGGCGCACATCCACCGCTACGGCAGCCACCACACCGACGCCATCCTGACGACGAACCACCCGAACGCGATGCGCTTCCTGCGCGAGGTGGATTCGGCCAGCGTGATGGTCAACGCCAGCACCCGGTTTGCAGACGGCTTCGAATACGGCCTGGGCGCCGAGATCGGCATCTCCACCGACAAGTTCCACGCCCGCGGCCCGGTGGGGCTGGAGGGGCTGACGTCGATGAAGTGGGTGGTGCTGGGCCAGGGCGAGGTGCGCGGCTGATCCTGCCGCCTGCCGCCTGCCGCCGGCAGGGTCAGCGCGCTGCCGGCGCCTTCTTGCCCTGGCCGGTCGCCTGCACCGCGTCCAGCACCGCGGTCAGCCGGTCGATCTCGGCGCGGGTCTGCGCGCCCACCGCCACGCCGGCCTTCTCACGCGCGGCGATGCGCGCCAGGGCGGCACGCCCTTGCTGCGCCAGGTCTGGCGTCCAGGCCGTGAGCACGGTGCGGGTCAGGAAGTACAACGCATTGAGCCGGCCCGTCTCGGTCAGGGCCTCGATGCGGCCGGCGTCCAGCAGCGCCAGCACCGCGGCAATGGCATCGGGTGACGCCAGCCAGCGTGACTGCAGCGCCTGGCCGGCAGCCAGGCGGCGGGCCTTGTCGGGCGCATCCAGGTCCTGCGCCAGCCGCGCCAGTTCGGCGGTGGCGGCCGGGCGGGCCAGCCACAGCTCGAACTGCTGGCGCTGCGCATTGGTCTGGAAGCCCGGCGCAAAGCGTGGCACCACGCCGGGCAGGCCCCAGCCCGCCAGCTCAGCGGCCAGCTGTCCTGCGGCGGCCGCGTCAGCGGCGCGGAAGTAGCGCAGCTCGCTGCGGTCGGGCACCTGGCGCACCAGCTCGGCCCCGGGCGAGCGGTAGTTGCTGCGCTCCAGCTGCTGGCGCAGGCGGTCCACGTCGGCGCGCTGGCTGGCGTCGGCGAACTGCAGGTACACCAGCGGGGCGCTGGGCGGTGGCGCCGCGGACGGCCGGGGCTGCGGCTGGGCGGGCGCGGCCTGCAGGCGCCGCAGGGCCGCATTGCTCTGCTCGGCCTCCAGCCGTGCGGCATCGGCGGCCTTGGCCAGGCCGGCCAGGCGGTCGGCCTGCTCGAAGGCCAGCTGCATCTGCCGGTGCGCACTGTCGGCCTCGTCACGCACCCGCTGGTACTGCCACCACAGCGCCCCGGCCGCGGCCAGCGCCAGCGGCACCACCCACAGCCGCCAGCGCTTGTTCAGCAGCTTCAGCAGCTCGCTCTGCTGGGCTTCGGCCTCGGCCTGCAGCGCCGCGCGCTGGCGTTCGGCCTCGGCCTCCTGCGCGGCCAGCAGGCGGGCCTGCTCGGCAGCCATCTCCGCCGCATGCGCCGACTGGCTGAGCTGCAGAAAACGCATCGCCTGGTCGAATCCCGGCCGGTAGCGCTCGGCCCAGGCGGCATTGGGCTGCTGGCGCGCGGCCCAGGCCGTCACCAGCTGCAGCTCGGGCTGCACCAGCAGCACCGCCTGGCCGGCGCTGTGCAGCTCGGCGGTCTCGGCCAGGCGGCGGTAGATGCGCGCGGACTCGGCCTCCTCATCCACCCAGCCGCGCAGCTGGCCCCACACCCGCATCAGGCTCTCGTGCGAGATGTCGACCACCGTGGCCGGCTGCAGCGGCACACCGTGCGGCGGCATCAGGAAGGCGCGCTCGGGGTCGCGGAAGGGCGCCATCACGGCCGCCAGCTCTTCGACGGTGGCGCCGGTGATGGCACACAAGGTGTCCAGCCGCGTGGGACGGCGGGTGCCGCGGGCGTCGGTACCGCGGTCGGTGATGGCGCGGAACAGCGTCTCGCACAGCGCCTGCGGCCGCCCGCCGGGCAGCGCGGCCAGGGCCTCGTCGGCATGCTGGTCGAGTGCGCCGGCCATCGCGCCCTTGGCGTCGTAGTGCGCGGCCAGCAGCGGCCCGGTGGCGCCGGCGTCGCGCCAGCAGGCCCAGGTGCGGTTCAGCGCATGCTGCAGGATCGACAGCTGGTCGGGGTTGTCGCCCACGTCATTGACCAGGCGGGTCAGCAGCACCGGGTCGGTGCTGGCGCCGCACACGCCCACCGGCCCGGCAATCGCCGCGCGGCGCTGCTCGCGCGCCATGCGCGGCACCAGGTACTGACCGCGGTTGATGGCCTCGGGCAGGCCGTCGAACTGGGCGCATTCGCCCAGGAAGTCCGACCGCATGGTGATGACCACGAACACCGGCAGCGCAGCATCGCCAGCTTGGTTGGCCACCTCCAGCAGCAGGCTGACGAAGGCGGTGGCGGTCTCGCCGGCAGCGGCATCGGCACCCAGCGCGCGGTAGCGGAACAGCTCCTCGAACTGGTCGACCACCACCAGCAGGTTGGGGCGGTCGACCAGCAGGGGCTGGGCCTCGCGGTAGGCCTCGAGCAGGCCGCGCTTGCCCATGCGCAGCGTCGACTCCACCAGCTCGGCCGGGCGGAAGCCGGTGTCGTCCTCGGCAGGCTGGGGCAGCACGCCGGGCTGGGCCAGGGCCTCGGCCAGGGCACGCATCGGCTGGTTGCCGGGGCGGCAGACGGCCACCCGCCAGCCGCTGCCGGTGCGCGCCAGCAGGCCCCGGTGCAGCGCCGGGATCAGCCCGCAGCTGACCAGCGACGACTTGCCCGATCCCGAGCTGCCCACCACCGCCAGGAAGCCTTGCGCGCCGAGCTTGTCGACCATGCTGTCGACATGCGGCTCGCGGCCGAAGAACAGCGGTTCCTCGTCCTCGCGGAACGGGCGCAGGCCGGGGAAAGGGTTGCGATGAACGGCCGGGGTCATGCGCCGGCCCGGGCCACGCTGGTCTGGCCCAATGCCTGCAGCAGCGGGGCCAGTGCGGCGGCAGGCACGCCGCCCAGCAGGTCCAGCGTGGCGGCGTCGGCCAGGGCCTGCTCCAGGTCCTTGTCGGGCGTCTGCGGCGGCAGCAGGGCCAGCCAGCGTGACGGGCCGCCGCCGGCGATGGCCGCCTGCTTCTGCAGGTCACTGAGCTGGTGGAACTTCCAGGCTTCGTCACCCGCGCCGTAGACCACCAGCACCGCGCGGCTGTCGGCCACCAGCTGGGCATTGCGCTGGCGCAGCTCGGCGGCGTCGCCGGCGAACACCGGCACGCTGACGGCCAGCCCCGCCGACCGCAGCGCCTTGACCAGCGGCACCGCGGCGGCGCGGTCGGCCTCGGTCATCAGCAGGTGCACCCGCGGGCCGGCCCCCGGCACCGGCGCCTGGGGCGCAGCGGGCTGGTGCTGCGCCTGCAGGGCTTGCAGGGCCTGGTGCACGGCGCCCTTCAGCGCCTCGCCGTCGCCGATCAGCAGGTCGGCGCCACGCTGCAGGCTGGCGTCGGCCTGCAGCGCGTCGCGGTAAGCCTGCTGCTCAGGCCGCTCACCTTGCAGGCCAGGCGCCAGCCACAGGATGCGGCGCAAGCCCCGGACCTGCGATGCGTCGGCCGCCATCGCGTTCTGCAGCGCCACCAGCGACAGGCCGGTCGGCCCCTCGGGCACTGGCCCGGTGCTGCCGCCCACCAGGTGCACCGCCAGCGTGGCCTGCGCCAGCTGGGCGGCCAGCTCGGTGCGCAGCTGGTCCTCAATCAGCGGCAGCTGCTGCGCGGGCAGCACGGTGTGGCCGTGCAGGCGCAGGTCGGTCACCAGCTGGGCGCGCACCGTCTGCAGGTCGCGTCCGCACTCGGCCACGAACACCACCTGGCCAGTGGAAGGCGTGGTGGCCGGCGCGGCGGCGGGCGCACCCCCCGGCGGCGTGTCGGCCAGTGCGCGCAGGTTGTCGGCCATCTCGACGGCCAGGTCGCTGATGCGGCGCAGGAACTCCTGCCGCTCGGCATCGCCGAAGGCGGGGTCGATCTCGACCTGGCGGTCGCCGTCGTCCTTGTAGAACGGGTGGCCCAGCGTGCGCTCGAACGCTGGCGGCATGCGGTCGCCGGGCGCCAGCGGCGTCTTCAGCACCTTCACCACCCGGCTCTTGTTCTGCACCTGCATCGGGCCTGCGGCGGCAGCGAATCCGTCGACCTCGGCATTGCACCAGGTCGAGCGCACATAGCGCGGCGTCAGGATGGACACCAGCAGCGCAGCGCGTGGCAGCTGCGCGCGGATCTCGTCGCCGAAAACATCGTCGCCGCGCAGCTTGTCGTCGCGCCACAGGCGGGCCGGCTCGCCCAGGCGCTGGCTGAGCCGGGTCTTCAGCACCGCATGGAAGCGGCTCACCCAGCCGGGCTGCCCCGGCTCGAGCGGCTCGTTGTCGATGTGGGCGTAGCTGATGAAGGCGTGCAGGTCGAAGGGCATCGGCGTGGCGGGCGGCGGCAGGCGTGCCCTGGCGCCATCATGCACCGCACGGCTGCTGCGGCACACTCGTGGCATCCACCACTCCGCTGACGATGACCGCGCCCCCAACCGACCCCCGCCATGCCCTGGTGCTGTTTTCCGGCGGCCAGGACTCCACCGCCTGCCTGGCCTGGGCGCTCAGCCGCTACGCCCGGGTCGAGACCATCGGCTTCGACTACGGCCAGCGCCACCGCATCGAGCTGGACTGCCGCCTGGTGGTGCGCGACGCACTGGCCGCGCAGTTTGCGCATTGGGCGGCGCGGCTGGGTGACGACCACCTGCTGGACCTGGGCCTGCTGGGCCAGATCAGCGACACCGCGCTGACCAGCGACCGCGCCATCACCTTCGCTGCCAGCGGCCTGCCCAACACCTTCGTGCCGGGGCGCAACCTGCTGTTCTTCAACTTTGCGGCGGCGGTGGCGTACCGGCGCGGCGCCAGTGTGCTGGTGGGCGGCATGTGCGAGACCGACTATTCGGGCTACCCCGACTGCCGCGACAACACGCTCAAGGCTCTGCAGGTCGCGCTGAGCCTGGGGCTGGATGCGCCGATGGTCTTGGAGACACCGCTGATGTGGCTCAGCAAGGCCCAGACCTGGGCGCTGACCGACCAGCTGGGCGGCGCGCCACTGAACGCGCTGATCATCGACCACACCCACACCTGCTACCTGGGTGAGCGCGGCACCCGCCATGCCTGGGGCCACGGCTGTGGCCACTGCCCGGCCTGCAGCCTGCGGCGCCAGGGCTTCGACGCCTGGCAAGCCCAGGCGCCCGCGCCATGATCGAGCCCTGGATGTGGTGGGCTGGCCTGCTGGCCGTGCTGGGCCTGTGGGTGCTGGGCGCCTACAACCGCACCACGGCGCTGCGGGCGGCGGTGCTGGCCAGCTGGACCACGCTGGATGCCGCGCTGCATGACCGCGCACAGGCCGTGGCGGCCTTGCTGCAGGCCACCGCCGAGCCGCTGGCCGGCGAAGCCGCGGCGCGCGACGCGGTGGCCCAGACGCTGGCCCAGGCCCAGGCGGCGGCCGAGCTGGTGCGCCGCGCCCCGGCCACGGCCGACCCGGTGGCCGACCTGAGCAAGGCCGACGCCGTGCTGGCAGCGGTGCTGGTGCGCCTGGTGGCGCTGGTGGAACAGCAGCCCGCGCTGATGACCAGCGCCGAGGTGGCTGGCCCGCTGCAGGTGCTCAAAGAGGCGCCCGGCAAGGTGGCGTTTGCGCGCCAGGTGTTCAACGAGGCGGGTGCCGCCTACAACACTGCCACCACCCAGTTCCCCACCCGGCTGCTGGGGTCGCTGCTGCGGTTCGGGCGGGCGGGGCGGTACTGACTTCGCGGCGGGGTGGTTGGCCCTGTCCGCGTAAGGGCCACTTCAGCCCAGGGCGCCTGCTGCCGACAACAGCAGATGACAACCCACAGCGCCCCCGCCGGCGTCCGGCCATGACTGCAGCCATGCTGCGCCCTGGCTGGCAAGCGGCGCCGCATCCGGCGGACGAGGCTGCCCGCCTGGCCGCCCTGCAGGACCTGGCGGTGCTCGACACGCCACCCGAGCCGGAGTTCGACGCCCTGGTGCAGGCCGCATCGATCATCTGCGGCACACCGGTGTCGTTGATCAGCCTGGTCGACGCGCAGCGGCAATGGTTCAAGGCCAACCACGGCCTGCCGGGCGTGCACGAGACCCCGCGCGAGCAGGCGTTCTGCGCGCACGCCATCCTGCAGGACGGCTTGTTCGTGGTGGCGGACACCCTGCGCGACGACCGCTTCGCCGGCAACCCGCTGGTGACGGCCGAGGCCGGCATCCGCTTCTATGCCGGCGCGCCGCTGCGGCTGCACGACGGGCAGGTCGCCGGCACGCTGTGTGTCATCGACCACCAGCCGCGCCAGCTCGACGCCGCGCAGCGCCAGGCCCTGACCTGCCTGGCGCTGGCCGCCGCACGCGCGCTGGAGGGCCGCCACGTCGGCATGGCACTGGCCCAGCGCAATGCCTTTCTCGACACCACCCTGAGTGCCATTGCCGATGCGGTGCTGACCACCGACGCCGCCGGCCAGCTGACCTGGATGAACCCCGCGGCCGAGACCCTGCTGGGACGCCCGGGCACCGACCTGCGGGGCGTGTCGGTGGACGAGATGCTGCCGTTGCGCACGGCGTCACCCGGCATCGGCTGGCAGGCCTTTCTGGCCGCTGCGAACCGGGGGGAGCGGACCCAGCTGCCGCCCGATGCGGTGCTGGACAGCCCGCGCACCGGGCCCCTGGCCATCGAGGGCAGCGTCTCGCCACTGCGCGCGGCGGGCCGACCGCCGCCAGCGGACCCGGCCACGGCCTGCGCCGACCCGTCGGCGGGCGCCGTGCTGGTGCTGCGCGACACCACCGAGGCGCGCCGCGCCAGTACGGAAGTGCTGCACCGCCCCACCCATGACGCGCTGACCGGCCTGGTCAACCGCGCCGAATTCGAGCGCCGCCTGCGGCAGTTGCTGGCCACGGCGCATGCCGGCCATGCCCACCACTGCGCGCTGTTCATCGACCTGGACCAGTTCAAGATCGTCAACGACAGCTGCGGCCACGCCGCGGGCGACCGGCTGCTGCAGCAGGTCGCCCGCATGCTGCAGGCGTCGGTGCGGTCCAGTGACACGGTGGCCCGCATGGGCGGCGATGAGTTTGCCGTCCTGCTGCTGAACTGCCCGCAGGCAGCCTCCATGGCCATGGCCCAGAAGATCTGCGACCGGCTGGAGGGCTTGCGCTTCGCCACCGACGGCAAACGCTTCCAGGTGGGGCCAGCATCGGGCTGGCGCCCGTGGGTGGCGCGCTGGGCGACAGCGCGGCCGTGATGCAGGCGGCCGACGAGTCCTGCTACGCCGCCAAGGAAGCCAGCCGCAACCGCGTGATGGCCTGGCCCGCCCGCAAGGCATCGATGCAGGCCGCCGCGGGCGCCGCCAACTGGGCCGAGCGCATCGGCCGCGCGCTGGACGACGACCGCTTCCTGCTGTTCGGTCAGCTGGTGCTGCCGCTGCATGCGCACGCCGGCGGCGCCAAGGTCGAGGTACTGCTGCGCCTGCAGGACGAAACCGGCGCCGTCGTGGCACCGGGCCACTTCATGCCGGCGGCTGAACGGTTCCAGCTGGTGAGCCGCATCGACCGCTGGGTGCTGCAGCACACGCTGGCCTGGATGGGCCAGCACCTGCCGCACTGCCAGGCCAAGCGCGTGGGCTTCAACTTGTCCAGGCAGTCCATCGCCGACAGCGCGTTCCGCCAGTGGGCGACGGACACGCTGCACAGCGCCGGCCCGGCGCTGTGCACGGCCCTGACCGTGGGAGTGACCGAGACCGTGGCGGTCGCGAACCTGGAGGACGCGAGCAGTTATTTGCGAGACCTGCGCGCCCTGGGCCTGCGCGTGGCGCTGGACGACTTTGGCGCGGGCATCGACCTTCGGCTACCTGAAGCGCCTGCCGCTGGACGACCTGAAGATCGACGGGCAATTCGTGCGCGGCCTGCTCACCGACCCGCTCGATGAGGCGTCGGTGCGCTGCTTCGTCGATGTGGCCAGGGTGGTGGGCCTGAAAACCGTGGCCGAAGGCGTGGAGAGCGCCGCCGTGCTGGACCGCTTGCGCAGCCTGGGTCTCGATTTCGCCCAGGGCGACCATCTGCACCGGCCCGCACCGCTGGACACCCTGCTGCAGGCCGCCGTGCGCTGATGCGGGACCGGGTGGGCTCAAGGGCTTGCCCGCAAGCATGCGGGCAGAGCCTTCGCCAGCCACACATCGCCTGCCGGCGATGCGTGCGCGGGCTCAAGGGCTTGCCCGCAAGCATGCGGGCAGAGCCTTCGCCAGCCACACATCGCCTGCCGGCGATGCGTGCGCGGGCTCAGCCCCGGTCGGCCATGATGCTGGCGGTGGCCACCAGCTCGTCGAACATCGCCAGCGACACCGAACCCGACACCGAATACGGGTCCAGTTCGGCGGTGGCCGAATACTTCAGCAGCAGGGCCGGGTTCAGCCGCGCCATGTTGACCTGGCCCATGGCCCAGCCGGCGAAGCGGCGCTCGCCGATTTCCTCGTAGCTGAGCAGCACCACGTCGCCATGGCGCGTGTCGGCGGCGATCTTCAGGTACAGCTTGTTCACCGCGGCGCGGCCGCCTTCCAGTGCCTGGATGAAAATACCGCTGGAGTAGCACAGCAGCCCGGTCACGCCCAGCGCCGGGTTGTTGGCCTTGCTCTGGCGCAGGATGCCCAGCAGCGCGTCCTGGTCCATGTGGGCGGCAGCCCGGCTTGCATACAGCAGTCGTACCAGCATGTTCATGTCTTTCGTCTTGGCCCGGATCAGGTCAGCGTTCAAATGCCATTCTTCTTCGACAGCAGCGACAGAAACTCGCGCCGCAGGTTGGGGTCCTTGAGAAATGCGCCGCGCATCACGCTGTTGGTCATGGCGGTGTCGTCGTCCTTCACGCCGCGCCAGTGCATGCAGAAGTGGTCGGCCTCCATCACGATGGCCATGCCGTCGGGCTTGACGCGTTCCTGCAGGGCGTCGGCCAGCATCACCACCGCCTCTTCCTGGATCTGCGGGCGGCTCATCACCCATTCACACACCCGGGCGTATTTGGACAGGCCGATCAGGTTGGAATGCTCATTGGGCAGCACGCCGATCCACACCCGCCCCAGGATCGGGCACAGGTGGTGGCTGCAGGCGCTGCGCACGGTGATCGGGCCGACGATCATCAGTTCGTTCAGGCGCGAGAAGTTGGGGAATTCGGTGACCGCCGGCATCGGCACATAACGGCCGCGGAAGACCTCCTCCACGAACATCTTGGCCACGCGCTTGGCGGTCTCATTCGTGTTGTGGTCGCTGTCGGTGTCGATCACCAGGGCGCGCAACACCTGCTGCATGTGCTGCTGCACCTCGGCCTTCAACTCGGCCAGTTCGCCATCGCGGATGTGCTCGGCGGTGTTGTCGTTGGGGTGGTAGCGCCGGCCCGCGCCCACCAGGTGGTAACGGATGCGCTCGCTGGCCGTCAGGCGCGCCAGTTCTTCTTCGCTGCGGAAAATGGGATCGTTGTCCGACATGGCGGTTTGGTTTGTCTCCAGGGCCTGCCATTGTGGGGGCTGCACCTGACGCGTGCGCGGCCGATGGATACTGACCCCATGCCCACGCCCGCCGCATCGCCGCCCCTGCACCGCCTGCTGGGGCAGGTGGCCGATGCGGTGGCCGGCGTGCGTGCCGGCCGCTCGCTCACCGACTTGCTGGCCGCCACCCCCACCGACCTGCGGGCCGGCACCCAGGCGCTCAGCTTCACTGCGCTGCGGGCCTTGGGTGGCGCCGAGGCATTGCGTGCGCTGATGGCGCCCAAGGCGCCGCCACCGGCGGTCGACGGCCTGCTGCTGACCGCCCTGGCCCTGCTGTGGCCCACCGGCGGCCCGCCGCCCTATGCCGAGCACACGCTGGTCGACCAGGCGGTGACCGCCGCGCGCGCGCGCACCCCGGCGGCGGCCAAGTTCGTCAACGCTGTGCTGCGGCGCTTCCTGCGCGAGCGCGACACCCTGCTGGCCCAGGCGCTGCAACAGCCGGTGGCACGCCACCAGCACCCGGCCTGGTGGATCGCCCAGTTGCAGCGCGACTGGCCCGCCCAGGCCACGGCGCTGATGGCTGCCGCCAATGCCCCCGCGCCGATGGTGCTGCGGGTCAACGCCCGGCGCAGCACCGCGGCTGCCTACCTGCAGCGGCTGGCTGCGGCCGGCCTGCAGGCGCAGCCGCTGGCCGACCCCGCCTTCGGCGACCAGGCCCTGGTGCTGGACCAGGCCTGCCCGGTGCACCAACTGCCCGGCTTTGCCGACGGCGATGTGTCGGTGCAGGACCTGTCTGCCCAGCGCGCCGGCCCCCTGCTGCTGGGCGGCAGCGGCCCCGGCATGCTGCCGCCGCTGCCGGCCGGCGCCCGGGTGCTGGACGCCTGCGCCGCGCCCGGTGGCAAGACCGCCCAGCTGCTGGAGCGGGCCGACCTGGACCTGGTGGCGATCGACAGCGACCCCGCCCGACTGCAGCGTGTGCGGCAGACGCTGGACCGGCTGCACCTGCCTGCCGCCGGCAGCACGGTGCAGTTGCTGGCGGCCGACGCCCGCAACCCGCCGGCCTGGTGGGACGGCCGCCCCTTCGACGCCATCCTGCTGGACGCGCCCTGCACCGCATCGGGCATCGTGCGGCGCCACCCGGATGTGCGCTGGCTGCGCCGGGCGGCCGACGTGGCCGCGCTGGCCACCACCCAGCGCCAGCTGCTGGACGCGCTGTGGCCGCTGCTGGCGCCGGGTGGGCGCCTGCTGTACGCCACCTGCTCGCTGTTCCGCGCCGAGGGCGCGCACCAGATCGATGCTTTTTTGCAACGCCATGGCGCCCAGCAACCCCGGCTGGTGGCGGCCTCACCGGGCCACCTGCTGGGCGTGCCGGACAATCCCGACACTGCCGCCACCGGCCCCGCCGGCGACGGATTCTTCTACGCTCTGATGCACCAACCCTGAGCCTGTGCCGCCGATGCGCTGCCAGTTCCCGCAACCGCTGCTGCCGCGCCACCACCTCAGGTTCGCCAGGATCTGCCTCCGGCCCGGCCAGGTGCTGCTGCGCTGCGGGCTGGCCCTGTGCCTGCTGCTGGCCCTGCTGCAACCGCTGTGGGTGCAGGCCCAGGCGGTGGAACTGAAGCAACTGCAACTGCAGCGCCGCGATGGCGACCTGACGCTGGAATTCAGCGCCCGCCTCACCCTGGGCCCGGCGATCGAAGACGCGCTGCAGCGCGGCGTGCCGCTGTACTTCAATGCCCGCGCCACCGTCTACCGCGACCGCTGGTACTGGCGCGACGAGCGGGTGGCCCGCGTCAGCCGCACCTGGCGCCTGGCCTACCAACCGCTGACGGCCAGCTGGCGACTGAGCCTGGGCGGGCTGTCGCAAGGCTACGCCACCCTGTCGGACGCGATGGCGCCGCTGTCGCAGATCAGCGGCTGGCGCCTGGTCGAGCTGGACAAGCTGGAGCCCGGCAACCGCCACCATGTCGAGTTCAGCTTCAGCCTGGACAACAGCCAGCTGCCACAGCCGATGCAGATCGACCTGGGCGGCGACTGGAAGCTGGGCATCGAGCGCAGCCTGAGGGTGGAATGACCAAGTCGGCACGCTGGGCGCTGGGCGTGTCGGCGCTGGCGGTGCTGGGCGCGGCGCTGGTGCTGGCCTTCGTGCTCAGCCTGTCGACCACCGGCTGGCTGGCCGAACGGCACTTCGTCTGGCTGTTCTGGGTGAACGTGGCCGTGGCCGGCCTGCTGCTGCTGGTGATCGGCCTGGGTGCGCTGCGCCTGGCCACGCGGCTCAAGCGGGGCAAGTTCGGCAGCCGGTTGCTGGCCAAGCTGGCCGGCGTGTTTGCGCTGGTGGGCGTGGTGCCGGGGCTGCTGATCTACGGCGTGTCCTACCAGTTCGTCACCCGCAGCATCGACACCTGGTTCGACGTGCAGGTGGCGCAGGCGCTGGACGCCGGCCTGTCGCTGGGCCGCAGCACGCTCGACGCCGCGGTGGCCGACCTGACCAGCCAGGCCCGCACCGCCGCCGAGCGCCTGGCAGACGCGCGCCAGCTGGACGCCCGCCTGCCCGAGGGCAAGCAGCCCATCGGAGCGCTGGCGCTGGAGCGCACCCGCCAGCAGCTGGGCGTGCGCGACGCCGTGCTGCTGGGCCCCAACGGCCAGGTGCTGGCCAGCGCTGGCGGCAGCAACGCTGCCTTGGTGCCCGCGCGGCCGGCCGCCGCGCTGCTGCGTCAGGCCCGGCTGCAGCGCAGCGTGGGTGTGCTCGAAGGCCTGGACGACGAGCCCCTGCCTGGCGCCAGCCCCACAGCCCGGGTGCGGGCGGTCGCCCTGGTGCCCAACACCGACATCAACCTGGCGGCGGCCAATGAAGAGCGCTTCCTGATGCTGGTGCAGCCGCTGCCCGACGCGCTGGTGGCCAATGCGCTGGCGGTGCAGGCCGCCTACCGCGAATACCAGCAGCGCGCGCTGGCGCGCGACGGCCTGCGCCGCATGGTGGTGGGTACGCTCACGCTGTCGCTGGTGCTGTCGGTGTTCGGTGCGCTGCTGCTGGCCGTCAGCCTGGGCAACCAGATCATCCGCCCGCTGCTGCTGGTGGCCGACGGCGTGCGCCAGGTGGCCGAGGGCGACCTGACGGCCAAGCCGGTGTTTGCCAGCCGTGACGAACTGGGCGGCCTGACGCGCAGCTTTGCGCAGATGACCGAGCAGCTGTCGGACGCCCGCGCCCAGGTGCAGCGTGGCGTGGCCCAGCTCGAAGGCGCGCGCACCCGGCTGCAGACCATCCTGGACAGCCTGTCGGCCGGCGTCATCGTGTTCGACCGGCAGGGTGCCATCGACACCGTCAACCCCGGCGCCACCCGCATCCTGCGCCATCCGCTCAGCGCCTACCGCGGCCGGCCGCTGTCGGACGTGCCGGGGCTGGCCGAGTTCTCGGCTGCCGTGTGGCAGCGCAGCGAGCTGCACCGCACCAGCCCCGAGGACGGCGAGCGCGACCACTGGCAGGACGCCTTCGAGCTGCAGCTGGGGGCTGGCCACGGCCTGGGCCACGGCCCAGGTGGGGGCGAGACCCTGAACCTGCTGCTGCGCGGCGCCAGCCTGCCGGGCGATGCGCGGCTGCTGGTGTTCGACGACATCACCGAAGTCGTCTCGGGCCAGCGCAGCGTGGCCTGGGCCGAGGTGGCGCGCCGCCTGGCGCACGAGATCAAGAACCCGCTCACCCCCATCCAGCTGAGCGCCGAACGGCTGGAGCACAAGCTGGCCGCCAAGCTCGACGCCGAACCCGACCGCGCCATGCTCAGCCGCAGCGTGGCCACCATCGTGGCCCAGGTGCAGGCGATGAAGCAGCTGGTCGACGAGTTCCGCGACTACGCCCGCCTGCCCGCCGCCCAGCTGCACCCGCTGGACCTGAACGTGCTGGTGCAAGACGTGCTGGGCCTGTACGCCGCACAGCAGGAACAGGGCCGCCTGCAGGCCCGCCTGGCCGCCGCGCTGCCGCTGATCGAAGGCGACCTGACCCAGCTGCGCCAGGTGATCCACAACCTGGTGCAGAACGCGCTGGACGCGGTGGAGCAGCGCCCCGACGGCCTGGTGCAGGTCTTCACCGAGACGGCGCGCAACGACGGCGGCGAGCTGCGCGCGGTGCGCCTGCGCGTCAGCGACAATGGCGGCGGGTTTGGCGACAAGGTGATGAAACGGGCCTTCGAGCCCTACGTCACCACCAAGCCCAAGGGCACTGGCCTGGGGCTGGCGGTGGTCAAGAAGATCGCCGACGAGCACGGCGCGCGGGTGCGCATCGTCAACCGCCGTGCCGACGCGCCTGCAGGACCTGACGGCGTGCCCGGCGAAGGCCCGGTGGTCGGCGCCCAGGTTTCGTTATCATTTTCACGTTTTGCCCAGGTCAAGCCCCTGGCCCCGGGCCAAACGCTCCATGCACCCGACATGCCGGCAACTGCCAGCCCCCAGAACCCCGCTCCTGCAACGGCCCCCGGCGCCGCACAGGGCTAGTGAGCACGCATGGCCACGATCCTTGTAGTTGACGACGAGCTGGGCATCCGCGGCCTGCTGTCGGAAATCCTCTCCGACGAGGGCCACACCGTGGACCTGGCCGAGAACGCCGCCGAGGCCCGCGCCGCCCGCGAACGCCTGCGGCCTGATCTGGTGCTGCTCGACATCTGGATGCCCGACGTGGACGGCATCTCGCTGCTCAAGGAATGGGGTGCCGCCGGACAGCTGACGATGCCGGTGATCATGATGAGCGGCCACGGCACCATCGACACCGCTGTCGAAGCCACCAAGCACGGCGCCAGCGCCTTCCTCGAGAAGCCGATCACCCTGCAAAAACTGCTGCGCGCGGTGGAACAGGCGCTGGTGCGCCCTGCACCGCGCCCGGCGCAGGGCCCCGCATTGGCGCTGCCGGCCAGCAGCGCCGGCCAGCCCGGCCTGCAGGACGAGACATTTCCCCCGGGCGAGATGATGGTGCCCGGTGCCAACGGCACCGCGGGCCTGCCCGTGCCGGTCTTGGCACTGGGCCCGCAGCCCGAGCAGAGCTTCGACCTCGACCGCCCGCTGCGCGAGGCCCGCGACGCCTTCGAGAAAAGCTACTTCGAGTTCCACCTGGCCAAGGAAAACGGATCGATGACCCGCGTGGCCGAGAAGACCGGCCTGGAGCGCACCCACCTCTACCGCAAGCTCAAGCAGCTGGGCGTGGATCTGGCCCGCAGCAAGCGCACCGGGATGTAGTCTGCCCGCCAGGGCGGGGTGGGTTTTCCGCTTATACTCACCGGCTCGGCCTGGTAGCTCAGTTGGTAGAGCAGCGGATTGAAAATCCGCGTGTCGGTGGTTCGATTCCGCCCCAGGCCACCAGCATCCTTCGAAGCCCGTCCATCGTGATGGGCTTTGTCGTTTCTGGGAGCGACGCATTGGGCTGCTCTTGCGGCGGTCTGGTTCGGCGGGTTCGGTGTTGGCTTGGACTTCCGGCCTCCCTGCTGGTTGCGTCGCAGGCAGGCACAGCACCCTGGTGTGCCTGTGAGTCTTCGGTAAGTTGACGATCCTATGATCCTGCAGTCGCTTCACTGTGAAGCTCGATCAGGAGCGCCAAATGCGATCACATGCTCACCGTGCCTACCACGAGGCCAAAGCAGGCACGCCCACGGAGCTTGCTCGCGCCGGTAGCACGCTGGAACATCCCTTGGTGTTCGACAGGGCCGCCAAGGATCTCAAGGCCATGGCCGACAAAGGCTTGGTGACCATCGTGGATGAGCACAGCTCGGTGCTGCTCGGCGAGACATTGATCGACCGACTCACCTTCGTGAAGCTGCGCTGAAGCCCGACTCCGCGCCTGGACACTTGGCGAGTAGGTCCCGATTGGCCCACGGTTCGCGGCACCTCAATGTGGAAGTGATTACCGCAATCTTCGTGCACTATTGACACTTTACGGTGTTAGCGTATTTGTCGAGACTTGCCGGCGGGCCACGCCGACATGGCGGCTGCTTCACGCTAAGCGATCAGCCAGATGGCAGGGCGGTTTCAAGCTTGAAGCGCGACGCCTCGGATGAAATCCGCTGTCAG
>JBBAPL010000096.1:0-20286 GCA_040400895.1 Aquabacterium sp.
CGGCAGACACATTGGTGCGCGTCCAGAGCTGGCGCAGTTCTTCCCGCATCGTCACCAGCTTGGCCAGCTTGGGGCTGCTGTTCACCGCGTTGGCCAACTGGGGCAGCACGGCGGTGGGGATCTTCTCGGCGTCACGGTGCAGCCAGCGCTGGGCCAGCTTCAGATCGGCCAGCCGGGCAGCGGCGCCTTGTTGCCTGACCAGTTCGGCCTCGGCGGCGCAGGCGGCGCGCAATTCGTTGGCGTACTTGGCCATGACCTCGTAGCGGTTGGCGATGATCGCCTCCAGCGTCTTGGCGTCGGCCTGCGGCTTCACCTGGCCCAGCTTGAGCTGAGGCACGGTCTTGCGTGCCTTGGCCAGACCGAGCAGTTCCATGCCGCGGATGTAACCCCAACCGATGTCGAACTCGAAGGGCTTGACCGAGAACTTGGCCGAGGTGGGGTAGGTGTGGTGGTTGTTGTGCAACTCTTCGCCGCCGATGAGCACGCCCCAGGGCGACACGTTGGTGGACGCATCGGGCGCCTCGAAATTGCGATAACCCCACCAGTGACCGATGCCGTTGATGATGCCGGTGGCCATCACGGGGATCCAGAGCATCTGCACCGCCCAGACCGTCAGGCCGATGGCGCCGAAGACGGCCAGGTCCAGGATCAACATCAGGCCCACGCCCTGCCAGCTGTAGCGGGTGTAGAGGTTGCGTTCGATCCAGTCGTCGGGCGTGCCCTTGCCGTACTTGGTGATGGTGTCGGGCACCTTGCTTTCAGCGCGGTACAACTCCACGCCAGTCAACAGCAGGGCCTTGATGCCACGGGTCTGGGGGCTGTGCGGGTCTTCTTCGGTCTCGCACTTGGCGTGGTGCTTGCGGTGCACAGCCACGAATTCCTTGGTGACCATGCCGGTCGTCAACCACAGCCAGAAGCGGAAGAAGTGCGACGGGATGGCGTGCAGGTCGACCGCTCGGTGGGCCTGCGCGCGGTGCAGGAAGATGGTGACGGCGGAGATGGTGATGTGCGTCATCACCAAGGTCACCAGCAGCACTTGCCACCAGGTGGCCTCGGCCCACAAGCCGTGGGCGAGCCAGTCGACCGCCGCAAACCACACCGTAGAAAATTCAGTCATTGAAAGCCTTGTCCACCAGGAAGCGAGCAAAATTCTGATTGTAGGGGCGCACCCAAGCCGGGGCGCAGTGGTTTGTGCGTAGGGATGCCCGCGCAGATCCAAAGGTGGGGGCGAAGTTCAGCGCGGCAATGGGTCGCCCTGTCGTCACGTCCAACCCGGCAGCGTTGCTACCGGCTGACTGGCATCACTTGCGCTGCCAGACGGCCGCAAAGAAGCCGTCGGTGGCATGCCGGCTGGGCCACAGCCGCAGGTAGCCGTTTTCGACCAGTTCGGCAGCGCGCTCGACATGGGCAGCCGCCAGGGCTTCGTCGGCCGGCAGCGGGATGAAGTCTGGGTGCGCAGCGCCAAAGGCTTCGGCCACTGCTTCGTTCTCGTCGCGCAGCAGGCTGCAGGTGGCATACACCAGCCGGCCGCCCGACTTCACCAGCCGCTGGGCGCTGTCGAGGATGGCCGTCTGCTTGGCGTTCAACTCCACGACGGCCTGCGGGCTCTGGCGCCACTTCAAATCGGGGTTGCGGCGCAGCGTGCCCAGGCCCGAGCACGGCGCGTCCACCAACACCCGGTCGATCTTGCCGGCCAGGCGTTTGACGCGCTCATCGCGCTCATGGGCGATCTGCGCCGGGTGCACGTTGCTCAGCCCGCTGCGCGCCATGCGGGGCTTGAGCGCATCCAGCCGGTGGCCGTTGACGTCGAAGGCATACAGCCGGCCGGTGGAGCGCATGGCCGCGCCCAGCGCCAGCGTCTTGCCACCCGCACCGGCGCAGAAATCGACCACCATCTCGCCGCGCTTGGCGTCCACCAGCAACGCCAGCAGCTGGCTGCCTTCGTCCTGCACCTCGATGTCGCCGCGCACGAAGGCGTCGAACTTCTGCAGCGCCGGCTTGCCCGGCACGCGGATACCCCAGGGCGAGAACGGCGTGGGCGCGGCGCGCAGGCCAGCCTGGTTGAGGATGGACAGGATGTCCTCGCGCTTGGCCTTGAGCACGTTCACCCGCAAGTCCAGTGGCGCCGGCTCGTCCAGCGCGGCCACCAGCGGCCAGAAGGCTTCTTCGCCCAGTTGGGTGCGCAGCGCCGACGCCAGCCAGTCAGGCAGGTTGTGGCGGAACTTGTCGGAGAAGCCGGCCGGGTCGATGGCCTTGACCTGGGTGCGCCATTGGGCCTCGTTGCTGCCCAGCGCGCCCTTGAGCAGATTGGCGTCGCCCGACCAGGCCAGGATGGCCAGGCGCCGCTCCAGCGCGCCGGTGCCGCTTTGGGCCAGGTGCTGCAGCAGCGGGCGGCGGCGCAGCACGGTGTAGGCGGTTTCGGCCAGGGCGTGGCGCTCACGCGGGCCCAGGCTGCGGTGGCGCTTGAAAAAGCCCGAAACGATGCTGTCGGCAGGTGCGTCGAGCTTCAACACCGCGCGCAGCAGTTCGGTGGCCAGGTCCAGCAGGGCGGTAGGATGCATCTGAGGATTATCCCTGCCATGTCCACCGACGACCTTCTGCCCTTGCCCGCCGTGCCGTTGGGCCGCTACCGCCACTACAAGGGCAACCTGTACGACCTGGTCGGTGCCGTGCGCCACAGCGAGACGCTGGAGCCGCTGGCGCTGTACCGGCCGCTGTACGGCGAAGGCGCGCTGTGGGTGCGGCCCTGGGCGATGTTCTTCGAGACGGTGCTGGTCGATGGCGTGTCGCAGCCGCGCTTCGCGCCGGTCGATCAGGCCGATCAGGCCGGCAGCAGCAGCTGACCTGCCCCACCGGTGTGGTGCACCACGCCGTCGACGATCTGCAACTGGCCCTGCACCCACCAACGCACCGCCAGCGGGTACAGCTGGTGCTCGGCCGCCAGCACACGGTCTGACAGCGCCTGGGGCGTGTCGCCGGGCAGCACCGGTACCACCGCCTGGGCAATGATGGGCCCGTGGTCCAGCGTGGGAGTGACGACGTGCACCGTGGCGCCGGCCAGCTTGCAGCCCGCCTCGATCGCGCGGCGGTGGGTGTGCAGGCCGGCAAAGGCCGGCAGCAGCGACGGGTGGATGTTCAGCAGCCGCCCGGCGTAGTGCTGCACGAAGCCATCGGTCAGGATGCGCATGAAGCCGCCCAGCAGCACCAGATCCGGCTGGAAGCCGTCGATCACGCGCATCAGTTCGGCGTCGAACGCCTCGCGGCTGGCGTGCAGGGTGTGGTCGACCAGCGCGGTGGCGATGCCATGCTGCGCCGCGAGGTCAAAGACCGCCGCGCCGGGCCGGTTGCCCACCACCGCCACCACCTGCGCCGGCCAGCCTTCGGCAGCGCAGGCGTGCACGATGGCCTGGGCGTTGCTGCCGCGGCCCGAGGCCAGGATGACGATGCGCTGCATGACGGGCCGCGAGTGTACGGGCCGGCTCGGCGGTGGCCGCCTGCGTCTGACCGCCTGCGTGTGACCGTCTGCCAGAATCTCCGCTCCATTGAAGGACCCAGCCCATGCGACCCCGCGTTCTCTCCGGCATGCGCCCCACCGGCGCCCTGCACCTCGGCCACTACCACGGCGCGCTCAAGAACTGGGTGCGGCTGCAGGACGACCACGACTGCTTCTACTTCGTGGCCGACTGGCATGCCCTGACCACGCACTATGAAGACCGCGCCGTGATCGAGAAATCGGTCTACGAGATGGTGATCGACTGGCTGGCCGCGGGCCTGGACCCGGAGAAGGCCACCATCTTCATCCAGAGCCGCCTGCCCGAGCATGCCGAACTGTTCACCCTGCTGGCCATGGGCACGCCGCTGGGCTGGCTGGAGCGCATGCCCACCTACAAGGACCAGATCGAGAAATTGAAGGACAAGGACCTGGCCACCTACGGCTTCCTGGGCTACCCGCTGCTGCAGGCAGCCGACATCCTGATCTACAAGGCCAGCCATGTGCCGGTGGGCGAAGACCAGGCGCCGCACGTCGAGATCACCCGCGAGGTGGCGCGCCGGTTCAACCACCTGTACGGCCGTGCCGCCGACCATGCGGCGCAAGTGGCCGCCGCGCTGGCTCCGCTGGGCAAGGACGACCAGCGCTACCTGGAAAAGCAACGCAAGGCCTACGGCCAGGACGGCCTGGCCGAGGCGCTGGCCAAGGGCGAGGCGCTGGTGCGCAAGCTGCAGGCCGCCGGCACCCTGGACGAGAACCAGACCGAGCTGCTGCTGGGCCACCTGAAGGGCAGCGGCAAGTCGATCCTGACCGAGCCCGACGTGCTGCTCACCGAGACCAGCAAGCTGCCCGGCCTGGACGGCGACAAGATGGCCAAGAGCCGCAACAACTCGATCGCCATGCGCGACGAGCCGGCCGCCGTCACGCAGAAGGTGCGCGGCATGAAGACCGACCCGGCGCGCGCCCGCCGCACCGACCCCGGCACGCCCGAGAAGTGCCCGGTCTGGGAATTCCACAAGGTCTACACCGACGCCGATACCCGGGCCTGGGTGCAGCAGGGCTGCACCACCGCCGGCATCGGCTGCCTGGACTGCAAGCAGCCGGTGATCGACGCCATCATCCGCGAGCAGCAGCCCTGGCGCGAACGCGCCGAGGCCTACCTGGCCAACCCCAAGCAGATCCACTGGATCGTCGAGATGGGCACCGAGCGGGCCCGCACCGTGGCGCGGCAGACGATGAAGGATGTGCGCGAGGCGATGGGCCTGAACTATTGATGGTCAGGTCAGCGGCAAATCCGCGGACACGCCCGCCGTGATGCCGTAGACCTCCACCCGGTTGCGTCCGGCGCGCTTGGCCTCGTACAGGCTCTGGTCGGCCTGGCCGTAGAGCCGGTCGCCCGACAGGCTGCTCTGTGGGTCGGCCACGGCCACGCCGGCCGACACCGTGACCTTCACCGGCGTGCCGTCGTTGCTGCTGGGCAGTTCCAGCGCCTCCACCTCGCGCCGCACCGCTTCCACCAGCCAGCGCGCGCCGGCTGCGTCGGTGGCGGGCAGCACCAGGCCGAATTCCTCGCCGCCGGTGCGGCCGAACACATCCGACGCGCGCAGGCGCTGGCGCACCACGTCGGCAAAGGCGCGCAGCACGGCGTCGCCGGTGCGGTGGCCGTGGCGGTCATTGACCTGCTTGAAGTGGTCGAGGTCCAGCAGCACGAAGGCCAGCGGCGTGCCGGCGCGGTGGGCACGCTGCAGTTCATGGGCCAGCAAGGTATCGGTGGTGCTGCGGTTCCAGCAGCCCGTCAGGCCGTCATGCGTGGCCATGTCCTCCATCTGGTGCGCCACCCGCTCGAACACCGCCAGGATGAAGCCGAAGCCGGCACCCAGCAGGCAGACGAAGGACACCAGGAAGGTGAGCCCCTGGCCCAGGCTGGACTGCATCAGCTCGCCGTAGTCTTCCGGGTGCAGCACCGCATGCACCGACCGCACCAGCAGGGCCAGCAGCGCCATGGCCATGGTCAGCGCCACAGCCCGCAGCGAGCGCTCGGCGCGCCAGCCGTGGCGCAGGATCACCAGCACGCTGGGCAGCAGCAAGCCGCTGTAGAACAGCGACGTCACCGCCGTGCGCTGGCTCAGCGGCCAGTCCAGCATCAGCACCAGCGTCAGCCAGATCAAGGGCTGCACCTGCAGCAACAGGCGCGGGCCCTGGCTGCCGCACAGCAGGCGGTACAGCGCCTGGGCGTAGAAGGCCAGGCCCAGGCAGACCAGCCCGTTGCCCAGCACCACCGACACCTCCAGCGGCAGCACCACCCGTGCTGCCAGGGCGGCAAACCCGCCCAGCATCGCCCAGCAGCCATGCATCCAGCGGCGGATCTCCGGCCGCGCACGCACCCTGCGCTGCGACACGCCCAGGGCCAGTGTCAGCAGCAGAAAGCCCAGCAGCAGGGCCAGCGTCAGGGTGGGGATGTGCAGCAGCATGGCAACGGGCCAGCGGGCGGGTGAGTCAGTATGCCCGCCAGATGGCCAGCACCCTGGCGGTCAGGCGCCGGGCTGGCGCTTGGCCTTGTCCCGGGCAGCGCCCGCCCTGCCGCGCTGCCTCCACAGTGCCTGCTGGGCCTGCCGCTCCAGTGCTGTGAGGGTGTCGCGACGGGCCTCGCGCAGCAGCTTGTGGTAGTTCTCGAGGCGTGACGCATCGACCGCCAGGCGCACCGCGCAGCCGGGCTCCTGCTGGTGCTGGCAGTCGCGGAAGCGGCACAGCGGCGCCAGCCGTGCCACATCGCCGAAGGCGTCGGCCAGCTGATCGGCATCGTCCAGGTCGAGCCGCAGCGCGCGCAGGCCAGGGGTGTCGATCACGCAGGCGCCGCCCGGCAGAGGCAGCAGGCTGCGCACCGTGGTGGTGTGGCGGCCGCGGCTGTCGTCGGCCCGCACGGCGCCGGTGTCGCGGCCGGCCAGATGCCCGTGGGCCTGCACCAGGGTGTTGGCCAGCGTGCTCTTGCCAGCGCCGCTGCTGCCCAACAGCACCAGGGTCTGGCCGGGCTGCAACCAGGCCGACAGCGCACCCGCCGCCTCGGGCTGGCGCAGGTCCAGCGCCAGCGCCGGCATGCGTGGCGGCAGGATGTCGGCGGCCTCGGCCAGGCGGCGGGCGGCCAGCGCCGGCGGTACGGTGTCGGCCTTGCTCAGCACCAGCACCGCCGCCACTGGCGCGTCGCCGCCGGCCAGCTGCACCAGCGCCAGGTAGCGCTCCAGCCGGCGCAGCTGGAAGTCGTGGTCCAGCCCCATGACCAGCAGCGCGGTGTTGACATTGCTGACCAGGGCCTGGCGCTGCACGCCGGCATGCGGGTCGCCACGGCCGCCGCTGCCGGTGCGGCGGGTGAGCTGGTTGAGCGGCAGCAGCCGGCAAGAGATGCAGCAGCCGCCGGGGTCGTCCGGCCGGGCCAGCACCCAATCGCCCACGGCCAGGGTCTCGCCCTGGGCCAGCAGGTCTTGCTGCAGCGCGGTGGCGCAGCGGGCGCGGTGGGTGTGGTGGCCGTCGTGCAGCAGCCAGTGCGCGCGCTGCACCTCCACCAGACGCATCGGCTGCGCCCGTGGGTCGGCCACGCCGCAGGCCAGGCGTGACTGCATGGCTGGGCTCAGCCCGATGGCCTGCAAGACGGGGAAATCGATCGGTCGGTTCATCGTGCGCGGTCCTGAAGACCGGAGGCCCGGTGCACGCTGGCGACCTGGGACCACCGGCCAGCACCCGGCCACCATGCGGCGGCGCGGGCCAAGGCGGCGGTGGCGCAGGGCGCGCACCGCCAGACGGTGTGGAACGGTCGGGTCGCAGCGGCGGCAGGGCCGCGCGCGGGTCAGACAGGCATTGACGCAGGCAGGCTGGTCAGTCCAGGACGGCCGGGTGGCCGCCGGTGCGCAGGCTCAGGCCGCGCGATCCGACGAGGGGGCAATGGCGATCTGGGTCATGGCACGCTCCTCAAGACGGATGGACAAGTCCGCAGTGTCGGCAGTCCTGGCGACGCCGTCAATCCGCCCACTGGCGGACGCCACCGCGCTGTCGCGTGATGCCATGCACACCCGCGTGATCTTGAACAAGTCCCGGCCCGTACCGCGATCTAGTGAAAACCCTATACTGCACTGCAACACGAACCCGACCCGGGTGCCGTGCAACAGATGGAGTCAACACCATGACCAGTGCATCGATGACCTTTGGGCGCCCTGCCCGCCTGAACATTCCCCGTGGCTCGCTGTGGTTCGGCAACGGCGCGGCCATGCTGATCGACGGCCTGCGCCGCCTGGACCGCTGGCAGCTCGGCGCGGCCAGGCAAGAGCCCCGCACCCCGGAAGAGGTGCTGGACTGGTCGGCACGCATCGAGTCCAGCGACCCGGGCTTTGCGTCCGACCTGCGCGCTGCGGCGCTGCGCGCCATGGATGGCGTCGGCCGCTGACAGCCTGAACCGGCCCGGGCTGACCGGGCCCGCATCTGTGGGGCACCCAGGCAAACCGGGGGGCCCGCCCGCGCTGCTGACCGATAGCATGCGCGCCTGAATCCCGGCGCGCTGTTGCACCGGGCAGCGCAAGGGTTGAAGCGATGTTGCCGTTTGGTGGACCAGCGGGTGGGCCGCACCGTGATGCGTCTGTGCAGGCCGACCTGCCCCGCCGCCGCTGGCTGGCCGGGGCCCTGGGTTTGGGCAGCATGGCCGCCGGCCTGGGCGGCTGCGCCACGGCGCCGGACGGCACGGCTTCCCCGACGGCCGACAGCGCGCCTGCAGCGGTCACGCCTCCGGCGCCCCAGGTGGTGCCGTTTTCCGACGCTTCGCCCGGCCAGCCCCCGGCCGGCTGGCAGCCGTATGCGATGCGCAAGGACCTGACCCGCACCCGCTACACCGTCGTGCGCGACGGCCAGCGCCAGGTGCTGAACGCCCGGGCGGCTGCATCGGCCACCGGCCTGCGCTGCGCGGTGCAGATCGACCCGGCCGAGCTGGGGCAGCTGCAGTTCAGCTGGCGGGTGCGCGATGTGCCGCCCCAGGCCGATGTGTCGGAGGCGGTGCGCGACGACTGCCCGGCCCGCCTGATCCTGGCCTTCGACGGTGACGACACCCGCCTGCCACTGCGCGAACGGCTGCTGTTCGACCAAGTGGAGCTGTTCACGGGCCAGCGCCTGCCCTATGCCACGCTGATGTATGTCTGGGACGGCGGCCGCCATGCGGTCGAGTCGGTGCACCGCAACCACCGCAGCACCCGCATCCAGTACCTGACCGTGGAATCCGGCGCGCAGCGCGCCGGCCGCTGGTTGCATTACCAGCGCGATGTGGTGGCCGACTACCGGCGGGTCTTCGGCGAGGCGCCGGGCCAGATCATCGGCGTGGGCGTGCTGACCGATGCCGATGCCCTGAAGCTGCAGTTGGAGGCCTGGTACGGCGACATCACGCTGGCACCGGGCCCGGCCCAGGCAGCCACAGGCTGACCTCCAACCCCGGCGCAGCCGGGCGCCATTGCAGCGTGCCGCCATGCGACTGCGCGACCAGCCTGCACAGGTACAGGCCCAGGCCGACGCCGCCGGCCGACCGGCTGCGCGCCGCGTCGGGCCGGTAGAACGGCTCGCCCAGGCGTTGCAGCACGGCGGCATCCACCCCGGGGCCATGGTCGCGCACGCTCAATTGCCAGCCGCCGCCCTGGGCCGCGGTGCGCAGCACCACCGCCGTGCCGGCGCCATGGCGCAGCGCGTTGTCCAGCAGGTTGCGCAGCAGCAACTGCAGGCGGCTGCGGTCGGCCTGCAGTGGCGGCAGGCCGGGCGCCAGGTCCAGCGTGATGCCGCGGCCGGCAAACTGGCTGGCCACCAGGTCTTGCGCCAGCGCGTTCAGGTCGACGGTTTCGCGCTGCAAGGCGGCCGGGCCACCGGCCAGGCGCTCACCCTCCAGCAAGTCGCTGATCAGGTCGCGCATCTGGCCCAGGTCGCGCAGCAGGGCGCTGCGCTGCTCGCCGTCGTCCAGCAGTTCGGCATGCAGGCGCGCGCGTGTCAGCGGCGACCGCAGTTCATGGCTGATGGCCAGCAGCAGGCCACGCTGGCCGGCCAGCATCTGCTGCAGGCTGCTGGCCATGGCATTGACCTGGCGCGCCAGCGCGCCCAGTTCATCGTGGCGGCGCTGCGGAATGGGCGCCGAGAAGTCACCGGCGCCATAGCGCTGCGCCCCGGCCTGGATGTCGCCCAGCGGCCGCAGCAGGTGGCGCACCCAGGCATAGGCGCCGGCGGTCAAGCCCAGCAGCGCGGCCAGCATGGCCCAGCCGAACCAGCGTGGCCGGTCCTGCCAGCCCGGGCCGCCCCAGTCGATGCCGAAGCCGATGCGGTGGCCGTCGGCGCTGCGGCGCTCCAGCGCGTCGCGCCACTGGCGGTCTTGCGGGCCTGGGTGGTCGTCGGATGGATGGGAGGCCCACTGCACCTGCGGCCCGTCGATGCGGATGCGCAGCGGCAGGCGCTGCACCAGGGCCTGGGCGCGCACCACGTCGGGCGGGCTGCCGATGTCGGCGGCCAGGTGGTCGAGGTAGTCGGCCACCAGCGGGCGGGCCAGTTCACGCCAGCCGGTGGAGAACAGCTCCCGCGTGGCGGTGACGAACAGCAGCGTGGTGCCCAGCGCCAGCAGCAGGAACACCGCCACCAGCCGCGCCTGCAGCGATTGCGGCAGCCAGCGGCGGCGGCGCAGCGGCGTCATGCGGCGGCCGGCGCCAGCGCCAACGCATAGCCGGCGTTGCGCAGGGTCTTGATCGCATCCAGCGGCGCCAGCTTGCGCCGCAGCCGGCTCACCAGCAGGTCGACCGCGCGGGTGTAGAGGTCGGCATCCCGGCCGCGCAGGTGGTTCAGGATCTGATCGCGGTGGAACACCTTCTGCGGCGCGCGGGCCAGCAGCAGCAGCAGTTCGAACTCGGTGCCGGTCAGCTCGACCGGCTGGCCCAGGCAGTGCACCGCACGCCGCGCCAGGTCGATCTGCAGGCCGTCGAACTGCAGCAGGTTGCTGGGGGTTTCCTGCGCCACCGGCCGGGCGCGGCGCAGGATGGTCTGCAGCCGCGCGGCCAGCTCACGCGGCTCGAACGGCTTGGGCAGGTAGTCGTCGGCGCCCAGTTCCAGCCCCACCACCCGGTCGCTCAGCTCACCGCAGGCGGTGAGCATCAGCACCGGGACGCTGCTGGTCTGGCGGATCTGCCGGCACACCGCGAAGCCATCCATCTCGGGCAGCATCACGTCCAGGATCACCGCGTCGATGCCACCAGTCGCCAGCCGGGTGAAGCCGGCGCTGGGGGTCAGCGCCGCCTCCAGCGTGAAATCGAAGCGCCGCAGGTAGGCCGCCAGCGGCGGTGCCAGGTGCGCGTCATCGTCGATCAGCAGGATGTGGTGCACGGCCGGCATGGTGGCACAGCGGCCGGGGTTGTGATGCGGGCTTGCCCACGGCCTCGCAGAGCTCGGCCGCTTCGCCAGGCGCAGGTCAGGACGCAGGTCCTGCCCCGCGTCCGGGCTTGCCCACGGCCTCGCAGAGCTCGGCCGCTTCGCCAGGCGCAGGTCAGGACGCAGGTCCTGCCCCGCGTCCGGGCTCAGCCCCAGCGGCGGCCCTTGGCCAGCAGGTCGCGCAGCTTCTGCTGCTGTTCGGGCTTCAGGCTGTCGTAGAAGTCGGCCATCGCGGTGACCACGGCCGGCGCCTTGTCACGCACTGCAGTGGCCTTGCTGTCGACCAGCGCCTGGGCCTTGCTGCGGTCGAAGCTGGTGCCGGCGATCAGCGCCTGGAACTCGGCCCGCGGCTGGGCGGCGCCGGCGCCGCTGGCGATCAACGCGCTGCGCTGGGCCTGCAGTGCGTCAGCCAGCGTGGCCAGGCGGGCCTTCTGCGCGGTGTCCAGGTCCAACTTGCTGGCGGCCTTGTTGATGAAGCGTTCACGCAGCTGCACGATGTCGGCTTCGGTCATCGGGCCGCGGGAATGGCCGTATTGGCCATGGGAACAGGCAGCCAGGCCGCCCAGCAGGGTGCCGGTGGCGGCCAGGCCGATCAGGGTGCGGCGGATCCAGGTCTTCATGGGGTGCTCCAGGGGTGTGTTGAACAGGGCTCCATGGTGTCGATCGGCGGCGTGGCGGTCCTGTCGCTGCGGTATCGGCGTGTATCGTTTCTTGTCAGCGCCTGGGGTAGGCTCGTCAGCTTCATGGCCGACACCACCGCACCACACTCGCTTCGCCTGGTGCACCAGGACGCCCGCCTGCTGGTGGCCGACAAGGCTGCCGGCCTGCTGTGCGTGCCCGGCCGGGGCCCGGCCGGCGCCGACAACCTGGCCAGCCGGCTGCAGGCACAGTGGCCCGACGCGCTGGTGGTGCACCGGCTCGACATGGGCACGTCGGGCCTGGTGCTGTTCGCCCGGGGGCCGGCGGCCCAGCGGGCGCTGTCGATCGCCTTTGCCGCGCGCCAGATGCACAAGCGCTACGAAGCCGTGGTGGCCGGCCTGCTGGCCGACGATGCTGGCGACATCACTCTGCCGCTGGGCCCCGACTGGCCCAACCGCCCGCGCCAGCAGGTCGACCCCGTCGCCGGCAAGCGGTCGCACACCCGCTGGCAGGTGCTGGCGCGCGATGCGGCGGCCGGCACCACCCGGCTGGCGCTGCAGCCGCTGACCGGCCGCACCCATCAGCTGCGCCTGCACCTGGCCGCCATCGGCCACCCGATCCTGGGCGACGCGCTGTACGCCCCGCCAGCGGTGCAGGCCACCGCGCCGCGCCTGCTGCTGCATGCCAGCCACCTGGCCTGGCAGGACGATGATGGCGCGCATGCCTTCCACAGCCCCGTGCCCTTCTGAAACGCCCATGACCGACCACCGCATCGACGTCCCGCTGCCTCTGGCCAGCCGCCTGCTCAACCACGGCCCCACGGTGCTGGTCAGCGCGGCCCATGCCGGCCAGCGCAACATCATGGCCGCCGCCTGGGCCATGCCACTGGACTTCGACCCGCCCAAGGTGGCGGTGGTCATCGACAAGGCCACCTTCACCCGCCAGCTGATCGACGCCAGCGGCAGTTTTGCGCTGCAACTGCCTTGCGCGGCGCAGGTCGACCTGTGCTTCAGCGTGGGCAGCAGCAGCGGCGCGGCGCTGGCCGCAGCCGGCAGCGACAAGTTCAGCCGCCTGGGCCTGGACACCTTCGCCGGCCGCCAGGTGAACGCGCCGCTGCTGGCCGGTTGCGTGGCCTGGCTGGAGTGCCGGGTGATCGCCTGGCCGGCGGTGCAGGCGGCGCACGACCTGTTCCTGGCCGAGGTGGTGGCGGCGCAGGCCGACGGCCGGGTGTTCGCCGGTGGCCGCTGGCAGTTCGACGCCGCACCGCCCGCCCTGCGCACCCTGCACCACCTGGGTGGCGGGCAGTTCGTGCTGCCGGGTGAGGCACTGCGCGGGCAACTGCTGCCCGGCCTGGCCACCTGAACTGGCGCCGGACGGACCCAGCTACCGCAGCGGCTGGCCCGGCGGCGCCGTGGCCGCCAGCAGCGGCGCGCGCAGCCGGTCGGCAAAGTCGCGCGGCGACACGTACTGCAGCACGCCGCGCTGCCCCGGCGCGACGGTGATGCTCAGGCCCAGCTCCGGGTACAGCAGCGCCTGCGCGCCACCCGGCTGGGCCACCGTCTCGGCCGGTGCGCCGAAACGCTGGCGCACGTCGTCATCGGTCAGGCGCACGGCGGGGATGAAGCTCAGGCCGACCAGCCGGGCCTGCGTGGCCTGCTGGCGGTGGTCGGGCCGCAGCTTGAAGCGGCGCACACCGCCTTCCATCGGCTCGGAGCTGCCGGCCTCGGTGCGCCAGGCCAGCAGTTGGTAGGCCGGCACGTCGAAGGCCAGCACCAGCCGGCCCGACACGAACCCCGCCAGGAAGGGGTCGGCCAGTGCTTCCAGCGCACCGTGCTCGCCCAGCCGGGCGACCAGCGCCACCTGCAGGCCGTCGCCCAGCCGCGCCTGCGCCTGGGCCAGGGTGTCGCGGCCAGGCTCCAGGCCGAACACCTGGGCACGACCGTCGGCCAGGCGGCTGACCTGCCAAGGCAGGCCGGTGCCCGCCGCGGCATCGTCACCGGCCAGCCCACCCGCAGCACCCATGCGCAGCAGGGGCAACGAGAACGCCAACAGCAGCACGATCACGCCGGCAGCCAATGCCAGCACCCAGGGTCTTTGCATCAAAGCATTGTCGGGTCCATGGCCTGGAACTGGCTGACAACCCCACCTCGGCCCAGCAACTGCCCGGCTTATGCTTGGCCATGACCCATCCAACATCGCTCTACATCGTCACCGGCTCGTCGCGCGGGCTGGGCGCCGCCCTCACCGCGCAGTTGCTGCAACCCGGCCACCAGGTGCTGGGCATCGCCCGCCGCAGCAACCCCGACTTGCAAGCCCAGGCCGACGCCGCCGGCGTGCCGTTGACCCAATGGACGGCCGACCTGGCCGACCCGCAGCCGGTGGCCGAACGGCTGGCCGCCTGGCTGGCCAGCTTCGACGGTGCCACCGTGGCCAGCGCCACGCTGATCAACAACGCCGGCGTGGCAGGCCAGCCAGCCCCGCTGGGCCAGGTGGCGCTGCCGATGCTGACACTGGCCATGCGCGCCGGGCTGGAGGCGCCGCTGCTGCTGACCGGCGCCTTCCTGGCCGCCACAACCGGATGGACCGGTGCGCGCCGGGTGCTCAACATCAGCTCGGGGCTGGGCCGGCGGGCGATGGCCGGGACCGCCGTCTACTGCGCCGCCAAGGCCGGCATGGACCACCTCAGCCGCGCGGTGGCGCTGGAAGAAGCGGCACGGCCCAACGGCGCGCGCATCGTGTCGATGGCGCCCGGCGTGATCGACACCGACATGCAGGCCGAGCTGCGCGGTGCCGACGCCGCCACCTTTCCCGAACAGGCGCGCTTTGCCGCGCTGCACGCGCAAGGCCAGCTGACCAGCGCCGCCGACTGCGCCCGCGCACTGCTGTTGCGGCTGCACCGGGCCGATTTCGGCCAGGAGCCGGTCGCCGACATCCGCGAGAGCTGACGTCCATCCCCAGTCTGGCGCTTGCCAAGCGCCCAGGCGGCAGCGATGCTGAGCGCTCCCCACAGGAGCGCCCATGAAGTTGCACGCCTTCGTCGCGATGCCGTTCGGCAAGAAAGACGGCCCCGACGGCAAGCCGATCTTCTTCAACCGCATCTATGCCGAGTACATCAAGCCCGGGCTGGAGGCGGCCGGGCTAGAGGTGTTCCGCGCCGACGAGGAGCAAGCCGCCGGCGACATCCGCAGCGACATGTTCCAGGAGTTGCTGATCGCCGACCTGGTGCTGGCCGACCTGACCATCGACAACCCCAACGTCTGGTACGAACTGGGCGTGCGGCATGCGCTGCGCTCCCGCGGGGTGGTGCTGGTGCAGGGCCCGCGTGACGGTACGCCGTTCGACATCTACACCGACCGCAAGCTGCGCTACCACCTGAAGGACGGCGCGCCCGACCCCGACTTCCTGGCGGCCGACATCGCCAAGCTGGCCGAGATGGCGCAGGCCACGCTGGCCAGCTGGCACGGCCGCAAGATCAGCCCGGTCTACCGGCTGGTCGAGAACCTGCAGGAGCCCGACTGGAAGCAGCTGAAGGTGGGCGACGCGCGCGAATTCTGGGAGCGCCACGCCGCCTGGGAGCAGCGGGTGAAGGCCGCGCAGCGCAGCAAGCGCCCGGGCGACGTGCTGGTGCTGGCCGAGGAGACGCCGGTGGTGGCGCTGCGCGCCAACGCCCGCCTGGCTGCCGGCGAGGCCCTGCTGGCGATGGAACGCTACAAGCTGGCGCTGGAGGAGTACGACGCCTGCCTGGACGCCGAGCCCGGCCACCTGAAGGCCAGCTACAAGCGCGGCGTGTGCCTGCAGCGACTGGGCCGGCTGGACGAGGCGCGCGACCACTACCGCAAGCTGCTGGAATCCCGGCCGCAGGACGCCGAGGCCTGGGCCCTGCTGGGCCGCATCGACAAGGACGCCTGGGTGGCCGCCTGGAACCGCCCCGGCGCCACGCCCGCGCAGATGGCCGACGACGCCGGCTACGAAGACGCGCTGCTGATCGCCGCCATCAACAGCTACCGCACCGGCTTCCGCGCCGACGCCAACCACTACTACTCGGGCCTGAACGCGGCCATGCTGATGTGCCTGTTCCAGCACCTCACCCAGCGCCAGGACTACGCGGCCGAGCTGCCCGCGCTGCTGGGCGGCGTGCGCTGGTCGGCCTACAGCGAGCATGCACGCTCGCCCAACTTCTGGGCCGCGGCCAGCCTGGGCGACCTGGAGGTGCTGACAGGCACGCCCCAGCAAGTGACCACCGCCTACAAGGAGGCCATCCGCCTGGTCGAGAACGACTGGTTCTCGCTCAATTCCACCCGCCAGGCCCTGGACCTGCTGCGCCTGCTCGGCTTCCGGCCCGAGGCGGTGGCCGCCGGCGTCGCCACCTTCGAGCGCGCGCTGTCGCGGCTGCCGGCGCCGCACAAGGACTGGCGGCCGCGCCAGGTGGTGCTGTTCTCCGGCCACATCGTCGATGCGCCCGACCGGCCGGTGCCACGCTTTCCTGCGTCGAAGGTGGCCGATGCCGCCAAACGCATCGCCGACGAACTGGCCAAGCTGGAGACCGGCCCGGACGACCTGGCCATCACCCAGGGCGCGGCCGGTGCCGACCTGCTGTTCGTCGAAGCCGCGCAAGCCCGCGGCATGAAGCTGCAACTGCTGCAGCCGTTCGATGAGCCGGCCTTCCTGCAGGCGTCGGTGGCGCCCAGCGGCAGCGAATGGCAGCAGCGCTACGACGCGGCGGTGGCCCGGCTCGACCCCGCCTGGCCGATCCTCAGCGCGCCGCAGGCGCTGGGCCCGGCGCCCGACGGCGTCGACCCCTACGCCCGCTGCAACCTGTGGCTGCTGAACACCGCGCTGTCGGGTGGCATCGACCGGGTGCGCGTGATCGCGCTGTGGGACGGCAAACCCGGCGACGGCCCGGGCGGCACCGAGCACATGGTCAACGAGGTGAAGCGACGCACCGGCCGCGCGGTGGTGATCGACACCGGCAGCCTGCAGTGACGGGGCGCTGCGGCCCGCAGCGCCGCCCGTAAACTCGGCCGCCCTGGCTTCTCACGGCCCGCCCGGCCGTGGCGGCCCGCTTCTCCGATGACCCTGTTCCAGCTGACTGCCGGCTTCGTGCGCCAACACTGGCGTTCGTATGCCGCATCGGGGGCCATGCTGGCCAGCATTTCGCTGCTGGGGGTGTGGATGCCGCGGCAGATCGGCCACATGGTCGACGCGCTGGTGGCGCAGCGGCTCAGCGGCAGCGCCCTGTGGGTCGAGATCGGCTGGCTGCTGGGCGCCGGCATCGTCATCTACGGCCTGCGGGTGGCTTGGCGGCTGCGGCTGTTTGCCACCGCCTACCGCCTGGGCGTGCAGTTGCGGGTGCAGCTGTACCAGCGGCTGGCGCAGCAGGGGCCCCGTTTCTACCAGGGCCAGCGCACCGGTGACCTGATGGCCCTGGCCACCAACGACGTGGATGCCGTGGAACTGGCTGCGGGCGAAGCGGTGCTGGCCGGCTTCGACGGCACCCTCACCTTGGCGCTGGTGGTGGGCGCAATGACGTTCGGTGTGGACTGGCGGCTGGCCGCGGTGGTGCTGCTGCCGTTCCCGCTGATGGCGCTGGCGTTCTGGTGGATCTCGCGCCACCTGCATGTGGCGTCGCGCCAGGCGCTGGACACCTTCGGCGCGCTCAACGACCAGGTACAGGAGAGCATCGCCGGCCTGCGCACGCTGCGTGCGCTGGGGCTCACCGGGCAGAACGCGGCCCGGTTCAGCGCCCTGGCGGGCACCGCTGCCGACCGCGGCCTGCATGCCGAGCGCTGGGAGGCCCGCTACGAGCCGGCCGTGGGCATGGCGCTGACCGCCGCGACGGCGCTGTCGCTGGGCTTCGGCGGCGCGCTGGTGTGGCGCGGCGAGATGACGGTGGGCCAGCTCACCAGCTTCGGCATGTACCTGGGCCAGCTGATCTGGCCGATGTTCGCGGCCGGCTGGGTGCTGGCGCTGATCGAGCGCGGCCGCGCCGCCTGGGCCCGGCTGGGCCCGGTGCTGGACGCGCCGCTGAGCGTGGACGACCACGGCACGGTGGCGCGCGTCGCGCCCGGCGCCCTGGTGGCCGACAGCCTGCACTTCAGCTACCCCGGCGCGGCGCAACCGGCGCTGGACGGCGTGGGCTTCACGCTGCCGGCCGGGCAGACACTGGGCCTGGTGGGCCCCACCGGCGCCGGCAAGAGCACGCTGGTCAAGCTGCTGCTGCGCCAGTGGCCGCTGGCCCAGGGCCACATCACCTGGGGCGGCACCGCCCTGCCCGACTTCACCCTGGCCGCGCTGCGCGCGGGCATCGCCTGGGTGCCGCAGGAGCCGTTCCTGTTCTCGGCCACGGTGGCCGAGAACATCGCCCTGGCCCGGCCCGATGCCACGCCGGCCGACATCGAGGCCGCTGCCCGCGCCGCCGCGGTGCACGACGACATCGCCGCCTTGCCCCAGGGCTATGCCACGCCGGTGGGCGAGCGCGGCATCACGCTGTCGGGCGGCCAGCGCCAGCGGGTGGCCATCGCGCGGGCGCTGCTGGCCGACGCGCCGCTGCTGCTGCTGGACGACGCGCTGTCGGCGGTGGACACCGGCACCGCGGCGCGCATCCTGCAGACATTGCGCCAGCAGCGACAAGGGCGCACGGTGCTGCTGGTCAGCCACCGCCTGGCCACGGTGATGGACGCCGACCAGATCCTGGTGCTGCGCCACGGCCATGTGGCCGAGCGCGGAACGCATGCGCAGCTGCTGGCGCTGGCGCAACCCGATGGCCACCCCGGCTGGTATGGCAAGCAATGGCAGGTGCAGCAGCTGCAAGCCTCGCTGGAATCCGACGCGAGCCCGGCATGACCGAACCGACCAAGGCCCGCGCCGACGCCGCCGACCGGCGCGCTGCCTTCGCCCTGCTGGTGCACAGCGCCGCGCCCGACGTGGCCACGCTGCGCGCAGCCGCGCTGTGGCTGGTGCTGGCGGCGGGCCTGGAAGCCCTGGGCCCGGTGCTGGGCAAGGCCTTCATCGACACCTACCTGCTGCCACGCCGGGCCGACCTGCTGGCCATCGCCGGCCTGCTGGGCGGTGCGCTGGTGGCCGGCTGGCTGGCCAACGGCCTGCGCTACTGGCAACTGGTGCGTCTGGCCGGCGTGGCCATGCGCAGCGTGCGGCGCCTGCGCGAGCAGGTCTACGGCCATGTGCTGCGCCTGCCCATGGCCTGGTTCGACCGCGCCATCGGCGGCGCCCTGGTCAGCCGCATCACCAACGACACCGAGGCGGTCAAGACGCTGTATGTTCAGCTGCTGTTCGTCATGTTCGACAGCGTGATCATGCTGGCCACCACGCTGGTGGCGATGGCCCTGCTCGACTGGCGGCTGATGCTGATCGTGGCGCTGCTGATCCCGGCGGTGGCCGCCATCGTGTGGCTGTACCAGCGGCTGTCGGCGCCCGCCGTGGCCCGCACCCGCGCCCTGCGCAGCGACATCAACGCGCAGACCGCCGAGTCCATCGCCGGCATGGCGGTGGTGCAGGCCAGCGGCGCAGCCGGGCGGTTCAGCCAGCGCTTTGCCGACACCAACGCCGCGCATTACAGCAGCCGGCGCCGCGAACTGCGCGCCAATGCCTGGCTGCTGCGCCCGGCGCTGGACCTGCTCAAGATCGGCCTGCTGGCTGCGGTGATCGGCTTCCACGGCCTGGCCCAGACCAGCGGCGGCGCCGGGCTGTCGGCGCTGGAGGTGGGCGTGCTCTACGCCTTCATCGGCTACATCGCCCGGGTGGTCGAGCCGCTGAGCCACATCACCATGCAGTTCTCGCAGTTGCAGCAGGCGGTGGTGGCCGCCGCCCGGGTCAACACCCTGCTGCAGGAACCCGCCGAGCCGGTGCGTGACGGCGCAGCGCAGGTGCAGGCCGGCGCCATCACCGTGCACGACCTGCACTTCGCCTACCAGGCGGGGCATCCGGTGCTGCACGGCATCCACCTGCAGGTGCAGCCCGGGCAGTTCATCGGCATCGTCGGCCACACCGGCAGCGGCAAGAGCACGCTGCTGTCGTTGCTGCTGCGCTTCTACCCAGCGCCGCCCGGCAGCGTGCTGATCGACGGCCAGCCGCTGGACAGCCTGGGCGACGCTGCCTTCCGCGCGGCAGTGGGCCTGGTGCCGCAAGACCCGTTCCTGCTGGCCGCCAGCGCGCGCGACAACATCGCCATGGGCCGCCCACTGACCGACGCCCAGATCGACACCGCCGCCCGCGCCGCCCATGCGCACGGCTTCATCGCCGCGCTGCCACAAGGCATGGCCACGCCGCTGGGCGAAGGCGGGGCGCGGCTGTCGGTGGGCCAGAAGCAGCTGATCGCGATGGCCCGCGCGCTGGCCGGGCAGCCCAAGATCCTGCTGCTGGACGAAGCCACCGCCCACATCGACAGCGAGACCGAAGGCCATGTGCAGCAGGCGCTGGCCGCGCTGCGCGGCCGGGTGACGGTGCTGGCCATCGCCCACCGGCTGTCGACCATCCGCGATGCCGACCAGATCCTGGTGATGCACCACGGCCGCATCGCCGAGCGCGGCCGCCATGCCGCGCTGATGGCGATCGACGGCGGCCTGTACCAGCGGCTGGTACAACTGCAGCGGCTGACCGGTGACGACGACAGCGACAGCGCCTGACCGGTCGGAAGATTTCGGCCTGCGCCCGGCAGCGGGGCCCCGCCGGGGCCTGTAGCATCGCTGCTGGAAAAATGGCAGCGCTGCGGGCGGCAC
>JBBAPL010000097.1:0-20046 GCA_040400895.1 Aquabacterium sp.
GCGCCCTTGGGCGGGCTCTCGGTGCCGCTGGTGTAGACGATCTGCAGCAGATGGTGGCTGTTGAACGTGGGCTCGGGGCAGGGGTGGGCGGCCAGGTCGGTGGCGGCCAGGGTGTCGAAGCTCAGGCAGCCGTCGGGGCAGGTGCTGGGGTCTTCGGACGGCAGCCACAGGAAGCGAGCGATCTGCGTGTCGCGCGATGCAGCGTCGCGGCCCAGCGCATGCAGGCCGCTGTCCACCGCCAACAGCTTCACGCCGGCGTGGCGCAGGATGTAGGCCGCTTCATCGGCGTTGAGCATGAAGTTGACCGGCACCATCACAGCGCCCAGCCGGGCCAGCGCGAAGCGCAGCGCGGCAAAGCCATGGCTGTTGCGCGACAGCACGCCCACATGCTCGCCCTGGGCCACGCCCTGGGCATGCAGGCCGGCCGCCAGGCGACTGACCAGGGTGTCGAATTCCCGCCAGGTCCAGCGCGTGTCGCCACAGACGATGCCCAGCTTGTGCGGCAGGCGGGCGGCGGTGCGGTGCAGCAGGTCCGACAGGGTCTGGCGGCGCAGGGCGGGGTGGGCTGGATGGGACATGCAGGGCTCTCCGAGGGGTTCTGCGCCGACCGTAACGGCTGATGCCGCTGCCGGCCATCGGTGCATCACCCGGTGCGCGACCCGGTGTGCGGCGCGGCTGGCCGCATCCGCGTGAGCCGCCCGCAGGCGCGGGCTCAGTTCATCTGCCGGAAGATGTGCATCAGGTCCAGGCAGCGCTGGGGTGCGGGCAGGAAGGATGCACCGGTCAGCGGCGTGTCGAGGAACTCGGTGTAGCCCGCGGGCAGGTCCCCGGCTGGGGCGTTCAGGTCGAAAAAGCCCATGGTCCAGTCGCTGAACTGGCGCTGCGCGGCGTGGCCGCTGTGCAGCGTCACCATGCCCTGGTGGCGGCGGTCGGCGGTGATGCGCGCTTCCAGGGCGCGCACCGTGCGTTCGTCGCCTTCCAGCGCCTGCATGAAGTTGCCGTCCTTGTAGAGCAGCATGCCGGTGATGCCGGTCTGGGCATTGCTGAGCCGGCATTGCGCCAGCAGGGCGCGCAATTCGCGGTCAGAGAACCAGGTGACTGCTGCACTGACGTAGACCAGGGAGAACATGCGGCGCCCTTCTGCTGCGACTGGCCAGGATGGGCACGGCGACGGATGACGCAGTATCGGGCTGGCCGCCCCGGGCGCGGCTCTGTTAACCCCAGTGGCGCCCGGCCTGCCGGGGCCGGTCAGGCCACCAGCAGCGTGGCCAGCTGGCGGGCATCGGGCAGCTGGCCCAGGTCGGCCAGTGCCGCCTGCAGCGCCATCGCCTGCCCAGGCGCCAATGCGCGGGGCGCTGCGGCGGCGGCATAGGCCAGGCAATCGTCGAACCGGGCCTGGTGCTGGGATTCGCTCAGCGCGGCGCCAGGGTAGCCCGGCGCGGTGTCCAGGCCGGCCCGCAGCAGCCGGCCATCGGTGGTGGTGATGGACAGGTCCACCGCCGTGTGGCCGCGCGCGTCCAGCGCCGGGTCGGCCAGCACGCTGATGCGCTGCAGCAGCGGCTGCAGCGCTGCGTCGGCCACCCGCGCCGGCTCGAAGTGGGCCAGTTGCGGCCGGCCGCGCTGCAGCGCATTGGCCACGCACCAGGCGGCACTGAACTGCGCATCCACCCGCGGGTTGGCGCCGATCTTGAAGGGCTGGCCGACCAGCCGGTGGGCATAGGGCGGCAGCCGCACCTCGGCCGCCGCCACCTGCCCGGCCTGCAGCTGGTGTTGCGCGACCAGCTGCAGCACCAGGGCGGTGACGCCCTGGGTGACACCGCAGCTGGGGAACTGCTTGAACATCACCCGGTCGAGCTGCCAGGCCTGGCCCAGGCCGGCCACCAGCGCAGCAACGTCCAGCGTGCCGCGGCCGTAGAGGTGCGCGTAGCCGCAGCTCCCGGCCAGGAAGTGTTGCGGGCCGGTGATGCCAAGGCGCGCCATCTGCGCGCACTCCACCCCGGCCTGTGCCACCCAGCCCTGGGTGATGCGCACGCCCAGCGAGCCGTCCACATGGCTCTGGAAGCTGCCACCGCAGCGGTTGAAGGCCAGCGCCAGGGCATGCAGGGTCTGGTGCTCGGTCAGCCGCAGCAGCCGCGCCGCGGTGGCGGTAGCGCCGAAGACCACGCAGATGCCGGTGGGGTCGAAACCGTCGTACTGCGCCTCGGTCAGGTTGAAGCGGGCGGCCAGCTCGGCACCCACGGCCAGGGCAGTGACCAGGTCGTCCCCGCTGCAGCCGCCCAGCAGTTCAGCCACCGCCAAAGCTGCCGGCAGCAACGCCGCGCCCAGGTGCGGGCCGGGGGCCATGGCGTCGCAGTAGTCCAGCGCGCGGCCCAGCGTGGCGTTGAACTGGGCGGCAGCGGCCGCCGGCAACCTGTCACCAAACACCAGCAGCGTGGCCTGCGGCGCACCGCCGCGTTCCAGCAGCAGGTTGCGCAGCGCGGCGATGCCGTCCTCGCCCGCGCCGGCCAGGGCGGTGCCAGCGACAGCGCGCACCATGTGCTGCACCGTGCGGCGGGCGTCTGCCGGCACGGCGGCCGGCGCCAGCTGCACCACGAAGCTTGCGAGTTGCTGCTCGGGCGTCTGGTGTTCAGCGGTGGTGGGCATTGGGCAGAGCAAGGCAGTTGTCGGGGTCCCCATCGTCGCTGGCCAGCGGCAGCAGCGCCATCGGGTCAGCCCGCGCCCTGGCGCGGCGCGGCGCCGGGTGTGATCGCCGTGCCGCTGAGCTGCTCGACCCAGCGAACCAGCTCGCTGACGCTGGCCTCGGGCCCGGCGGCGCGGGCGGCGGCCTGCCACAGCTGCTGGCCCAGGCCCGCCAGCGGCGCGGCGGTGCCGGTCTCGCGCGCCAGGGCGTTGGCGATGCCCATGTCCTTGAGCATCAGGGCCAGCTTGAACGGGTCGTCGAAGCTGCGGCTGAGGATGCGCTGACGGATGTGGTTCTGGGTGATCCAGCTCTGGCCGGTGCTGTCATTGAGCACATCGACCATGGCCGCCGGGTCCAGCCCGTAGCGCTTGCCGATCACCAGCCCCTCGGCCGTGGCGCTGAAGGTGACGGCGGTGATCAGGTTGTTGATGCACTTCATCGCATCGCCGCTGCCCACACCGCCGAGGTGGAACACCGCCCGGCCCATCACGTCCAGCAGCGGACGCACCCGGGCGACATCGGCCGCCGCACCACCGACCATGAACACCAGCTTGGCCTCGGCGGCGCCCCAGGCGGCACCCGAGACCGGTGCATCGACCATGGCTGCGCCCCGCGCGGCCAGCGCCGCAGCCGTGGCCTGGGTGAGCCAGGGCTCCGCCGACGAGCAGTCCAGCAGCAGCGCACCAGGCCGCACGCCGTGCACCAGCCCTGCCTCACCCAAGGCCACCTGCTGCACCACGCCGCCGTGCGGCAGCATGGTGATGATGATGTCGCTGTGCGCCGCCACGTCGGCCGGCGTGGCGGCCACCTGCGTGTCGGCGCCCAGGCGGGCGGCCAGCGCGGTGGCCACGGCCGCATCGGCGTCCAGCAACGTCAGCCGGTGACCGGCGGTGGCCAGGTGGCCGGCCATGGGCGCGCCCATCACGCCCAGGCCGATGAATCCGATGTGCAGCGGGGGTGATGCAGGCATGCAAGGCTCCGGGGCGTGGGTGTGCGACAGGTTGGGTGGCAGGGCAGTTTCCCCGTGCCAGGGCCGGCAAGCGTGCACAACGCCCGGGCACGGCGGGTGTCGCCCGCATGACAGCGGGGCCAGCGGGTGGCGGTGACCCTCGGTGGTTGCCCCTTCCGTGGCCGTGCGCTGCTTTTTCTCTGTTCCCGTTCCAGATGCCCTTCACGATCTTGTCCCGCTACCAGCAGGCGCTGGCGCGGCGCAGCCAGCACTGGAGCCCCACCACCCGCGGCCTGCTCTGGACCAGCGCCGCCGGCTTCATCTTCAGCATGCTCAATGCGCTGATGCGGCTGCTCACCCAGCAGATCGACCCGTTCCAGGCGCAGTTCCTGCGGTATGCGTTCGGCCTGCTGGTGATCCTGCCGCTGGTGTGGCGCGGCGGCGCGGCCAACTTCATGCCGAAGAACATGCGCGACCAGTTCAGCCGCGGCCTGGCCCACACCGTGGGGCTGTGCCTGTGGTTCACCGCGCTGCCCAAGATCCCGCTGGCCGACATGACGGCCATCGGCTTCACCGGGCCGATCTTCATCATGATCGGCGCCTATCTGGCCTTCAAGGAGCCGATGCACTGGGAGCGCTGGGTGGCGGTGGCGCTGGGCTTTGCCGGCGTGCTGATCGTGGTGGGCCCCAAGCTGTCGGCCAGCGGCGGCTGGTACCACCTGATGATGCTGGCGTCGGCGCCGGTGTTCGCCGTCTCGTTTCTGCTGACCAAGGCCATGACGCGCTACGAGACGCCCGGCGTCATCCTGGTGTGGCAGTCGATCACCGTGTCGATCATCACGCTGCCGCTGGCGCTGTGGATGTGGGAGCCGGTGAACGCCTGGCAGTGGGCCGGCTTCCTGGTCAGCGGCTTCCTGGGCAGCGCCGGGCACTACTGTCTGACGCGCAGCTTTGCAGCGGCCGACATCTCGGCCACGCAGTCGGCCAAGTTCCTGGACCTGGTGTGGTCGGCGCTGATGGGCTTCCTGCTGTTTGCTGACATCCCCAGCCAGAGCACGATCATCGGCGGCGTGGTGATCAGCGGTGCCACGCTGTGGCTGGCGCGGCGCGAGTCGAACAAGGCACGCCAGCGCAACGCTGCCGAGTTGGAAGCCGAGGCCGAGGCGCGCGGCAGCCCCTGACGGCCCGCAATCTGCCGACAATCAGGCCATGAAGACCTACGACATCGAGATCCAGCGCGTGAAGTCCATGCACCAGGGCCACGGCCTGGTCTACATGCGGCTGGACGCGGCGGTGCAACCCCAGCCGCGCGCGCGCGACGACGACGGCACGCAGGAGCCGTCGACCGTGCTGAAGCTCACCGAAGAGAACGCGCGGGTGTTGTTCCTGCTGCTCAAACAGCAGATTTCCGACTTCGACAAGAAGAAGGCCAAAAGCCGGTTCTGACACCGGTTCTGACCTTGGCCCGCGCGGCCCGGGCCACTGCCCCTCTTCAGTCTGTCTGCTGCGTCAACCAGGCCAGCGCACCGGCCGACCCGGCCAGCGCGGCACCCAGCCACAGCAGCCACGGCGCCGCCATGTCGGCCTGGCCCCCGGGCGTGGCGATGGATGCCAGCAGCCAGGCCAGCGCCACCGCCAGGCCCAGCAGAAGGCCCACGCCGCTGCGCCGCAGCTGCCGTTCCTCCCGGCGCTGGCGGGCCTGCAGTTGCTGCAGCGCGTCGGCCGGCGCCAGGCCGGGCCTCACACGTGCCTGGGCCACGCGCTGCAGCACGGCCCGGGTGAAGCCGTCGTCGGGCAGCGGGGGTGCCGTCCAGGCGCGCAATGCACGCGCCAGCGGGTCGTCAGCCCACTCGGCTGGGTCGGTGGATGGGGGGCCAGGCAGGTTCATGGGTTGACTCCGTGTTGCCAGTCTGACAGCGCCAGCCGCAGCGCGGCCTTGCCACGCGCCAAGTGCGACTTCAGCGTGCCCAGCGGCCAGCCGAGCACGTCGGCGGCCTCCTCGTGGCTGAGCTCCAGGTGGTGGCAGTGGATCAGCGCCCAGCGCTGGGCCTCGGGCAGCGCGGCCAGCGCGCGTTCCAGATCGATCCCCAGCGCCGGCGACGGCCGCGGATCGACCCAGGCCGCGGCCACGTCGGCCGACACGTCGGTGTCGATCGACACGGCCACCGGCCCTGCGGCGCGCTGCTGCATCAGGAAGCAGCGGTAGGCGATGCGGTGCAGCCAGGTGGCCAGCCGGGCGTCGCCGCGGAACCCGGGCAGCGCCCGCCAGGCCTGCAGGAAGCAGTCCTGCGCCAGATCGTCGGCGCGTGCGGCATCGCCATGGCACAGGCGGCGCAGTTGCTGGCGCACGCGCGACTGGTGGGCCGCCACCAACTGGCCGAAGGCCTGTGCGTCGCCGGCCCGGGCCAGGGCCAGCAGGCGTGCCTGCGCGGCATCGGGGGGTGCCTCCATGGGCGGCGCGGTCGCCAGGCTCTCAGCCCTGGCCGCCAGAGGCGGGTGGCTCCAGCCGCAGGGCGATCAGCTGCGCGATGCCGATGCAACCCACCAGCACGCCGATGCCGATCAGCGGCTGCAGGTCCAGCATGTGGAACATCACCGCCAGCCCCACCGCGATGCCCAGCATGGTGATGGCGTTGAACTGGCGTGAATGCTGCGGCGGGCGGCGCGGCGGGTCCAGCAGCTCGGCCGGGATCGGCAGGCCATGCTCGGCCATGCGCTGCACCGTGGCGTGCAGCAGTTCTTGCCGCCGGTGGCGGTAGTGCAGCACCAGGTAGACCACCAGGGCCGGCAGGGTCAGGCCGGACAGGATGGCCACCACAGGCACCAGGACCACCTTCAGCGTTGTTCCGAAATCCATGGCGCGTCCTTGCAAGTTGTCGGGATGCTGCTTGGATGCAGCCGGCGGGCACCTGGATGCAGCCATACCAAAAAAATTTGCGATGGCAACCGCCGCACCCACCCGTGCTTGGCCGTGCGCAGCAGACGGACCACGCCGCCGCGCAGAATCAGCCGCATGATGGTCGATCTGTTCCTGGCGGTGCTGGCGGTTGCGCTGGCCCTGGGCCTGCGGCCCTGGCGGGCGACTGGCGTGGTCGGGCCGCCCTGGCCCTGGCTGGCCTGCTGCGCGGTGCTGCCGGTGTTCTGGGGCGCCGACCTGCTGGCGGCCAACGCGATCATCCAGCCGCTGTCGGGCGCGTCGCTGCTGGTGCTGCTGGCTGGCTGGCCGCTGGCGGTGCTGGGCCTGCTGCCGGTGGCCGGGGTGATGGTGGCAGTGGGTGGCCTGCCGTGGGACGAGGCCCTGCACCGCCTGGTGTGGCTGGGCATCGTGCCCGGCACGCTGGCGATGCTGCTGGGCGCGGGCGTGCGGCGCTGGCTGCCCGGGCACCTGTTCGTCTACATCCTGGGGCGCGGCTTCTTCACCACCTGGATCGCCGTGGCACTGGCCGGCGCGCTGGCGCTGGGCCGGGCGGCCAACCCGGTGGGCACCGACGACGGCGACCTGCTGCTGGCGCGCTTTCTCACCGCGTCGGGCGAGGCGTTCATCACCGGCATGCTCACGGCGATCTTCGTGGCCTTCCGGCCCGACTGGCTGGCCACGTATTCCGACCGGCTCTACCTGCCGGATGACCGCTCCCCCCCGTAGCGCCTGCGGCGCTCCCCCCCAGGGGGGCGCCGCCAGTGGCCCGGCGGAGCCGGCTCCACGCCGGCTGCTTGGTCAACGCCTGGTCGCGTCAAGCTGCCTGTGGAAATACGTGGTGCTGCAAAGCGCCCCGTCTGGCATCAGCGCGTAGTTGGGGATCGAGCCGACACGCTGCCAGCCGGCGCGCTGGTACAGGCGCTCGGCATCGCCACCGGTCACGGTGTCGAGCACCAGCACCGTCTTGCCGGCGGCGCGGGCAGCGTCTTCGGCGGCGGCCAGCAGGCGCGCAGCGATGCCCTGGCGCCGGGCGCGGCGGTGCACCAGCATCTTGGCCACGTCGGCCCGGTGGGGCTGGTTGTCGGGCTGGTCCAGCACCACCTGCACCGTGCCGGCGATGCCCTGCGCATCGTCGGCCACCAGCAGCAGGCGCTCGCCCCGGGCCACGCCGTCGGCCACGCCTTGCCAGAAGGCCAGCGCCTTGGGCAGCGGCAGCGGCGCCATGAAGCTGACCGACGCACCGCCGTGCACGCAGTCGATCAGCAGGTCGGCCAGCGCCGGCACAGCGGCCAGCGCCTCGGCAGCATCCAGGGTGCGGACGGCGTTGGTCATGGCCGGTTGCCTGGCGTCAGCCTGCCAACGCGCGCCCGATCAGGATCTTCTGCACCTCGGAGGTGCCTTCGTAGATCTGGCACACCCGCACATCGCGGTAGATGCGCTCGACCGGGAAGTCGCTGAGATAGCCGTAGCCGCCCAGCACCTGGATGGCGCCGGAGCAGACCTGCTCGGCCATCTCGCTGGCCATCAGCTTGGCCATGGCAGCCTCCTTCAGGCAAGGCAGGCCGGCGTCCTTCAGCGTGGCGGCATGCCAGATCAGCTGGCGCGTGGCCTCGATGCGGGTGGCCATGTCGGCCAGCTTGAACTGCACCGCCTGGTGCTCGAAGATCGGCACGCCGAAGGCGACGCGGTCCTTGCTGTAGGCCAGCGCGCAGTCGAACGCCGCGCGCGCCATGCCCAGCGCCTGGCTGGCGATGCCGATGCGCCCGCCTTCCAGCCCCGACAGCGCGATCTTCAGGCCCTGGCCTTCGGCGCCCAGCAGGTTGTCCACCGGCACGCGGCAGTGGTCGAAGACGATCTGCGCGGTGTCGCTGGCGTGCTGGCCCATCTTGTCTTCCACCCGCGCCACGGTGTAGCCGGGCGTGGCGGTGGGCACCAGGAAGGCGCTGATACCCCGCTTGCCGGCGGCCTTGTCGGTGACGGCCATGACGATGGCCACGTCGCCGTTCTTGCCGCTGGTGATGAACTGCTTGACGCCGTTGAGCACGTAGTGGTCGCCATCCAGCGTGGCCGTGGTCTTCAGCCCGCCGGCCTCGCTGCCCACATGCGGCTCGGTCAGGCAGAAGGCGCCCAGCATGTCGCCGCGGGCCAGCGGCTGCAGGAAGCGCGCCTGCTGGTCGGCATTGCCGAAGGCCATCAGGATGGAGCACACCGGGCAGTTGTTGACGCTGACCACGGTGCTGGTGGCACCGTCGCCGGCGGCGATCTCTTCCAGGATCAGCGCCAGCGCCAGGTAGTCCAGCCCTGCCCCGCCCTGCTCAGCCGGCACGGCCACGCCGTAGCAGCCCAGGCTGGCCAGGCCCTTGAGCTGCGCGGCGGGGAACTGGTGGCTCTTGTCCCAGGCGGCGGCATGGGGTGCGATCTCGGCCTGCACGTACTGGCGCACGGCCTCCTGCACCGCGCGGTGGTCGTCACTGAGCAACATGGCAGGTCGTCTCCTGGAGGTTTTCTCGAAAGGCGGCGCGCAGCGGCACCCGCGGGCCGGCCGCGGCATCGCTGCCGGGCCGTTGGAAGGCGTGGCGGACGCGGGCGAAGAACGCCTGGGTCTCGGTCAGGCGCATGGCAGCGGTCACCAGGCCAGCGGCTGGCCGTCGTGGTTGAAGAAGCCACCGTTGTCGGCCGGCCCCAGGCGACCCACAACGGCGCGCAGGTCGGCCACGCTGCGGGCCACGGCCAGGTCGGCACCGCCGCCGCCCATGTCGGTCTGCACCCAGCCTGGGTGCAGGCTGACGCAGGTGGCGCGGCCGGCCAGGGCCAGCGACACATCCTTGAGCACCGAATTGAGCGCCGCCTTCGACGCCCGGTACAGCCAGCCGCTGGTGCCGTTGCGCAACGCGATCGAGCCCATGCGCGACGACAGCACCGCCAGCTTGGCGCCGGGCGCCAGCGCATCCACCAGCTGCGGCAGCAGGCGCATGGCGGCCAGCACGTTGGTGTGCATCACGGTGTCGAATTCATCGCCGGTGGGCGCCTGCAGGCCGCTGCTGCGCGGGCCGTAGACGCCGGCCACCAGCCAGACCTGGTGGAACTGCTCGCCATCGATCGGCCAGGCCAGGCCGGCACAACCGGCGGCGCTGGACACATCCAGCTTCAGCGGCTGGGCGCCCAGTGTCGCCAGGCGGGCCAGGCCGGCATCGCCGCGCGCGGTGGCCACCACCCGGTCGCCGGCGGCCAGGCATTGCCGGGCCAGCTCGAAGCCGATGCCGCGCGAGGCGCCGAGGATCAGGACGTTCATGCGCGGTTCAGGCCTGGGCCGTCTTGATCAGCAGCGTGCCCCGGCCCACCACCGACGGCGCCGCATGGCGCACCGCGGCCTTGCCGTCGACGTGCACCAGCAGGCCGCCCAGGCCCGGGTTGGGCTCGACCGAGGCCACCTTCCAGCTCAGATCGATGGCCTGTTCAGCAAACACAGGCACCTTGAAGGCGAAGTTGAAGTTCAGGCACAGCAACTCTCGCGGGCCGTTGGCGTCGGGTTGCGAGAAGTGCGACGACGCCAGGCCGATCAGCATGGCGGTGGTGTGCTCGCCGCTGGCGATGATCTCGCCATGGCGTGCCCGCTGCGCGGCCTGCTGGTCGTGGTGCAGCGGGTTGCTGTCGCCGCTGAGGCGGGCAAAGGTGGCGATGTCGTCACGGCTGAAGCGCACGCTGCGGCTGCAGGTGTCACCCTGCTGCACCAGCGGCAGAACAGCCAGCACGGCGCTCACAGCAATTCCACCGCCATGGCCGTGGCCTCGCCGCCGCCGATGCACAGCGCGGCCACGCCACGCTTGAGGCCGCGCTTCTTCAACGCACCCAGCAGCGTGACGACGATGCGCGCACCGCTGGCGCCGATGGGGTGGCCCAGCGCACAGGCGCCGCCGTGCACGTTGACGATGTCGTGCGGCAGGTCGAACTCACGCATTGCGGCCATGGTGACGGCGGCGAAGGCCTCGTTCACTTCCCACAGGTTCACGCTCTTGGCGTCCCAGCCCGCCTGCTTCAGCGCCTTGGTGATGGCGCCGGCCGGTGCGGTGGCAAACCAGGCTGGCGGCTGCGCATGCACCGCATGGGCCACGATGCGGGCGATCGGCGTGACACCCATGGCGCGGGCGGTGGATTCACGCATCAGCACCAGCGCCGCAGCGCCGTCGGAGATGCTGCTGGCATTGGCCGCGGTGATGGTGCCGTCCTTCTTGAAGGCCGGCTTCAGGCTGGGGATCTTGTCGAGCTTGGCTTTGAACGGCTGCTCGTCGAACTGGACCACGGTGCCAGCCTTGTCGCCCAGCGTGACGGGCGCCATCTCCCAGGCGAAGCTGCCGTCCACGTTGGCCTGCTTGGCGCGGATGGTGGAGGTGATGGCGTACTGGTCCTGCGCCTCGCGGCTGAACTGGTACTTGTCGACACACTGCTCGGCGAACACGCCCATGGCCTTGCCCCGCTCATACGCGTCTTCCAGGCCGTCCATGGCCATGTGGTCGAACAGTTGGGCGGCGCCGTACTTCACGCCCTTGCGGGCGAACATCAGGTGCGGGGCGTTGGTCATGCTCTCCATGCCGCCGGCCACCACCACCTGGGCGCTGCCCGCGGACAGCATGTCGTGGCCGAACATCATGGTGCGCATGCCGCTGCCGCACATCTTGCTGAGCGTGACGGCACCGGCGCTGTCGGGCAGGCCGGCCTTGCGCACCGCCTGGCGGGCCGGGGCCTGGCCCTGGCCGGCCATCAGGCAGTTGCCCATCAGCACTTCGTTCACCGCGTCGCCCGGCACCCCGGCGCGCTGCACCGCGGCCTGGATGGCGACCGCGCCCAGTTCCCAGGCGGCCAGAGACGAGAAGTCACCCAGCAGGCCGCCGATGGGCGTGCGGGCGGCAGAGACGATGACGATGAAATCGGCCATGGCGGGCTCCGGAGTTGGTGTGGAAAGAATGGCAGTGCGGCCTACATCGTGGCCGAAGTGGCGCGGGTGTGGGCGAAGCGCTTGTTCTGCTCATACGGGAACACATCGTGCACATGGCCGGCCTTGATGCGCTCCTTGTGGCCTTGCCAGAAGGCGGCGTCCAGCAGGTCGGCGTGGTGCTTCATGAACACCTCGCGCACCGCCGGGTTGCCCAGCAGGAAGGGCTCGAAGGTCTCGGGGAACACGTCCTTCGGGCCGACCGAGTACCAGATCTCGCCCGACATCTCGTCTTCCTCGTTGCGCGCGGCGGGCACCTTGCGGAAGTTGCAGTCGGTGATGTATTCGATCTCGTCGTAGTCGTAGAACACCACCTTGCCGTGGCGGGTGACACCGAAGTTCTTCCACAGCATGTCGCCGGGGAAGATGTTGGCCGCCACCAGGTCCTTGATGGCATTGCCGTACTCCACCACCGCATGGGCCAGCTGCTCGGGCGAGGCATCCTGCAGGTAGATGTTCAACGGGATCATGCGCCGTTCGATGTAGACGTGCTTGATGACCAGTGAATCGCCGTCGGTCTCGATCTGGCTGGGGCAGAAGTGCTGCAGTTCGGCCAACAGCTCGTCGCTGACGCGGTGGCGCGGAAAGGCCACGCTGGCGTATTCCAGCGTGTCGGCCATGCGGCCCACGCGGTCATGGGTCTTCACCAGCAGGTACTTGCTCTTGATCAGCTCGCGGGTGGTGTCCTTCTGTGGCGGGTAGAAGTCCTTGATCACCTTGAACACGTAGGGGAACGACGGCAGGTCGAACACCAGCATCACCATGCCCTTGATGCCCGGCGCGATGCCGAACTTGTCGCTGGAATGGCGCAGGTGGTAGAGGAAGTCGCGGTAGAAGTTGTTCTTGCCCTGCTTCTGCAGGCCCAGGGCCGAATAGATCTCGTTGCGCGGCTTGCGCGGCATCAGGCTGCGCAGGAACTGCACATAGGCGCTGGGGATCTCCATGTCCACCATGAAGTAGGCCCGCGCAAAGCTGAACAGCATCAGCAGGTCGTCCTCGGCAAACAGCGCCGCGTCCAGGTACAGCTTGCCCGCGTCGTTGTGCAGCACCGGCAGGGCAAACGGTGTCTCGGCAAAGCCGTTGACGATCTTGCCGATGATGTAGCCGCCCTTGTTGCGGAAGAACATCGAGCTGAGCACCTGGATCTGGAAATTGGCGCGCAGCCGCACGCCCTGGCCCACATGGCGCTGCAGCGCCTCCAGCACCGCGTCGATGTCGCGCCCCAGGTCCCGGAAGTCACGCTGCAGCTGGAAGTTGTCGACGATGCGCAGCAGGGTGTCGCGCAGCCCCTCACCGACCACGCCGTCGCGCGTGGGGTAATAAGCGCGGTAGGTGGGCAGGGACGCCGGCTCGTCGTTCTCGATGTACTCGGTGCTGACCGCCGGCCGCACGAACAGGAAGTCGTTGCGGAAGTAGCTGTGGTGCAGGATCTTGGTGGTGACCGAGTTGAAAAACGTCTCGGCCAGTTCGGGCTGGTGGTGGTTCACCAGCAGGCCGATGTAGTGCAGCTTGACCTGCTGCCAGGTGTCGTCGGCCAGGCTGGCGGTGTTGAACTCGCGCTGCAGGCGGTCCACCGCCTCGGCCACCCGGGTGTCGTAGAACTCGATGCGCTCGCGCTGGGCGCGCTGCTGGCCATGCCAGTCGGCCTGCTCGAAGCGGCGCTTGGCCGCGCGGTTGGTCTCGGAAAACAACCGGTAATGCCGGTTGAAGCCATCCAGCATGGCCTGGGCGATGGCGTAAGCGCGGGTGTCGTTGAGGCGGTGGGGGAACATCGGCGGTGTCCTGGTCGCGGTCAGTGGTCGCTGAGGGCGTCGGCCGGAGCCACCGGGGCGACCAGCGCGGCATGCAACTGGCGGTAGCGCTGCCTGACCAGGGCCAGCGCGGTGTCGTAGGCCAGGCCCACCTGGTCGGCCGACTGCGCGGTGATCTTCAGGTCTTCCAGCAGGCCGTTGTGCAGGCCGTAGACCCAGCCGTGCACCACCACGCTCTGGCCGCGCACCCAGGCGTCGGCCACCACGGTGGTGCGGCAGACGTTGCGGGCCTGCTCCAGCACGTTCAGCTCCACCAGGGCATTGACCTGCAGGCTGTCGTGCAGGCCGGCCAGGAAGCCCTCGTGCGCATCGCGCACGTCCTGCACATGGCGCAGCCAGTTGTCGACCAGGCCGGCGCGGGTGTTGCGCATGGCGGCGCGCACGCCGCCGCAGTTGCTGTGGCCCACCACGATGATGTGGCTGACCTGCAGCGCATCCACCGCGTACTGGATGACGCTCAGCGCATTGAGATCGCTGTGCACCAGCAGGTTGGCCACGTTGCGGTGCACGAACAACTCGCCGGGCAGCAGGCCCACCAGGTCGTTGGCCGGCACCCGGCTGTCGGCGCAGCCGATCCACAGGTACTGCGGGCTTTGCTGGTTCAGCAGGCGGGTGAAGAAGCCGGGCTCACGCTGCTCGGTGGTGGCGGCCCAGTCGCGGTTGTTCTGGAAGAGTTCCTGCAGTTCGGTGCTCATGGACGTCGGCCCCTCCGGCCTGGAATGTTGCGCTGCACAGTTTAAGCAGCGGGCGTGCCGGGCATGGCCAGGACGGTCACATGGTCTCGGCGAACAGCTCGCGGCCGATCAGCATGCGGCGGATCTCGGACGTGCCGGCGCCGATCTCGTAGAGCTTGGCGTCGCGCCACAGCCGGCCCAGCGGGTAGTCGTTGATGTAGCCGTTGCCGCCGAAGATCTGCACGCCCTCGCCGGCCATCCAGGTGGCCTTCTCGGCGCACCACAGGATCACGCTGGCGCAGTCCTTGCGCACCTGGCGCACATGCTCGACGCCCAGCTTGTCCAGGTTCTTGCCCACGGTGTAGCAGAAGGCCCGGCCGGCCTGCAGCACGGTGTACATGTCGGCCACCTTGCCCTGGATCAGCTGGAACTCGCCGATGCTCTGGCCGAACTGCTTGCGGTCGTGGATGTAGGGCACCACGTTGTCCATCACCGCCTGCATGATGCCGATGGGGCCGGCGGCCAGCACCGCGCGCTCATAGTCCAGCCCGCTCATCAGCACCCGGGCGCCGCCACCCACCTGGCCCAGCACGTTCTGCGCCGGCACTTCCACATCCTGGAACACCAGCTCGCCGGTGTGGCTGCCGCGCATGCCCAGCTTGTCGAGCTTCTGCGCACAGCTGAAGCCCTTCATCGTCTTCTCGATGATGAAGGCGGTGACGCCGCGCGCGCCCAGCTCGGGCTCGGTCTTGGCGTAGACCACCAGCGTGTCGGCGTCGGGGCCGTTGGTGATCCAGAACTTGCTGCCGTTGAGCAGGTAGTAACCGCCCTTGTCCTGGGCGCGCAGCTTCATGCTGATGACGTCGCTGCCGGCGCCGGGCTCGCTCATGGCCAGCGCGCCCACATGCTCGCCGGTGATCAGCTTGGGCAGGTACTTCGCGCGCTGCGCCTCGGTCCCGTTGCGCTTGAGCTGGTTGACGCACAGGTTGCTGTGCGCGCCATAGCTCAGGCCCACGCTGGCACTGGCGCGGCTGATCTCCTCCATCGCCACCATGTGGGCCAGGTAGCCCATGTTGGCACCGCCGTACTGCTCGGGCACGGTGATGCCCAGCACGCCCAGCTCGCCCATCTTTTGCCACAGGTCGGCCGGGAAACGGTCACTGCGGTCGATCTCGGCGGCGCGCGGGGCGATCTCGGCGGCGGCAAAGGCCTGCACCGCGTCGCGCAGGGCGTCGATGTCTTCGCCGAGCTGGAAGTCGAGTCCGGGCAGTTGGCTCATGGCTGTCTCCTGTGGGGTGGTGAGGTCGGGCGCAGCGGCCGGTCAGCCGCGCACGCCGTCACGGCCGGTGATGGTCATGATGGTGGCGTTGAGGGTGGCCACCAGCTGGGTCTGGCCGTCGGCGCCGTCCTGCCACGCGCGGCCCTCGGTCACGCTGAGGGTGCGACCGGCCTTGGTGACCCAGCCTTCGCAGTGCAGCACCGGGCCGCGCGCGGGCGCCAGAAAGTTGATCTTGAACTCCACCGTCAGCACACCGGCGTCGGCCGCGGTCAACGTGGACGCGGCATAGCCGCAGGCGGTGTCCAGCACCGCCGCCAGCAACCCGCCATGCACGAAGCCATGCTGCTGGGTGACGTGCGCGGCATGCGGCAGGTGGATCAGCACCCGGCCGGGCTGCACGTCATCGATCCATGCGCCGATGGTGGCCAGCGCCCCCTGGCGGGCGAACGAGGCGCGCACCCGGTCGGCGAAGGCCGGGTCGGCAGGCGCCGGCAGCGTGGGCGGACGGTAGGCGGATGCGGGCATGCGGTGGCGCTGTGTTTGATTGACGTTAACGTCAACGTCAATGATAACGGCCGCACCCGCTGGCGGCCCTGGCTCAGCCTTTGCCGCGGCGCTTGGGCGCAGCGGCATCGGCCAGCAGCTGGTGGCAGCGGGCCTCGTGCATGGCCAGTTCGTCCAACGTCACGCGGATGTCCTCGAGCTGCTGCGCCAGCTGCGCCCGGTGCGCGGCCAGCACCTTCACAAAGGCGTGCAGTTGCGGGGCGGTGTCGCTGTCGCTGTCGTACATCGTCACCAGCTGGCGAATTTCCAGCAGCGAGAAGCCCAGCCGCTTGCCCCGCAGCGTGAGCTTGAGCCGGGTGCGGTCGCGGTGGCTGTAGACGCGGTTGCGACCGGCGCGCGCGGGCTGCAACAGGCCCATGTCCTCATAGAACCGGATCGCGCGCGGGGTGACGTCGAACTCCTGCGCCAACTCGGTGATGGTGAAGGTCTTGCCGGGGCGCGGGGTGGCCGCAGCGGGGGCAGCAGTGGGGGCGGCGGTCATGACACAGGCGGGTTGACGTGCACGTCAATGTAGCCCAGGCCCGGCCGCCCGCAGAAGGGAAAACGGCGACGAACCCGTGGAGGCCCGCCGCCGTTGCACCGTTGGCTTGCTGGACACCCACCCGGGCGCCGCGCCGATTCCTCCCTGCTTGGCCGTGAAGACAGCAGATCTTCGGAGTGTGCCTGCCGCAGGTGCCCTCAACACTCCCCCCAAAAAGGTGGAGCGGCGGGGCGCATCGTTCAATCTAACGACGGCAGCACTTCACTGCGCAGGGCACCGCGGCTGCGTTCGAAGTCGGGCAGCACCGAGCGCACCACGTCCCAAAAGGCCGGGCTGTGGTTCATCTCGCGCAGGTGGGCCAGCTCATGGGTGACGACATAGTCGATCACCGGCAGCGCGAAGTGGATCAGCCGCCAGTTCAGCCGCACCGAGCCATCGGCACTGGCACTGCCCCAGCGGGTGGCCGCCGAACTGAGCGACAGCCGCCGCACCCGCACGCCAAGTTGAGGCGCGAAGTGGGCGCAACGCTCCTCGAACACCCGGCGCGCCTGGCGCTGCAGCCAGGTCTGCACCAGCTCGCGGATCTGGTCTTGCGACGCGCTCTGCGGCAGGCCCAGGTGCAGGGTGAGCCGGGGCACGCCGGGCAGCGCCTGGGCGTCGCTGTTGAGCTGGGCGCCGGTGACGCGGGCGTCGAGCAGCACGATCACCGTCTCGCCCAGGAACGGCAGGCTGGTGCCGTCCTGCCACACCACCTTGGCGGCATGCAGACGGCGGGCACGCTCCTGCTGCTCATGCAGCTTGCGCAGAATCCAGCCGGCCTTGGCCTGCAGCGCCTGTTCGACCTCGGCCACCGCCACCCAGCGCGGCGCGCTGACGCTCAGGCCGTCGGTGCCGACGACGAAGCCGATGCTGCGACGGCGCGCACGGCGGAATTCATAGCCGACCTGGTGCCCAGCCAGCGCGATGCTGCGCCCGGCGCGCGGGTGTTGAAAGTGGGGCACGGGCGGTTGGGGCGCAGGCGCCGGCGCGGGTGCGGGCGGGACCGCCTGCCGAAGCTGCCGCGGTGGCACGGCGACCGGCGGCTGGTCGAACAGTGACAGCTGCTGGGCGGCGTCGTGTTGACCGGGTCTGGGCATGGGCACCAATTCTACGGAGCAGCCGCTGACCCGGCCGCTGCTGCCGGGTAGGCGTCGGGGTCGAGCCGGCGCATCTCGGCCTCGATCCAGGCCTCCACCTCGCGCATCAGCTCGTCAGGCCGGCGGCCGGCCACCGGGATCGGCTGGCCGATCGACACCTCGATCAGCCCAGGTCGCAGCAGCCAGCTCTTGCGCGGCCAGCAGCGCGCCGAGGTGACGGCGATCGGCACGATGGGCGTGCCGGCGGCAATGGCCAGGCGCGACGCGCCGGACTTGTACTCGCCCTTCTGCCCGCGCCTGGCACGCGTGCCCTCGGGGAACATGATCACCCAGTTGCCCTGCGCCATCAGCCGCTTGCCCTGGGCCAGCACCTTGGCCCAGGCCTCGGTGCGGCGGCTGCGGTCGATGTGGATCATGTCCATGCGGCCGATGGCCCAGCCGAAGAACGGGATCCACAGGAGTTCCCGCTTGAACACATAGGCCAGGGGGTGCGGCATGATCGCCGGGAAGGCAAAGGTCTCCCAGGTGCTCTGGTGCTTGGGCGCCAGCAGCACGGCGGCCGTGCTGTCGGCCGCCGTGGGCAGGTGCTCCAGGCCCTGCACACGGTAGCGCACGCCGCAGATCACCTTGGCCCCCCAGATGGTGGCCTTCAGCCAGCCGGCGCACAACCAGTACATCGGCGCGCCACGCTGGAAGACCGAGAACACCACCGCCACCAGGGCCCAGGGGATCAGCGTGACGATCAGGTACAGGATGTAGAGCGCGCTGCGCAGATAGATCATCGGGAACCGGCTTTCAGGGAGTGGCCGTGCCGCGGCCCAGCAGGTGGTCGGCAAAGGCCGGCAGGTCGACATGCACCCGGGTGCCGGGCACCTGCGCAGCCAGGGCCTGCACCGCGTCGGGGTCCAGCGCGGCAGCCCGGCCGCTCAGCACCAGGTGGGGTTCGCAGCCTGCGGCGGCGGCGGCCTGCAGATCGCGCAGGGTGTCACCCACCATCGGCACCAGCTTCAGGTCGATGCCGTAGCGCTTGCCGATGTCGCGCATCAGGCCGGGCTGGGGTTTGCGGCAATCGCAAGCGTCTTCGGGCGTGTGCGGGCAGAAAAACACCGCGTCGATGCGGCCGCCCACCGCCTGCAGGCTCTTGAACATGTGGGCATGCACCGCATTGACTGCGGCCATGTCGATCATGCCGCGGCCGATGCCCGACTGGTTGGTCGCCACCACCGCATGCCAGCCGGCATGGTTGAGCCGGGCCACCGCCTCTAGCGCACCGGGGATCGGGAACCACTCTTCGGGCGCCTTGACATGGTCGTCGCGGAAATCATTGAAGATGCCGTCGCGGCCCAGGATGACCAGTTTGACGACGTGCTGCATGGCGCGGGGCAAGGGAGTTCTCGGCAGGGCTAGGAAGCCAGGCGGGCCAGATCGGCCACGCGGTTCATCGAGGCATGCAGCGTGCCCAGCAGTGCCAGGCGGTTGGCGCGCAGGGCCGGGTCGTCGGCATTGACCATCACGCCGTCGAAGAAGGCATCCACCGGCGCCTTCAGGCCGGCCAGCACCTGCAGCGACCCGGCCAGGTCGCCCGCGTCGAACAGCCGGTCGGCCAGCGGTGCCAGCGAGGCCAGGGCGCTGTGCAGCGCGGCCTCGGCCGGCTCCACCAGCAACGCCGCGCTCACGGCGGCAGCGGTGCCGCCGTCGCTCTTCTTCAGGATGTTGCCCACCCGCTTGTTGGCGGCGGCCAGCGGCGCGGCCTCGGGCAGCGCGGCGAAGGCGCGCACCGCCGCCAGCCGCTTGGGGATGCTGCCCCAGGGCGACGGCCGCAGCGCCACCACCGCATCCACCTCCTGCGCGCTGTAGCCTTGCTCGCGCAGCAGGCCGGACAGGCGGTCGTCCAGGAACTGCAGCAGGTCGGCGCGCGCCGTGGCGTGCGTCAGCAGGCCGTCGTCGAAGGCGCCGAAGCCGGCGTCCAGCAGCGCCGGCACCGCCAGCGGCAGGTTCTTCTCGACCAGGATGCGGATGATGCCCAGCGCCTGGCGGCGCAGCGCAAACGGATCCTTGTCGCCGGTGGGCAGAGCGCCGATGCCGAACAGGCCGCACAGTGTTTCCAGCTTGTCGGCCAGCGCCAGCACCGTGCCGGTGTGGTTGCGCGGCAGCGCGTCGCCGGCGAAGCGGGGCTTGTAGTGGTCTTCGATGGCGATGGCCACGCCGTCGCGCAGGCCCTCGTGTCGGGCGTAGTAGCCGCCCATCGTGCCCTGCAGCTCGGGGAATTCACCCACCATGTCGGTCAGCAGGTCGGTCTTGGCCAGGCGTGCGGCCTGCTGCACCTTGCTGTCGAGCACCGCAAATTCGTCCTGCGCCTCCACCGTGTACGGCACGGTGGCCAGGCGCAGCTGGTTGACGATGGCGTGCGCCATGGCGCGCACGCGCTGCGAGCGCGCGCCCTGGCTGCCCAGCTTGCCCTGGTAGACCACCCTGTCCAAGCCGGCCACACGCGATTCCAGCGTCTTCTTGCGGTCCTGATCGAAGAAGAACTTGGCGTCGGCCAGGCGCGGGCGCACCACCCGC
>JBBAPL010000098.1:0-20018 GCA_040400895.1 Aquabacterium sp.
GGCCTGCACCTGCGCCGCCGGCGCGCGGTGCGCGCCATGCAGCACCAGCGGCGGCAGGAAGCGCATGCCCGCCAGCGCGGCGGTCTGCTCGTACGGTGGCAGGAATGCGTCGAAGAAGTGCCGGTTGTAGCCGCCCGGCCCGTAGGACGATTCGGGCCCGCCGGTGGACGTGGCCAGCCACAGGTCCTTGCCCAGCAGGGCATGGCCGCCAGGGCCATAGGCCCAGCCGAAGCCAAAGACCTCGTCCAGCCACAGCTTCATCAACGCCGGCATGCCGTACCAGTGCACCGGGTGCAGCCACACCACGAGGTCGGCCTCGGCCAGGGCGGCCTGCTCGGCAGGCACGTCGATCAGGTAGTCGGGGTACAGCGCGTACAGGTCGCGCACCTGGAAGCCGGCGGCCTGTGCTGCGCGGGCCAGCGCGTCGTTCACGCGCGAATGCGCCCGTTGCGGATGGGCCAGCAGGATCAAGGCACGGGGCATGGGCGGGGTTTCGTTCTAGGCAGCGGGGGTGGCTGCGCTCTTAACATAGCAGCATTCCGTCGTTCGACAATGCACAGCCAGGGAGGGCGCAGCATGCCGGTGTTCATGGTGGCCAACCCCAAGGGCGGGGCGGGCAAAAGCACGTTGGCCACCAACCTGGCCGGCTGGCTGGCGCGGCAAGGCCATGCGGTGGCGCTGGGCGATCTGGACCGGCAGCAAAGTGCGCGCCAGTGGCTGGCCCTGCGCCCGCCCCAGGTGCCCACCATCCAGGCGCTGGAGTTGGCCGAGGGCGACGTGCTGCGCACGCCCAAGGGCTGTACTCATTTGGTGCTCGACACCCCGGCCGGCCTGCATGGCAAGCGGCTGGACCTGGTGCTGAAGCTGGCCGACCGCATCGTCGTGCCGCTGCAGCCCAGCCCTTTCGACCTGGCTGCCACGCACACCTTCCTGCAGGTGCTGGCCGCCCACAAGCGTGGTGACCGTGCCATCGTCGGCCTGGTGGCGATGCGGGTCAAGGAGCACACCCATGCCACCCAGCACCTGCATGAATTCCTCGGCGCCGTGGCGCCGGCGCCGCTGAACATCCCCATCACCCACCTGCGTGACACCCAGAACTATGCCCACCTGGCCGCGCGTGGCCTGACGCTGTTCGACGTGGCCCCTGGCCGCGTGGAGCGCGACCTCCAGCAATGGCTTCCCCTCACCCAATGGCTTCAAGCATGACAACCCCTGACACTACCGACACCCGTGTGCACTTTCCCCACTTGGCTGCGATGCAGGCCCTGGTGGGCCAGCACCTGGCCACCAGCCCCTGGGTGCTGGTGGACCAGCAGCGCATCAACCTGTTTGCCGAGGCCACCGGCGACCACCAGTGGATCCACGTGGATGTGGAACGGGCCAAGGCCGGGCCGTACGGTGCGCCGATCGCGCACGGCTTCCTCACCCTGTCGCTGTTGCCCGAACTGACCGCCACCGCCATGGTGATCGACGACGTCAAGATGAGCATCAACTACGGCCTGAACCGGGTGCGCTTCACCGGCCCCGTGCCGGCTGGCAGTCGCGTGCGGGCAGTCATCACGCTGAAGGGCTATGACGTGATCGACGGCGGCGCCCAGATGACCACCGAGGTCACCATCGAGCGTGAAGGCGCCACCAAGCCGGTGTGCGTGGCCGAGGCGGTGTCGCGCCGCTTCACCTGATCCCAACGCCTGCCGACCTGCCACCGCCACCGTCACCGCCATCCGAGGGCCGCCCGATGAAAGTGTTGTTGATCGACGACCATCCGCTGGTGCTCAGCGCGCTGACCGACATCATCCACAAGCTCGACGACCGGGTGCAGGTGCTCACCGCCGACGGCCCCGACCAGACCTTCGCCCTGCTGGCGCGTGACGCCTCGGTCGACCTGGCCTTGCTGGACCCGCAGCTGGCCGATGGCGTGGACGGTTTTGCGCTGCTGGCCGACCTGCGTCAGCGCTACCCGGCCCTGCCGGTGGTGGTGATGGCGGCCAACGACCAGCTCAGCGACATGGTGCGTGCGGTCGACCTGGGGGCGATGGCCTTCGTGCCCAAGCGCACGCCCATCGACGAGTTGCATGCCGCGCTGGCCCTGGTGCTGTCCGGCGGGGTCTACATCCCGCAGGCGCTGCTGGGCCTGATGCGGCTGCAACTGGCCGAGATCGGCGCCGCCACCCAGGCCGCCGGGCCGACGGTGCTGCAACCCATGCTGGAAGGCGGCACCGCGTTGGCCGCCCCGGCGGCGGCCACGCCCACCCTGGCCGACCAGCCGCGGCTGAGCATGGCCACGCTGGGCCTCACGCCGCGCCAGACCGATGTGCTGAGCCTGCTGCTCAAGGGTCTGCCCAACAAGCTGATCGCCCGCGAGCTGAACGTCTCGGTCGACACCGTGAAGGACCATGTGGCCGCCGTGCTGCGTGCGCTGGGCGTCAATTCACGCACCCAGGCCGTGCTGGTGGTCAGCCGCATGGCCCAGCAACCCGGCTTGCATTGAGCCTGCCGCGGCCGGCTCAGGCTGGCAACGGCGGCAGCCCATGCCGCGCACGGGCCTGCGCGCACGCATCGTCGCCCTGGCCGAACGGCGCCCGCGCGCCGAATTCCCGGCAGGGCGAGGGCCGCCACTCATGGATGCCGCAGCGCACCTGCCGGCCCACCGTGCCCTGCAAGGCGGCGCAGCGCGGGCGGGCATGGTCGGTGCCGCGCAGCCGGCACAGCCGGTCGTTGAGCGCATCGGCCAGGCCATCGGGCACGCTGCCGCCGTGGCTCAGCAGCTCTTCAACCGCAAAGTCCACCCGCATGCTGGCGCAGCAGGCGCCGCAGCGGGTGCAGGGGTTGTCGTGCGGGTCAGCCGCCGGCATCGACCGGAGGGCTGGATGGCACCGGCCCAGCCGCATCGGGGGCGCGCACCACCGTCACTGTGCGGTCTGCCTGCGCCACCACCTGGGACGACACGCTGCCCAGCAGCCGCCGCAGCGACGAACTGGCCCGCGCGCCCATCACGATGTGGTCGACCTGGTTGCGCTGCGAGAACTCGAGGATGGCCGCGGCCACATCGGGCGCCTCCAGCACATGGAAGGTGAGCCGGCCTTCGTCCAGGTTCAGCGCCTTGCTGATCGGCCGCGCCCAGTGCTTCAGCGCGACCAGCTGCTTCACATGCCGGCTGCGTCCGCTGGCGTCGACCAGGTCATCGACCCCGATGCGGGCGATTTTCATCACGCTGACGCAGGCCAGGCGCGCGCCGGGTTCGGTCAGCACGATGCGGCGCACCGTCTCGCGCAATTGCTGCAGCAAGGCGGTGGTGGCATGGTCGATGTCGACCGCGGCCAGGATGATCGGGCTGCGTTCCAGTTGTTCGGAGACCTTCATCCGCTCATGCGCCGGCTCGGCACCCAGGGCGAAGAACCAGCGCTTGAAGGTCTTGATGGCGCCGCTCTTGTGCAGCTTGTCGGCGCGGCGGGTCAGCGCCACCTGGCCGGGGTCCTGCAGATCCAGCGCCAGCTGGGCAGCGGTCTGGTAGCGGCGCTCGGGCTGCACTTCCAGGCAGCGCAGGATCACTTCCTGCAGCCAGGGCGGGCAGTCGGGGCGCAGGCTGCGCGGCGGCACCGGGTCGATGTAGAGCCGCCGGCGCAGGCCGCGCACGCTCTCGGGCGCGCCGAAGGGGCGTTCACCGGTGGTGAAGTGGTAGAGCATCACGCCCAGGGCGAACAGGTCGCTGCGCGGGTCGTTGCGCACGAACTGCACCTGCTCGGGCGACATGTACGGCCCGGTGCCCATCGGCAGGGTGAATTCCTCGTCCAGCAGGTCGGGCAGGTGGTCGTGGCGCGACAGGCCGAAGTCGACCAGCACGGCGGTGCCGTCCTCGCGAAACAGGATGTTGCTGGGCTTGATGTCCAGGTGCACCAGGTTCTGGCGGTGCAGCTCGTGCACCGCCGTGGCCACGCGTGAGCCGATCTCGATCACCTCGTCGATCGCCAGCGGCGCATCGTCCAGGCGCGGGCGCAGGCTGTGGCCCTCGATGCGTTCCATCACGATGTAGGGCTGGCGGGTGAAGTCGCCCTTGGCGATGAACTGCGGCACATGGCGGCCCCGCAGCATCGGCAGGATCATCATCTCGACCTCGAAGCCGACGATGGTGGCCGGGTCTTCACCGCCTTTGATGCGGGGCACCTTCATCACCAGCGGCAGGCGTGAATCACCCTGGTGGTTGACCTCCTGCACCTTCCAGATGTGGGCCATGCCGCCCACATGCAGCTTCTCCAGCAGCTCGAAGCCGTCGACCACCGAGCCCGGCTGCAGTGTGCTGACCGGGTTGTCGCCCTTCTGGCCGGTGTAGCCCAGGCTGGTGCTGTAGAGCTTGGAATCCATGGCCTGGATCAGTGCCCGTCTTCCAGCCGCGATGCCAGCCGTTGTGGCAGGTTGGCGGCACGGATCTTGGCGCCGGCGCTGTCGTGGTCGTAGGGCACACGGTGGAAGGTGAGGGCGCCTGCGGCCTCGTCGAACATGGCGTAGCAGGCCGCTGGGTTGCCGTCGCGCGGCTGGCCGGCCGAGCCGGGGATCACCAGCCACTGCCGGTGCGGCGGCACCGGGATGGCCACGCCCGGTGTGGGCACGAAGTCACCCGCCTTGCCGGTGCCCGACAGGTTGAACAGCTTGGGCTCATGCATGTGGCCGCAAAAGGTGTAGCGGGCGTCGGTGGCCTGCAGGCTGCGCACCGCATCGGCGCGGGCCTGGATGTAGTCCCAGCCGCCCGGCGCCCAGGCATTGGCATGCACATACAGCTGGTCGCCATGCTGCTGGGTCAGCGGCAGGCTGGCCAGGAAGTCGAGCTGCGCGGCATCCAGCTGGGCGCGTGTCCACTCCACCACGAAGCGGGCGTCGGGCCGCATGCCCGGTGCCGACCCGCGCACCACCGCCTGGTCGTGGTTGCCCATCACCGCACAAGCGCCCTGCGCCACCAACGCACGCACCTGGTCCACCACCCAGGCCGGGTCGGCGCCGTAGCCGACGAAGTCGCCCAGCAGCACCCAGCGCTGCACGCCTGCGGCACGTGCATGGTCCAGCACCGATTCCACCGCCTCCCGGTTGGCATGCAGGTCGGTGAGGAAGGCGGTCTTCACGGTGCGCTGGCGCCCGTCAGCCGATGCGACCGAGCAGCAGGTATTCCATCAGTGCCTTCTGCACATGCAGGCGGTTCTCTGCTTCCTCCCACACCACCGACTGCGGGCCGTCGATCACCTCAGCGGCCACTTCTTGGCCGCGGTGGGCGGGCAGGCAGTGCATGAACAGCGCATCGGGCTGGGCCAGCGACATCATCTGCATGTCGACGCACCAGTCGGCAAAGGCCTTCTGGCGCACCGCGTTCTCGGCCTCGAAGCCCATGCTGGTCCACACGTCGGTGGTGACCAGGTGCGCGCCCTCGCAGGCGGCGAACGGGCTCTTGAAGGTCTTCACGCAGTCCGGGTTGGCCACGCCGCCCAGCTTGGGGTCGACCTCGTAGCCGCTGGGCGTGCTGATGTGCAGGGTGAAGCCCAGGATGTCGGCCGCCTGCAGCCAGGTGTTGGCCATGTTGTTGCCGTCGCCCACCCAGGCCACCACCTTGCCGGCGATGCTGCCGCGGTGCTCGATGAAGGTGAAGATGTCGGCCAGGATCTGGCAAGGGTGGTACTCGTTGGTCAGGCCGTTGATCACCGGCACCCGGCTGTGCGAGGCAAAGCGTTCCAGCTTGGTCTGCTCATAGGTGCGGATCATCACCAGGTCGACCATGCGGCTGATCACCCGCGCCGAGTCTTCCACCGGCTCGGCACGGCCCAGTTGGCTGTCGCCGGTGGTCAGGTGCACCACCGAGCCGCCCATCTGGTACATGCCCGCCTCGAAGCTGACGCGGGTGCGGGTGCTCGCCTTCTCGAAGATCATCGCCAGCGTGCGGTCGGCCAGCGGCTGGTAGCGCTCGTAGTTCTTGAAGCGTGTCTTGATGATCCGGGCGCGGTCGAACAGGTAGGCGTATTCCTCGGTGCGCAGGTCCTTGAACTGCAGGTAGTGCTTCATCAGGCTCAATCCTGGTTTCATGGCCGCGGGTTGGCCAGGAAGGCGTGGATCAGCGGCACCAGGATGGCCACCATCTCGTCGGCCTCGGCGGCGCTCAGGATCAGTGGCGGCACCAGGCGAATGACGCTGTCGGCCGTCACGCTGATCAGCAGACCGGCGTCGGCCGCCTGGCCCAGCAGCACGCCGCAGGGGCGGTCGAGCTCGATGCCGACCATCAGACCCTGGCCGCGGATCTCGGTCACGCCCGCCACGCCGCCCAGGCCTTCGGCCAAGCCGGCATGCAGGCGCGCACCCACGGCGGCGGCGTTGGCCATCACGCCGTCTTCTTCCATGATGCGCAGGGTCTCGATGCCGGCACGCATGGCCAACGGGTTGCCGCCGAAGGTGGTGCCGTGGTTGCCGGGTTGCAGCACATTGGCCGCGCGCGGGCCGGCCACGATGGCGCCGATGGGCACGCCCGAGCCCAAGCCCTTGGCCAGCGGCATCACGTCGGGCAAGATGCCGGCCCACTGGTGGGCGAACCACTTGCCGGTGCGGCCGATGCCGCACTGCACCTCATCGAGCATGAGCAGCCAGTCCTGCTGGTCGCAGATCGCGCGCAGGCCTTGGAGGATGTCGATGCGGGTCGGATTGATGCCGCCTTCGCCCTGGATCGTCTCCAGGAACACCGCCACCACGTTGGGGTTGGTGCGCGCCACCTCGCGCACCGCGTCCAGGTTGTTCAGTGGCACGCGCACGAAGCCTTCGACCAGCGGGCCGAAGCCGGCCTGCACCTTGGGGTTGCCGGTGGCCGACAGCGTGGCGATCGACCGGCCGTGGAAGGCCTTCTCGTAGACGATGATCTCGGGCCGCTCGATGCCCTTGTCGTGGCCGAACTTGCGCGCAATCTTCAGCGCGCCTTCGTTGGCTTCCAGGCCGGTGGAGCAGAAGAAAGCGGCGTCCAGCCCCGACAGTTCGCACAGCTTGGCGGCCAGCACCTCCTGCATGGGGGCCGCGTAATAGTTGCTGCAGTGGATCAGCTTGGCGATCTGGTCCTGCAGCGCCGGCACCAACTTGGGGTGGCCATGGCCCAGCGTGTTGACGGCAATGCCGCCCAGCCCGTCCAGGTACTGTCGGCCGTCGGTGTCCCAGACGCGGCAGCCTCGGCCGTGTGACAGCGCAAATGGCAGTCGGCCGTAGGTGTTCATCACGTGGGAGGTCATCGCAGGGCTCCGGAAAGTCGGCAGATCAAAGAAAAAGCCGGCGTGCGTTTCGCATGGTTCCCACCATGGCAGCGCGCCGGCCCGGGGTTCGATTCTAAAGCGCAGGCAGGTGGATGCCGATCCACCCGGATCGTTCAGCCTCAAGGGGCCATCATGTTTGCTGCGGCGCAGCACTTCCACGGCACAATACGGGGTTTCCCGGTGGCAGAGCCGGTGACTGGGCGGCGTGTGCTGCGCCCGGTGGCACTGCCAATCGGCCTTCCCGCCCTCGCCCCATCCCTTTCGGCCCGCATGTCGACCGCCCACCAGCCGCGCGAATTCTTCATCCAGGGCACCACCAAGGCTGGCAAGACCTTCCGCCCCAGTGACTGGTCCGAGCGGCTGGCGGGTGCGTTGTCGAGCTTTCGGCCGAAGACAGGCCAGTATGGAAGCGGCATCGGCGCGCACATCGGCTATTCACCGTACTGCGTGCCCCGGGTGATCGACGGCGTCAAGTGCGTGATCGTCAATGAGGCGCTGCGCGACCTGGAGCCCATGGCCTGGGATTTCGTGATGAACTTTGCCCGCGACAACGAGTTGCAGGTGGTCGAAGCCTGCCTGGTGCCAGACCCCCCGTCCGGCCCGGATTGACCAGCCGGCGCCAGACGCAAAAAAGCCCGCTGAAGCGGGCTTTTCGTTGGCCGGGCCGGGCTTCAGGCCGCGGCAGACGCCGACAGCGCCTTGATCTTGGCAGACAGACGGCTCTTGTGGCGAGCGGCCTTGTTCTTGTGGAAGATCCCCTTGTCGGCGATCGAGTCGATCACGCTCTGGGCGGTCTTGAACAGGGAGGCGGGAGCAGCCTTGTCGCCACCCGGGGCAGCGGCTTTGTCCAGTGCCTTCTGAACGTTCTTCACCACGGTGCGGAACTTCGAGCGCAGCGACGTGTTGGCGGCGTTGATCTTTTCGTCTTGGCGGACGCGCTTGCGGCCCGAGGCCAGGCGAACGGTTTTCTTCTTGGCTTTGGAAGCGGTGGCCATGCTGGTGAGAATCCTGTGTCGAAGGCGGTAACTTGATCGTCATGCCGGACCCGCTGATGAATTGACCTCACCACGCCATGTCGGGCAAAGATCGTGAGTATAGCAGTTTGAATGGGTGGCGGCAAAGCGTGAGGTGGTGCCTTCCTATAATGCGGAATCGGACCTTGTGGGTTGCCATGCTGGCAGCCAGGGCCACCACCTTGCCCGCAGCGCCACCCGCCAGATCCCCTGCATGACTCTTTTCAAGGCTGCCTTCTCGGTTTCTGCGCTCACGCTGCTGTCGCGCATCACCGGTCTGGTGCGCGAGCAGATCGGTGCCGCGCTGTTTGGCACGTCGGCGATGATGGATGCGTTCCAGATCGCCTTTCGCATTCCCAATCTGCTGCGCCGCCTGTTTGCAGAGGGCGCGTTCTCGCAGGCCTTCGTGCCGCTGCTGGCGGCCACGAGGGCATCAGAGGGCGACGCCGCCACCCGCGACCTGGTCGACGCCGTGGCCACGGTGCTGGCGTGGGCGCTGCTGGTGGTGTGTGCGCTGGGCATCGCCAGTGCGCCGGTGCTGGTCTGGCTGCTGGCGTCGGGCTTCGACCCCGCCACCGAACATGCCGCGGTGCAGATGACCCGCTGGATGTTCCCCTACATCGGCTTCATGTCGATGGTGGCCCTGGCTTCGGGCGTGCTGAACACCTGGCGCCGCTTTGCGGTGCCGGCCTTCACCCCGGTGCTGCTGAACCTCAGCGTGATCGGCGCGGCCCTGCTGCTGGTGCCACGCCTGCGTGACCACGGTGTGGAGCCAATCTACGCGCTGGCGGCGGGGGTGATGGTGGGTGGCCTGCTGCAGTTGGCCATCCAGGTGCCTGCGCTGCTGCAGATCGGCATGCTGCCGCGGCTGGGTCTGTCGCTGGGCCGGCTGCGCATGGCCTGGCACCACCCGGGCGTGCGGCAGATCCTGGCCAAGATGGGACCGGCGCTGGTGGGCGTGTCGGTGGCGCAGATCTCGCTGATCATCAATTCGCAGATCGCCAGCCACATGGGCACGGGCGCGGTGTCCACGCTGGTCTATGCCGACCGGCTGATGGAGTTGCCCACCGCGTTGCTGGGCGTGGCGCTCAGCGTGGTGCTGACGCCGCAGATGTCGGCTGCCCGGGCCCAGGGCGACCTGGTGGCCTATTCTGGCCTGCTGGACTGGGGCCTGCGCCTGGTGGTGCTGCTGGCGCTGCCCTGCGCGGTGGCGTTGGCGGTGTTCGGCCAGCCCATGGTGGCGGTGCTGTTCCACCGCGGCGCCTTCGACGCCAACGCCGTGTCCATGACCACCCTAGCGGTGATGGGTTATGGCGCGGGCGTGATCGGCCTGGTGGGCGTGAAGGTGGCCGCACCGGCCTACTACGCCCAGCAGGACATGGCCACGCCGATGCGGGTGGCCATCGGCGCGCTGGTGCTCACCCAGGTGCTGAACGCAGCACTGATCGGCGGGCTGGGCATGGGCGTGGCGGCGCTGGCGCTGTCGATCGGCCTGGCCGCCAATGCCAACGCGGCGGCCCTGGTCTGGGGCTTGAAGCGCCGCGGCAGCTACCAGCCCGCCAGCGGCTGGGGTGGCTTCGCTTTGAAGGTCTTGGTGGCCAGCGCGGTGATGGGCGCCGCCATGGCCTGGGTCGCGCGGCGCTTCGACTGGATTGCCATGGGTGCCCATGAACTGCAGCGCGCTGGCGCGATGGCACTGGCACTGGCGGTGGCGGCGCTGCTGTACTTCGGCGTGCTGGCGTTGCTGGGCGTGCCCCTGCGCAGCCTGGCGCGTCAGCATTGATCGGCTGTTCCGCAACGCCGGGCCTAGACTGACACCCATGAAGCACCTGCAACTCGATGCGCCCACCAAACTGGCCTACTTTGCCAGCCTGGTGGCCGAGGACGCCGGCTTCGCCTTGCTGGAGGCCGCCATCTGCGTGGCCCAGGACGACCAGCCCGCACTCGACCCGCAGGCGGTGTTGGGCGAGATCGACCGCCTGGCTGGCAAGCTGCGCGCCCGACTGCCGGCCGATGCGCCGCCGTTGCGCCGTCTGCGCGCGCTGAACCAGTACTTCTTCATGGAGCTGGGCTTTGCCGGCAACCTGAACAACTACTACGACCGTCGCAACAGCCAAGTCCATGAGGTGCTGGCCACCCGCCGCGGCATCCCCATCACCCTGGCGCTGATCTACATCGAGCTGGCGGGCCAACTGGGGCTGAAGGCGCAGGGCGTGTCGTTCCCGGGGCACTTCCTCATCAAGCTGCGCATGCCGCAGGGCGAGGTGGTGATCGACCCATTCAACGGCCGATCGCTGTCACGCGAGGCGCTGGACGAGCGGCTGCAGCCCTACCGCGCCCGCCACGGGCTGGAGGGTGACTTCGAGACGCCGTTGGGCCTGTTCCTGCAGGCCGCACCGCCGCGCGACATCCTGGCGCGGCTGCTGCACAACCTGAAGGAGATCCACCGCAGCAACGAAGACTGGCCGCGCCTGCTGGCCGTGCTGCAGCGCCTGGTGGTGCTGCTGCCGCAGGCGGCGGAAGAGCGGCGCGATCGCGGCCTGACCTGGGCTGAACTGGGCCGGCCGGCCGAGGCCGCCGACGACCTGGCCGCCTACCTGGCCGCCCGGCCGGACGCCGACGACGCCGCCGCCTTGCGCGAGCGGCTGTCCGAACTGCGCCGCGACGGCGCACCGCGGCTGCATTGACTCCGGCTCCTACAATCGTCTGTTTGACCGCAGGCTGCTGCGGTTGCGGCCGGCGCCCGCCGTGCCGCCCAGGCCCGCCCTGCCGATGACCCTGTCTCCCGCCCAACGCCAAACCCTCACCTGGACCGCCCTGGCCGCGCTGGCTGCGTTGGCGTTGTGGTTGCTGGCGCCGGTGCTCACGCCGTTCATGGTGGCCGCGGTGCTGGCCTACGCCTTGCATCCGCTGGTCGAGCAACTGGCCACCCGGCGCTGGCCGCGGGTGCTGGCGGTGCTGTTGGTCGAGGGGCTGGCGCTGCTGGCGCTGGTGTCGGTGGTGCTGCTGATCGTGCCGGTGATGGCCAAGGAACTGCCGCTGCTGAAGGCCCAGGTGCCGGTGCTGCTGGACCGGCTGAATGCCAGCGTCAATCCGCTGCTGGCCCGCGCTGGTATCGACGTGACGCTGGACGTCGCCAGCATCAAGGCCTGGCTCGCCCAGCTGATGGACGCCAACATGGAAGACTGGCTGTCGGCCGCGCTGGCGTCGGCGCGCATCGGCGGCAGCGTGCTGCTGTCGCTGCTGGGCAACGCCATCCTGGTGCCGGTGGTGCTGTTCTACCTGCTGATGGACTGGCCGCAGTTGCTGGCCCGCGTGCGGGGCCTGGTGCCGCAGCGGGCGCGCGATGCGGTCGACAGCTTCTTTGTCGACTGCGACGCGGTGCTGGGCCAGTACCTGCGCGGCCAGCTGTTGGTGATGCTGGTGCTGGCGGCGTACTACGCCATCGCGCTGTCGCTGGTCGGCTTCGACCTGGCCTTGCCGGTGGGCGTGTTCACCGGCCTGGCGGTGGCCATCCCCTATGTGGGCTTTGGCCTGGGGCTGGTGCTGGCCCTGCTGGCCGCGCTGCTGCAGTTCGCCAGCCTGGGCGGCGTGCTGCTGGTGGCCGGCGTGTATGCGCTGGGTCAGTTGCTCGAAAGCTTCGTGCTGACGCCGCGCCTGGTCGGTGAGCGCATTGGCCTGGGCCCGCTGGCGGTGATCTTCGCGCTGATGGCCTTCGGCCAGCTGTTCGGCTTTGTCGGCGTGCTGGTGGCGCTGCCCGCCAGCGCGGTGGCGCTGGTGGGCCTGCGGCGGGCTCTGGTGGCCTACCGCAGCAGCCGGCTGTTCACCGGTTGAAGGCCAGCGATGAAGCAACTGCCTCTGCCGATGCACCTGCCCGCGCGCGACGGCTTCGACGCCCTGGTGGTGGGCCGCAACGACCATGCCGTGGCGCACCTGCGTGGCCTGCTGCCGGGTGCCGGCGTGGCCGCACCGGTGTACCTGTGGGGCAATGCAGGCAGCGGCAAGACCCGGCTGCTGCGGGCGCTGGCCGTCCAGCACCAGGCGCAGGGCGACCGCATCGGCTGGTTCGACGCGGGCACCGCCCTGCCCTGGGTGCTGGACGAGGCCTGGAGCCTGGTGGTGGTCGACCGCTGCGAGGCGCTGGACGCCGACCACCAGCAGGCCGCCTTTGCGTTGTTCGTCGAGGCTGGCACCCACGGCGTGCAATGGGCGGCCGCCGGCCGCCTGCCACCGGTGGACCTGCCGGTGCGGGATGATCTGCGCACCCGTCTGGGTTGGGGCCATGTGTTCGCGCTGCAGCCGTTGGCCGAAGGCGAGACCCGCGCCGCGCTGCGGCGCGAAGCCGACCGCCGCGGCATCCTGCTGCCCGACGAGGTGATCGCCCACCTGCTGACCCACTTCGACCGCGACATGGTGCACCTGATGGCCTTGCTCGACCGGCTCGACGGCTTCTCGCTGGCCGAGAAGCGCCACATCACCGTGCCCCTGCTCAAGAAGATGGTGGCCGAAGGATCCGCCTCACCATGACACGCCTGGCCCTGTTCGACCTGGACGGCACGCTGATCCCCGGCGACAGCGACCATGCCTTCGGTGAATTCATGGTGCAGCTGGGCTGGGTGGACGCCGACGCCCACCGCCGCGCCAATGATGCGTTCTACCTGCAGTACCAGGCCGGCACGCTCGACATCGACGCCTACATCGACTTCACCACCAGCGCCTGGCGCGCGCGGCCGCTGGCCGAGCAGGCAGCGGCCAGCGCACGCTTCATCGCCGAGGTGATGCAGCCGCAGCTGCTGCCGCCGGCGTTCGCGCTGCTGCGCCAGCACCAGCAGGCAGGTGATCTGATCGCCATCGTCACGGCCACCAACGAGTTCATCACCCGGCCGATTGCCGATGCCTTCGGCGTGCCGCATCTGCTGGCCGTGCGCCTGCAGCGCGATGCGCAAGGGCACGCCACCGGCCGCATCGACGGCGTGCCGTCGTTCCGCGAAGGCAAGATTGCGCGCGTGCACCAGTGGCTGCAGAGTCTCGGCCACACCCTGGCCGATTTCGAAGCCAGCGTCTTCTACAGCGATTCCACCAACGACCTGCCGCTGCTCGAGCTGGTGCGCGATCCGGTGGCCACCAATCCCAGCCCGGCGCTCGAAGCGATCGCCCTGCAGCGCGGCTGGCGCATCCTGAGGTTGTTTCCATGATCAAGAAATTCATCAGCCGCCTGCTGGGCAAGGGCGCAGCCCAGGCACCCACCGCTGCGGCGGCCGAACCCGCCACGGCAGCCGCAGCACCACGCCCGCCCCGTCCACCCGCGCCTGCGCCTGCGCCGGCCCCCGCGCCGGCGGCCGAGCCGCTGCAGCGCATCCCCACCGGCAAGCGGGTGGAGGTGCCCGTCAGCGAGCACGGCATCGACCCCAAGCTGGTCGATGAACGCGCCATCAACGTGGTGCGCACGCTGCAGCGCGCCGGCTTCGAGGCTTTTGTGGTGGGCGGCGCGGTGCGCGACCTGCTGGTGGGTCTGCGGCCGAAGGACTTCGACGTGGCCACCAATGCCACGCCCGAGCAAGTGAAGGGCCTGTTCCGCCGCGCCTTCATCATCGGCCGGCGCTTTCGCATCGTGCATGTGATCCACGGCCGCGGGCGCGACCATGAGGTGATCGAGGTGTCGACCTTCCGCGCCTACATGGACAACAGCGAGGCCACGCAGGTCGAGGGCAACGAAAAGACCAGCAAATCCACGCTGGCCGGCAGCGCCCATGCGGTGGACGCCAGCGGCCGCGTGCTGCGCGACAACGTCTGGGGCCCGCAGGTGGAAGACGCCGCGCGGCGCGACTTCACCGTCAACGCGATGTACTACGACCCCGAAAGCCAGATCGTGGTCGATTACCACCACGGCATCGCCGACGTGAAGAAGAAGCTGCTGCGCCTGATCGGCGACCCGGCCACCCGCTACCGCGAAGACCCGGTGCGCATCATTCGTGCCGTGCGGTTCGCGGCCAAGCTGGGCTTCGCCTTCGAAAAGAAGACCGGCGCGCCGATCGCCGAGACCGCGCCGCTGCTGGCCAACGTGCCCATCTCGCGCATGTTCGACGAGATGATCAAGCTGCTGCAGACCGGCCATGCGCTGGCCAGCATCGAGGCGTTGAAGGCGCAGAACCTGCATCGCAGCGTGTTCCCGGTGCTCGACGCGGTGTTCGACGAGTCCCGGTCCACGCCGCAAGAATTTGCGCGACAACAGGCCTTCATCCGCCTGGCGTTGACGGACACCGACCGCCGCGTGGCCGAAGGCAAGCCGGTGGCGCCCAGCTTCCTGCTGGCCTGCTTGCTGTGGCATGACGTGCTGGCCGGCTGGACCAGGAACCAGGCCAGCGGCGAGCACCCGATGCCGGCGCTGCAGCAGGCCATCGACGCGGTGTTCGACGCCCGCATCGGCGACATCAGCGGCCGCGGCAAGCTGGGCGCCGACATGCGCGAGATCTGGATGATGCAGCCCCGGCTGGAACGCCGGCAGGCCAACACCGCGCTGTCGATGATCGAGCAGCCGCGCTTTCGCGCCGGCTTCGACTTCCTGCGGCTGCGCGCCGATGTGGGCGAGACTGCCACCGAGCTGGCCGAGTGGTGGGAAGACTTCTCCATGGGCACCGACGACGAGCGCGAGGCGCTGCTGGCCGCCGTGCGCGAGGCCCAGCGCGGCAGCCCCCGCAAGGCCGGCCCGGCCCGGGTACCCCGGGCCGCTGCCGCGGCGCCGGCCGACGGCGACACGCCGGCTGCCGACTTGGAGGTCGACGACGGCGCCGACGACGCTGGCGACCAGGACAGCGACGGCGCCGAGCCCGATGCGGGTGGCGCCCCGGCCCGCAAGCGCCGACGCCGCCGCCGCAAGCCCACCGGCGCAGGCCCGGGTGGGGCGCCGTCCGACGGCGCCTGAGCCCGGCCGGCCGCACCGGCCCACCGCGCAGCAGACCCGCCACCCGATCCCGTGTCGCCAGCCCCGCCCGCCGGCCGCATGGCCTATATCGGCCTGGGGGCCAACCTGGGCGATGCACGCGCCACGTTGCAGGCGGCGCTGCAGGCCCTGTCCCATCTGCCGGGTTGCCGGCTGCAGCAGGTGTCGTCGGTTTACCGCAGCGCGCCGGTGGACGCCGCAGGGCCGGATTTCTTCAACGCCGTGGCGGCGATGCACACCCGCCTGGAACCGCTGCCGTTGCTGGACGCCCTGCAGGCCGTTGAGCAGCAGTTCGGGCGGCAGCGGCCGTATCCCAACGCACCGCGCACGCTCGACCTGGACCTGCTGCTGCTGGGCGACCTGCACCTGCAGACGCCGCGCCTGACCCTGCCGCACCCGCGCCTGCACCAGCGCGCCTTCGTGCTGCAGCCACTGCTGGAGATCACCCCCGGCCTGTCTGCGCCCGGCCTGGGCCCGCTGGCGGCCCACCTGCCGGCCACAGCATGCCAGGCCGTGCAACGGCTGCCACCCTGAGCATGCGCGATGGCCCGGCGGGTCAGGCGTGGTGCGGCCGCCCCAACTGGCGCAGCAGCAGCGGGCCGATGGCCTGCGCAGCGGCTTGCAGTGCGGCGTCGTCGGACGCGGCGTAGCCCAGCAGCCAGCCCCGCCGCTGCGCCGCCATGGTGTAGCGCGACAGGGGTGCCAGCAGCACGCCGCGTGCAGCGGCCGCGTGGCTGACGGCCACGTCGTCGGTGCCCGGCGCGGCGTCCAGCGCCAGGTGCATGCCGTGCTGGCAAGGCGCCAGCTGCACCTCGCCGCCCGTGGCCTGCGCCAGCGCGCCGATCAGCACGGCCTGGCGGGCGCGGTACAGCTCACGCATGCGGCGCAGGTGCCGCAGCATGTGGCCCTCGGCGATGAAGCGGGCCAGCACCGCCTGGGCGTCGCCCGCGCTGTGCCGGTCGCACAGCGCCTTGGCGCCGGCAAATGCCGGCAGCAGCGCCGCCGGCAGCACCAGGAAACCCAGCCGCAGCCCGGGGTGCAGGCTCTTCGAAAAGGTGCCGATGTAGATCACCCGCCCGCCATGCGGCAGGCTGCACAGCGCCGGCGTGCGGTGGGCGCCGTACTGGAATTCGCCGTCGTAGTCGTCCTCGACGATCCAGCCCTGGCACTGCCGCGCCCAGTCGATCAGCGCCAGCCGCCGCGCCAGGCCCATGTGCACGCCCAGCGGGAACTGGTGGGTGGGCGTCACCACTGCCAGGCGGGCGGCAGGCCAGGCGGCGGCGGCCGCGGCGATGTCCAGACCCTGGTCGTCCACCGCCCCCGGCCGCACCTGCACGCCGTGGCCGGCCAGGCTGGCGCGGATGCCCGGGTAGCCGGGGTCTTCGACGATGGCCTCGTCGCCGTCGTCCAGCAGCAGGCGGCCCACCAGGTCGATGGCCTGCTGCGACCCGGCGGTCACCAGCACCTGCCCGGCCTGGCAGCGCACCCCGCGCGAGACCAGCAGCCACTGGGCGATGGCCTCGCGCAGCGCCGGCAGGCCGGCCGGGTCCAGGTACTGCGCCTGGGCCTGGCGCTGCGCCGCGCTGCCCTGGCGCGCCAGGCGGTCCCACAGGGCAAACGGAAAGCTGGCGACGTCGGGCGCGCCGATGCGCAGCGCACCGGCCGGCGCCAGCGGCGGCTGCCAGTGGCGCACCACGTCGGCCACCCGGTTGCCGCGGCGCGACAGCACGGCGTCGGCCGCGGGCAGGGCGGCTGCCGGCCGCTGCACCGCGCGCAGGCCGTCGGCCACCACCGTGCCGCTGCCCACGCGGGCCTGCACATAGCCCTCGGCCTGCAACCGCGCCAGCGCCCACAGCACAGTGTTGCGGCCCACGCCCAGCAGCTGGGCATGGGCCCGGGTGGGCGGCAGCCGGCTGCCCGGCGCAAAGCTGCCCTGCTCGATGGCGGCCCGCAGCTGCTGGTAGACCTGCAGCCGTTTGGCGGGTGCCTGTGTCGCAGGCGTCTGGGTGGCGGGTGCCTGGGCGGGGCGTGCATTGGCTTGGCTGGGCATGCGCAATTGGCTCCTTGTCTGGCCGATTTTGTGGCTAAGCTGCAAGCCACTGCAACGCAAGCGCCACCATGTCGACTTACACCGCCACCATCGCCTGGCAGCGCGACGGCCAGCCCTTCACCGACCGCCGCTACCGCCGCCACCACCAGTGGCGCTTCGACGGCGGGGCGGTGGTGGCCGCGTCGTCGTCACCGCAGGTGGTGCCGCTGCCGATGTCCGATGCGGCGGGCGTCGACCCGGAAGAGGCCTTCGTCGCGTCGCTGTCGAGCTGCCACCTGCTGTGGTTCCTGGACATCGCCTGCCGCGCCGGCTGGGTGGTGGAGACCTACCAGGACGACGCCAGCGGCCAGCTGGCGGCCAATGCCGACGGCCAGCTGGCCATGACGGTGGTGACGCTGCGGCCGCTGGTGCGCTTTGCCGGCACGCACCAGCCCGACGCGGCCGAGATTCATCGCCTGCACCATGCCGCGCATGCGGCCTGCTTCATCGCCAACTCGGTGCGCACCGATGTGCGCTGCGAGCCCCAGTTCCATCCCGCCTGACCGATCACCCGCCATGTACCTGCCCCAACACTTCGAAGAAACCCGCCCTGCGGTGCTGCACCGGCTGCTGCAGGCCCACCCGCTGGGCCTGCTGATCACGCTGGACGACGCCGGCGCACCGGTGGCCAACCCCATCCCGCTGATGCTGGATGCCAGCCGCGGCGCGCTGGGCACGCTGTGCGGCCATGTGGCCCGCGCCAACCCGGTGTGGCAGGCCGGTGGCCAGAACGTGCTGGTGGTGTTCCAGGGGCCGGACGGCTACATCTCGCCCAACGGCTACCCGTCCAAGCAGCAGCACGGCAAGGTGGTGCCCACCTGGAACTACGCCACCGTGCAGGCCCGCGGCCCGCTGGTGGTGCTGGACGAGGCCGCCGCCACGCATGCGCTGGTCTCGCGCCTGACCGACCACCACGAGTCACGCCAGGCCCGGCCCTGGGCAGTGGGTGACGCGCCCGACGACTACATCGCCAGCATGGTGAAGGCCATCGTGTGCATCGAGATCCCGCTCACCGCGCTGGTGGGCAAGTACAAGCTCAGCCAGAACCGCAGCGCCGCCGACCGCGATGGCGTGGTGGCCGCGCTGCAGGCCCAGGGGGATGCGCCCGCGCAGACCCTGGCCACCTGGATGCAGGCGCCCGACGGGAGCGCGCCATGACCGCGCCCGCCCTGCGCCTGGGCCCGCTGCGCCCCGAAGACCGTGCCGCCTGGGAACCGCTGGCACGCGGCTACAAGACCTTCTACGAGACCGAGGTCGACGACGCCGGCTACGACGCGGCCTGGCAGCGCCTGATGGCCGGCGGCGACATGCTGGCCCTGGGGGCCTGGCTGCCCGATTCGCAGTCGCCGGGGACGGGCCAGCCCGAGCGGCTGGTGGGCATCGCCCATGCACTGTTCCACGCCAGCACCTGGTCGGCGCGCAACTGCTACCTGCAGGATTTGTTCACAGCATCCGATGTGCGTGGCCAGGGCGTGGCCGGGGCGCTGATCGCTCACCTCGCCACGCTGGCCCATGCTGGTGGTGCTGACCGGCTGCACTGGCTGACCCACCACACCAACGCCCGCGCCCGCCGCCTGTACGACCGGGTGGCGGTCAACAAGGGCTTCATCCGCTACGACCACCCGATGCCACCCTGAGCCGGCGCGGGTTGGCCGTCTTCACATCCAGACACGTTGTAGGCATGGGCCGCTGACAGCGCCTGCGCAGACTGCAGCCATCGCCAGGGCAGGGGCCCTGGGTGGAGGGAGCGGACGTCATGCGCAACATCGTTCAACCACTGGCCTGGGCGCTGCTGGGCGGCGGGCTGGCCGTCGTCACCAGCGCCGGTGCCCTGGATCTGGCCTGGCTGCAGACCAAGGGCCATGCCGCGCCGGTGGCCCTGGCTGCGGCAGCCCTGCCGGTGGCCAGCCCGCTGCCGGCGCTGCCACCCGGCAGCGCACCCAACTACCGCGCCATCGTGCAGCGCTACGGGCCGTCGGTGGTGGGGGTGATGGTCGAAGGCCGGCGGGTGGACGACGCCGACGTGCCCGACGTGGCGCAGGGCCTGCCGCGCGGCTGGCGGCAGCCGGTGCCCCAAGGGGCGCAGCCGTTCCGCGGCCAGGGCTCGGGCTTCATCGTGGCGGCCGATGGCCTGATCCTGACCAACGCCCATGTGGTGAAGGACGCGCAGTCGGTCACCGTGCTGCTGGCCGACCGGCGCGAGTACACCGCCCAGGTGCTGGGCAGCGATGCGGCCACCGACATCGCGGTGCTGCGCATCCCTGCGCAGGGCCTGCAGCCGGTGCAGCTGGGCGACCCGGCACAGTTGCAGGTGGGTGATGCGGTGTTGGCCATCGGCGCGCCCTATGGCCTGGTGCAGACGGCCACCGCCGGCATCGTCAGCGCCACTGGCCGCAGCCTGCCCGGCGACGGCGCCGTGCCCTTCATCCAGACCGACGCGGCGGTGAACCCCGGCAATTCCGGTGGCCCGCTGTTCGACGCCGCCGGCAACGTGGTGGGCATCAATGCCCAGATCTACAGCCGCACCGGCGGGTTCCAGGGCGTGAGCTTTGCGATTCCCGTGGACGTGGCCATGCGGGTAATGCGTAATTAATAAAGGCCCAATTTCCATATATTTATTTCCCTTCCATTGGATACTCGCTTTATCAACCGACACACCCATTAAGGTGGTGATTTTTTTATCTACAGTATTAAATGTAAATAAAGAAGGG
>JBBAPL010000099.1:0-19882 GCA_040400895.1 Aquabacterium sp.
AACTGCTGGTGGCTGGGCGCGGGGTGCACAGAATCGGCTGGCGCGCTCAAGCGGCAGCGGTGTCCAGCAGCAGGCCGGCCAGCGCGCGCCGGTGGTGGCCAGCATCGCCGAACCAGGGTTGCAGCCACAGCGCCCGGCGCAGGTAGAGCTGGGCGTCGCAATCCCAGGTGAAGCCGAAGCCGCCGTGGAACTGCACCGCGCGGTCGCCGGCCTGCACGGCGGCATCACCCGCCTCGGCCTTGGCCATGCGCAGGGCGACTTCCGCGTCCTGCCCATCAGCCAGCAGGGTGGCCGCGTGGTAGACGTGGGAGCGCACCCGTTCCAGCTGACACAGGATGTCGGCACAGCCGTGCTTCAGCGCCTGGTAGCTGCCGATCTTGCGGCCGAAGGCGTTGCGGGTGTTCAGGTAGTCGACCGTGACCGCCAGCGCGCCGGCGATGCCGCCCGCGGCTTCTGCCGCCGCCAGCAGCCAGGCAGCCTGGCGGATGGCGTGCAACGCCTGCAACGCTGCCGCGCCGGTGATCAGGCGGTCGGCCGGGATGGCCAGGCCGTCCAGCTGCAGGCCGAAGCTGCGGCGGGTTTCGTCGATCACCGTTTCGCGCTGCAGCCTGCCGGCCACGTCGGCGTGGGTCAGCAGGGCCAGGGCCGGGGCGCCGTCGGCTTGCACGCTGGCCAGCACCAGCTCGGCCACAGCGGCGTCGGCCACCAGGGTCTTGTGGCCGCTGAGGGTGGCGGTGCCGCCGGCCACGCGGGCGTGGCTCTGCAGCGCGGCCAGGTCCCAGTCGCCGTCGTCCTCGAACAGCGCCACCGTGCCCACGGCGCCGGTGGCCAGGCGCGGTAGCCAGTCGGCCTGCTGCGCAGCGCTGCCGCCGGCGACCAGGCCCTGGATGGCCAGCTGGGTGGCGACGAAGGGCGTGTGCAGCAAATGGCGTCCCAGCGGCTCGGCCAGCACCGCGCAGGCGGCGATGCCCAGCCCGCTGCCGCCGTGCTGCTCGGGCACGGCGATGCCCAGCCAGCCCATGTCGACCATGGCCTGCCAGTGGGCGGGGTCGAAGCCGCGGGTGTCGTCAGGGCCGGTGCCGAAACGGGCGCGCACGGCGCTGCTGGGCGACTGGTCGCGGCAGAAGCTGGTGGCGGCCTCGAGCAGCATGGCCTGCTCGTCGCTGAAGGTGATGCGGGTGTTCAGGGTCTTGGTCATGGCATCAATCCTTCGGCAAGCCGAGCGCCCGCTCGCCGACGATGTTGGCCTGGATCTGGCTGGGCCCGCCGCCGATGGTGGCGGCAAAGGCGTTGAAGTAGCTGCGTTGCCACAGGCCGCCGTCCACCGCGGTGGCGTCGCCCACCCAGCGCCCGGCATTCGCGCCCTGCAGGCTGATGGCGAACTGCAGCAGCCGGCGGCTGTGCTCTGTCCAGCGCAGCTTCATCGACAGCGGGATGGCGTCGGGCCGCTCGCTGCACAGCGCCGGGATGTGGCCGCGGGTGGCGCACAGCCTGTCGCCCTGGGCCTCGGTGAGGAAGCGCACCAGCTGGTCGCGCACCTGCGGGTCGTCGATGGCCGGGCGGCCGTCGCGCTTGGTGCGGCGGGCCAGTTCGACCACGTCGTCCACGCCCAGATGCATGCGCGCCAGGCCGCCGGCCTGGCCACCGGCGGCGCCACGCTCGAAGGTCAGCGTCTTCATCGCCACCGACCAGCCCTCGCCCTCGCGCCCCATCAGGCCGTCGGCCGGCACGCGGGCGTTGTCGAAGAAGGTCTGGGTGAAGCCGTACTCGCCGGTGAGCTTGCGGATCGGCGTGGTGGTGATGCCCGGCGCATCCATCGGGATCAGGAAGTACGACAGGCCGCTGTGGCGCTTGCTGGCGGGGTCGGTGCGGGCCAGCAGGATCATGTACTTGGCATAGCTGCCCAGGCTGGTCCAGATCTTGGCGCCGTTGAGGATGTAGTGGTCGCCATCGCGGGTGGCGCGGGTGGCGGTGGCGGCCAGGTCGCTGCCGTTGTCGGGCTCGCTGAACCCCTGGCACCACACGTCGTCGCAGCTGAGCATGCCGCGGATGTAGCGCTGCTTCTGTTCCTCGGTGCCGATGGCCAGGATCAGCGGGCCGGCCCAGTTCAAGCCGATGGTGTTGGGCACGAACGCACACTTCTGGCGCGCCAGCTCGGCATTGACGATGTCTTGGTGCGCCTGCGACCTGCCGCCGCCACCGTAGGCTTCGGGCCAGGTCATGCCCAGGTAGCCTGCCTCGTACAGCTTTTTCTGCCAGGCCTGCAGGTACTGGAACTGGGCGTCGGTGCCCACCTCCATGAAGCTTTCGGGCAGCAGGAAGTCGGGCTTGGGCGGGGTGTTGTCGCGCAGCCAGGTGGCCACTTGCTGGCGGAAGTCGTCCAGGTCGGTTGTCATGGTGTCGTGCCTCAGGGCTTGATCCAGTTCGGTTGGCGCTTTTCGCGGAAGGCGGCCATGCCTTCTGCGGCTTCGGGGCTGCGGAACATGCGGGCGCTCCAGGTGCTGGCCTCGGCGAAGGCGGCATCACGCTCCAGCGTGGGGATGCGGCGCACCAGCTTTTTGCATTCGCCCACCGCAATCGGCCCGCCGGCGGCCAGCGTGGCCACCAGCGCATCCACCGTGGCCTGCAGTTGTGCCGACGGCACGGCCTGGTGGGCCAGGCCATAGCCCACGGCTAGCGCGCCGCTGAAGCGTTCACCGGTCAGGAACAGCTTCATGGCGTGCAGCGGCCCCAGCTTGGGCAGGCACACCACCGAGATCACCGCCGGGATCACGCCGATCTTGACCTCGCTGAAGCTGTAGGGCGCGTCTTCGGTGGTGATGACCAGATCGCAGGCGCCCACCAGGCCCAGGCCGCCGGCAAAGGCCGCGCCGTTGATCGCGCCGATCACCGGCTTGGCGCAGTCCTGCATCAGCGCCAGCACCGTGGCCAGCGGCACGCTCTGCTGGCCGTCGACCACCTGGCCCGGCGGGCTCTTGAGATCGGCCCCGGCACAGAAGGCGCTGCCGGCGCCCGTCAGGACGATGGCGCGCACCGCGTCGTCGGCCAGCGCAGCCTGCAGGTGGGCATGCAACTCGTTGACCAGGGCGGCCGACAGGGCATTGCGCTGGTCGGGCCGGTTCAGGGTGATCCAGGCAGCGCCCTGGCGGACGGTGTAGAGCGTGGCAGTGGTGGCGGTCATGGGTGCGGGTTGAGGCGGGATGGAGCGGGGCGCGACACCCTGCGATCATCTTCCATGCCGCGCCCCGGGGCAGGTGTCACGGCCGGAACAGTCGGGCCCCGGGCCTGCCCTGACACTGGTTGACCTACCCGCTTCCCTGGTTCGCCGTGCCCGCTGACACCTTCACTCCGCCAGGCCTCGCCTCGATCGACGCCGTCACCGCCACCCTGGCCAGCGTGGGCTACATCGCCACCCGGCCCATCGCCACCGCGGTGTACCTGGCCCACCACCTGCGCAAGCCGGTGCTGATCGAAGGCCCAGCCGGCGTGGGCAAGACCGATCTGGCTGTGTCGGCCGCCAAGGCGCTGGAATTCGCGCTGATCCGCCTGCAGTGCTACGAAGGCCTGGACGACAGCCGCGCGCTGTATGAATGGAAGTACGGCAAGCAGCTGCTCTACACGCAGATCCTGAAGGAGAAGATCGGCCACCTGATCGGCGACAGCGACACGCTGGAAGGCGCCTTCGGCAAGCTGGCCGGCTTCCAGGACCTGTTCTTCAGCCGCGAATTCCTGCAACCCCGCCCGCTGCTGCAGGCGATGGAGCAGCCCGGCGGCAGCGTGCTGCTGATCGACGAGATCGACAAGAGCGAAGAATCCTTCGAGGCGCTGCTGCTGGAAGTGCTGGCGGACTACCAGGTGACCATTCCCGAGATCGGCACCATCCGTGCCCAGGTGCCGCCGCTGGTGATCCTGACGTCCAACAACACCCGCGAGTTGGGCGATGCGCTCAAGCGCCGCTGCCTGCACCTGCACATCGGCTACCCCGACGCGGTGCTGGAGCAGAAGGTGTTGCGCGCCCGCGTGCCGGGCCTGCCCGCCGCGCTGCTGGCGCAGCTGGTGGGGTTCATCCAGGTGCTGCGGGTGCAGAACATCCGCAAGCCGCCGTCGATGGCCGAGTCAGTCGACTGGGCCCGCACCCTGCTGCTGCTGCATGCCGATGCGCTGGACGAATCCCTGGTGCGCGACACGCTGAACGTGTTGCTCAAGCGCGAGACCGACATCCAGGAAGTGCAGGGCACGCTGGGCCAGCTGACCCAGGCGGCCGTGCAGGCTGCGGCGCTGTCGTCTGCCCAACAACCCGCCCGCTCCCCGGCCTGACCGTGGCCCGGGACCCGCGCATGCCCGCCAGCCTGCAGGGCATCGACAGCCAGCTGGCCGGCTTTGTGCGCGCGCTGCGTGCGGCTGGTGCCGAAGCCTCGGTGGCCGAGGCCATCGATGCGGCCCGTGCGGTGCAGTTGGTGGGCTACGCCGACCGCGAAACGCTGAAGTCCAGCCTGTCGGTGGCGCTGGCCAAGTCGGAAGAAGAGAAGGCCATCTGCGACGAGGTGTTCGAGCTGTACTTCCGGCTGCCGGAACGTGCGCAGGACGCCGAGCAGTCGGCCGACCCGGATGGGCAGGGCGGCGACGCGCCGCCGGCCCCACGCACCGGCGATGCCGAAGTCGACGCACTGCTTGACCTGGCTGAGCAGCATGCCGCCGGCGACCAGGGCGCCATGGCCGCCGCGCTGCAGCGTGCCGGGCAGAAGGCGGGGGTCGACGACATCCGCTTCCAGTCGCAGACCGCCTACCTGACCCGCCAGCTGCTGGAGGCCATGGGCATCCGCAAGCTGGAGCAACTGCAGCAGCCCCAACCCGGCGCGGACCCGGCAGACGCCGATCTGGACGGCGATGGCACCGCGCTGCGCCAGACCCTGGCCGCCGCGCGTGCCCGGCTGCAGCGCCAGGCCCGCGCCCATGTCGAGCAACGCTTTGCCCTGTTCGGCAAGCCCGCCACCGAGGCCTTCATGGCAGAAGTGGCGGTGCAGCGCCCGCTGGGCCGCATGAGCCCGGCCGACATGGACCGCATGAAGACGGCGGTGGCGCGCATGGCCAAGCGCCTGGCCCAGCGCCACAGCCACCGCCGCCGCATCACCCTGCGCGGCCAGCTCGACCTGCGCCGCACCATCCGCGCCAATGCCGGGCACGACGGCGTGCCGGTCAAGCTGCACTTCAAGCACAAGCGGGTGGACAAGCCGCGCATCTTGGCGGTGTGTGACGTGTCGGGCTCGGTGGCGGCGCATGTGCGCTTCCTGCTGCTGTTCCTGTACGCGCTGCAGGGCACGGTGGCCGATCTGCGGTCCTTCGCGTTCAGCAACCGGCTGCGCGACGTCGGCCCGCCGCTGGAGACGCTGCCGTTCGATGACGCGATGAACCTGATCCTGAAGGAAGTGGGCGGTGGCAGCACCGACTACGGCCAGGCCTGGCAGGACATGTACGACCAGCACTGGCAGCTGATCGACGGCCGCACCACGGTGCTGGTGCTGGGCGACGGCCGCAGCAACATGACCAACCCGCGGCTCGATCTGTTCGGCGAGCTGGCCGCCCGCGCCAAGCGGGTGGTCTGGCTCAGCCCCGAGGGCGAGGGCCGCTGGGGCACCGGTGACAGCGCGCTGCTGCAGTACCGGCCGTTCTGCACCCACCTGGGCCATGCAGCGACAGCGGCCGACCTGGAACGCGCGATCGACGAGGCGCTGTCCGCCTACGGCTGACCGCGCATCCAAGACAACCAGAAGGAGACAACAACGATGGCGACCTTCAACCCGCGTGCCCTGTTGCAGGACAACGCGCCCAGTGCCTGGAGCACGCCGATCCCGATCGCCTACGACCAGCGCGACGTGTTGCTGTATGCGGTGGGCATCGGCTGCAGCGACCTGCGCTTCACCTTTGAAGGGCATCCGCAGTTCGCGGTGTTCCCCAGCTTCGCGATCCGCTGGGGCAGCGCGGGGCTGCAGATCGACCGCTCTTTGGTGCCGTCGTCGCCCGGGCCGCTGATGATCGATGCCGAGCGCTGCATCGAGCAACTGGCGCCGCTGCCGCTGCCGCCCGGCATCGGGGGCGACCACGCCACCACGGTGCAGGTGCGCAGCCGGCTGCTGGCGGTGCACCCGCGCGGCAAGGGCGGCGCCTTCACCGAGTTCGAGACCGAGGTGCTCGATGGTGCCGGCACGGTGTGCATGCGCATCACCACCGGCCTGTTCCAGCGCGGCGTGGCGGCGCTGGGCGACATCGCACCGTTCGACGGCGCCGGCACCAGCCGCTCGGTCAAGACCGATGTGCCGCAGCGCCCGGCCGACGTGACCGCCAGCGTCCGCATCGCCGACAACCAGGCCGCGCTGTACCGGCTGTCGGGCGACTACAACCCGCTGCACATCGACCCCGAGGCGGCCAAGTTCGGCGGCTTTCCGGCGCCGATCCTGCATGGCCTGTGCACCTACGGCCACATCGCGCAGCTGCTGACCGCCACTGTGTGCGGCGGCGACCCGGCGCGCTTCGGCGCGCTGCGCGGGCGCTTCTCGGCGCCGGTCTACCCAGGCGACACGCTGCAGGTGCTGGGCTGGCATGACCGGGCCGGGCGGCTGACCATCGAGGCGCGCGTGCAGGGCGGCGTCGCAGGCGACCGCACGGTCTTCAACAATGCCTATTTCGAACACCGCTGAGGAGACCGCCATGACCCAGACCATCGACACCGGGACGCAGGACCTGCTGGCCACGCTGGACGCCGGCGTGCTGACGCTGACCCTGAACCGCCCCGACGCGCGCAACGCGATGTCCAAGGCCATGAACCAGGCGCTGCAGGACCAGCTGGCCGCGGCCGAGTTCGACCATGCCGTGAAGTGCATCGTGCTGACTGGCGCCGGCAAGGGCTTCTGCGCCGGCGGCGACGTCAAGGGCATGGCCGCCAGCGGCGACGGCACCGTGGGCGCCCAGACCATCGACCAGGCCATCCACCGCCAGCGGGTCAACCAGCGCGCCACCGCCGGCAAGCTGTTCAAGATGCCCAAACCAACGCTGGCTGCGCTGCCCGGCGCAGCCGCAGGCGCCGGCCTGGCGTTGGCGCTGGCCTGCGACCTGCGCATCATGGCCAGCAGCGCCATCATGACCACCGCCTTTGCCAAGGTCGGCTTCTCGGGCGACTACGGCGGCACCTACTTCCTCACCCAACTGGTGGGATCGGCCAAGGCGCGCGAGATGTACTTTCTCAGTGATCGCATCGGCGCCGACGAGGCACTGCGCCTGGGCCTGACCAACTGGGTCTGCGCGCCGGAAGAGCTGGCCGCCAAGACCGCCGAGATCGCCCGCCGCCTGGCCAACGGCCCCAGCGTGGCCTACCGCTACATGAAGGAGAACCTGAACCGCGCGATGGCGGGTGACGTGGACGACTGCCTCGACCTGGAGGCCACCCACCACATCCACTGCGGCCAGACCGAAGACCACCGGGAGGCGACCAAGGCCTTCGTCGAGAAGCGCGAACCCGTCTTCAAGGGCCGTTGAGCCATGAACCCCATCCGCGCCCAGGCCATCGCCGAACTGACCACCGCTGGCCAGCCCTATGAACTGCGCGAGCAGGTCCTCAACGGCCGGCGGCTGCGCACCTTCGTCAACGCACCGGACTCGCTGCGGGGGCTGTTCGAGAGCACCGCCAGCGACCTGTCCTGCATCACCTACCTGCAGGAGCACTGGACCTTCGCCGAGGCCTGGGCCGCGGCCGCGCGCATCGGCCATGTGCTGGTGCATGACTGCGGCGTGCAGCCTGGCGACCGGGTGGCGATCTCGATGCGCAACTACCCCGAGTGGATGCTGGCGTTCAACGCGGCCACATCCATCGGTGCGGTCGCGGTGGCGATGAACGCCCACTGGCAGGCCGACGAGATGGCCTACGGCTTGCAGGACAGCGGCGCCAAGGTGCTGATCGCCGACCAGGAACGTTTGGATCGCGTGGCCGCCTGCGGCGATCTGCCGGGGTTGCAGGTGCTGGCCGTGCGGCCGAGCAAGCCGCTGACCGCCGGCGTGCGCAACCTGGCCGACCTGAGCGGCGCGGTGGGCGACGTGCCGATGCCGCTGGTCACCATCCAGCCCGATGACCCGGCCACCATCCTCTACACCTCGGGCTCCACCGGCCACCCCAAGGGCGTGCTCAGCAGCCACCGCAACATCATCAGCGCGCTGATGTCCTGGGAGCTGGACCGCTTCATCGGGGAGAAGGTGAGCGGCGTCGTGCCGCCGGCGCCCGTCGTCCAGCCCGGCACGCTGCTGGCGGTGCCGCTGTTCCACGTCACCGGCCTGCATGCCAGCTACCTGGCGGGCTTTCGCGCCCAGCGCCGGCTGGTGGGCATGTACCGGTGGGACGTGGAAGAGGCCGCGCGCCTGATCGACCACCACCAGCTCAGCTCGATGATCGGCCCGGCTGCCGTCACCGGCGACCTGCTGCGCCTGGCCCAGGCCGGCAAGTACAGCCTGGCCAGCCTGCAGGTGCTGGGCGGCGGCGGCGCGCCGCGGGCACCCGAGCAGGTGCGCCAGATCGGCAAGAGCTTCACCCAGGCCATGCCCGGCACGGGCTGGGGCATGACCGAGACCAACGCCATCGGCTGCGGCATCGGCGGGCAGGACTACCTGGACCGGCCTGCGAGCTCGGGCCGCAGTTCCGTGGTGCTGGACCTGCAGGTGATCGACGACGCCGGCGCGCCGCTGCCGACCGGCGAACGCGGCGAACTGCTGGTGCGCGGCGCCTCGCTGTTCCAGGGCTACTGGAACCGGCCCGACGCCAATGCGCAGGTCTTCATCGCCGATGCCGACGGCGACTGGTTCCGCACCGGCGACGTGGCCTATTTCGACGACGACGGCTTCATCTTCATCGTCGACCGCATCAAGGACCTGATCATCCGCGGCGGCGAGAACATCGGCTGCGGCCAGGTGGAGGCCGCGCTGCTGATGCACCCGCAGGTGCATGAGGCGGCGGTGTATGCCGTGCCCGACGAGCGCCTGGGCGAGGAAGTGGGCGCCACGGTGCATGGCGACCCTGGGCTGGACGTGGACGCCCTGCGGGTGTTCCTGGCCCAGCACCTGGCGAAGTTCGAGCTGCCGCGCTACATCGTCATGAGCGACGAGCCGCTGCCGCGCACGCCATCGGGCAAGGTGCTGAAGCGGCAGATCCGCCAGGCGGCGCTGGCGCAACTGCAACCGGGTGCCACGGGTGCCCACTGACAGCGGCGCGTGACTGCGTCGCAGTCCTACGCCGCCGCCGGCCGCTTCACCAGCGGCCCGATCACGCCCACGCTGGCACGCTTTGCGCTGCCGCTGCTGGTCACCAACCTGCTGCATTCACTGACCGGCACCTGGGGCGCGGTGTGGGTGGGCCGAACCATCGGCGCCGACGCGCTGACCGCCGTGGCCACCGCCACCGTGCTGATGTACATGGTCATGGGCTCGGCGATGGGCATCGGCACAGCCGCGGGCGTGGCCATCGGCCAGTGCCTGGGCGCGCGCGATATCTCGGCCGTCAAGCGGGTGGTCGGCTGCGCCATCGCCTTCATCATCGGGCTGTCGGTGCTGCTGGCTGGGTTGGGCTGGGCGCTGACGCCGCTCGTCGTCGACGGCATGGGGGTTCCGGCCGCGTCACGCGGCTACGCCATCACCCATCTGCGCATGACCTGCCTGACCATGCCCAGCATCTTCATCTACATGGTGATGATGATGATGCTGCGCAGCTCGGGCGACGCGCGCACACCGTTCCGCTTCACCCTGGTGTGGATCATCGGCGCGGTGCTGCTGACGCCGATGCTGGTGTCGGGCACCGGCATGTGGGGCGGCAGCGGCTGGGCCGGCTTCGGCATGGCGGGCCTGGGGCTGGCGCACCTGCTGGCCAATGGCGCAGCGCTGGGCCTGATGGTGGCCTATGTCTACATCAAGCGTTCACCGATCGCCCTGCACGGCGACGACCTGCGCCACTTGCAGCCGGACCCGGTGCTGCTGGTGCTGCTGGTCAAGCGCGGCCTGCCGATGGCGGCTGAATCCATCATCGTGCAGGGCGCCTATTTCACCCTGCTGGCCATGGTCAACGCCTATGGCGCAGCCACGGCTGCGGCCTATGCGGCGTCGGCCCAACTGTGGGCCTTTGTGCAGCTGCCCAGCAATGCGCTGGCCGCGGCGATGTCGGCCATGGCCGCCATGAACATCGGCGCCGGCCGCTGGGACCGGGTCAACCAGATCGCCCGCCGCGGCTGCGTGCTGAGCTTCGGCATCTCTAGCGCCGTCACCGTGGCCATGCTCAGCGCCGGCACACTGCCGCTGCAGCTGTTTGTGCCGCGTGACGCGGCCGTGCTGGCCCAGGCGCTGCACATCAACCACATCGTGCTGTGGGGCTGGATCGCGCTGTCGGTCACGATGGGCCTGTTTGCCGTGATGCGCGCCAACGGCGCGATGCTGGCGCCCACGCTGATCTTCGCCGCGACGATGTGGGCCGGCCGCGTTCCGTTTGCCCACGCGCTGCAGCCCTGGCTGGGCGCCGACGCGATCTGGTGGAGCTTTCCGTTCGGCTCGATCCTGTCGGCGCTGGTGGCCTGGGCCTGGTACCGCCGCGGCAGCTGGCGCCGCAACCGGCCGATGCTGGCGTCGTTGGACAGCCAGTACGACGAGGGGCGCCTCGGCGAGTGAACGCAAGACCGTCAGCCCGCCGGCCGGCTAAGCTGCAACGGCCTCAGGATTTTTCCGGCCATCGATCAACCACCCACAGGAGACCGCCATGAAGACCCGCATCACTGAACTGTTCGGCATCCAGCACCCCATCATCCAGGGCGGCATGCACTATGTCGGCTTTGCCGAACTGGCTGCTGCCGTCAGCAACGCCGGCGGCCTGGGCCTGATCACCGGCCTGACGCAGAAGACGCCCGAGCTGCTGGCCAACGAGATCGCCAAGTGCCGCACGCTGACCGACAAGCCCTTCGGCGTGAACCTCACCTTCCTGCCCACCGTCAGCAGCCCGGACTACCCCGGCTACATCCGCGCCATCCTCGACGGCGGCGTGAAGGCGGTCGAGACCGCCGGCAACAACCCGCAGAAGTGGCTGCCGATGCTGCACGAGGCGGGCGTCAAGGTGATCCACAAGTGCACCAGCGTGCGCCATTCGCTGAAGGCCCAGAGCATCGGCTGCGACGCGGTCAGCGTCGACGGCTTCGAGTGCGGCGGCCACCCCGGTGAGGACGACATCCCCAACTTCATCCTGCTGCCGCGCGCGGCTGATGAACTGAAGATCCCGTTCGTCGCCTCCGGCGGCATGGCCGACGGCCGCAGCCTGGTGGCGGCGCTGGCGCTGGGCGCCGAGGGCATGAACATGGGCACGCGCTTCATCGCCACCCAAGAGGCGCCGGTGCACCAGAACGTGAAGGACGCCATCGTCGCCGCCAGCGAACTGGACACCCGCCTGGTGATGCGCCCGCTGCGCAACACCGAGCGGGTGCTGCGCAACGCCGCGGTCGACCGCCTGCTGGAGAAGGAAAAGGCCCTGGGCGCCAGCATCAAGTTCGAGGACATCATCGACGAGGTGGCCGGCGTCTACCCGAAGATCATGATGGACGGCACGATGGAAGCCGGCGCCTGGAGCTGCGGCATGGTGGCCGGCCTGATCCACGACATTCCCACCGTCAAGGACCTGATCGACCGCATCATGGCCGAGGCCGACCAGATCATCACCCAGCGGCTGGCGCGCTTCGCCGCGTCCTGACAGCGCAGGACAACCGGCAGGGCCTGGCGTGCGTTGTACAGCGATGCACACCCCACGCCATGCCTTTGCCGCGTTGTCTGCCCTGGCCGCTGCCGTGCTTGTGCTGGCCGCCCCGGCCCGCGCTGCCGACCCCACGCCCCAGGACCGCCGCGCCGCCCAGTGCGTGGCCGCGCTGGAAGCCAGTGCCGACGACCTGGTGCGCCAGGTCAAGGCCGGCAAGGATGCAGCCCGCAAGCCGCTGCTGGAGCGGCTGACCCAGGGCGCTGCCTTTGTCGGCGACACCTACCTGCATGGCGCCGCCAATGAAGACCAGGCCCGCGCCCTGGTCGACCAAGCCGAGCAGGACCAGCGCACGCTGGCCCCGGCCGAGCTGGCGGCGCGCCAGGCCGCCTGCGCCAGTGAAGCCACCCGCCTGCTGGCCAAATCGAATGCGCTGGAGCGCGCCGTGGTCAAGCGCGTGGCGCGCAAGCGCATGGACAAGCTGCTGGGCGTCTGACAACCACGGACCAAGGCCCAAGCATGACCGAAAAGAAAGCCATCCTCGTCATCGGTGCCGGTGATGCGACCGGCGGCGCCATCGCCCGCCGCTTCGCACGCGCCGGCTACATCGCCTGCGTCACCCGGCGCAGTGCCGACAAGCTGCGGCCGCTGGTCGACCAGATCCGCGCCGACGGCGGCGAGGCCCACGGCTTCGCCAGCGATGCGCGCAAGGAAGAGGAAATGGTCGACCTGGTGGCGCGCATCGAGCGCGACATCGCGCCCATCGAGGTGGCGGTGTTCAACATCGGCGCCAATGTGCGGTTCCCGATCACCGAGACCACCGCCCGGGTGTACTTCAAGGTGTGGGAGATGGCCTGCTTCGGCGGCTTCCTGATGGGCCGTGAATGCGCCAAGGTGATGCTGCCACGCGGGCGGGGCACCATCCTGTTCACCGGCGCCACCGCCAGCCTGCGCGGGCGCGAGGGCTTCGCCGCCTTCGCCGGTGCCAAGGCCGCGCTGCGCGCGCTGGCGCAGAGCATGGCGCGTGAGCTGTGGCCCCAGGGCATCCATGTCGCCCACCCGGTGATCGACGGCGCGATCGACACCGAGTTCATCCGCAGCAACTTCCCCGAGCGTTATGCGCTGAAGGACCAGCAGGGCATCCTGGACCCCGACAGCATCGCCGAGGCCTACTGGCAGATCCACCAGCAGCCGCGCAATGCCTGGACGCATGAGACCGAGCTGCGGCCCTGGATGGAAAGCTGGTAGTCCCGCCGGTCAATCGGGCGGGCAGGGCGCTGGGTCGTCCTGCACGGCGGCCCGCAGCCGCTGGTGCGCGGCGCCGTCCACGTCGGCCGGCAACTGGTGGCGGGACTGCAGGTAGTGGTGGGTGAAGACATCCAGCCAGGCGTCCAGCACCGTCGCCGCCCGGTGGTCGCCCGCCAGGTGCAGGCACAGCGCGGCCACCTCGCTGGTGCAGAAGTGGTCGTCACGCCGGCTGCGGCGCAGGCGGTAGGCCGAGATCTGGTCAGGCTGCAGGTGCAGCACCGGCAGGGTGTCCAGCAAAGGGGTCTTGCGGAACATCTTGCGGGCTTCGGCCCAGGTGCCGTCCAGCAGGATGAAGAGCGGGCGGCGGCCGGGGGCGCTGCCGGGGCCGAGCGCTGGTGACCACTGCTGCACCACCCGCTCAGGCGCGGCGTACTCCTGCGGAAACACCACCAGCGGCTGCCACTGCGGGTCGGCCAACAGGGCCGCCAGCCCAGGATCGGTGGTGGTGCGGGCCCAGCCGAAGGCCGCTGTGTGCGGCACCACGTCGGCCACCAGCCAGCCGGTGTTGCTGGGCTTCAGCGGCTCGGTGTCGGCCATCAGCAGGCAGATGCCCGCCTGCGTGGGCACGCTGGGCCGCCAGGCGCACAGGCAGTGGCTGGTTGGCAGGCGGCAGCCGGCGCAGCGATCGCCCTTGGGCCCGCCGCGGGCCAGGAAGGGCTTGGTGCTGCGGGCCAGGCGGTCGGCCCGCAGGCGGGCCACGGCATGCAGCATCCGACGCGCCGCTGTCCGTCAGCTGGCCAGCAGCGCCAGCACATGGCCTTCGATGAAGGCGCGGTCCTCGGGCTGGGTGACCGGGTTGCCGGCGCGGTGGCCCCACACCGACGGGATGGGATGCAGTGCGCCATGGCGCAGGTGCGGCAGCTCCAGCCGGTTGTCGTCGACCTGGAAGTACAGGTCGTGGTCGCCAGGCATCAGCAGCACCTTGGCGTCGATGGCGGCCAGCGCACGCGGCAGGTCGCCGCCATACAGCGCATTGGCACTGATGTCGCCGTGCTGCCAGGTCCAGAACTGGGCCAGCAGGTCGGCCGGGTCACGGCGGGCGAAGTTCGTTTCCCATGACGACACCAAGTAGTCTTCCAGCGAGCTGGCACCCAGGCTGCGCCACAGTTCCTGGCGGTAGAAGGTCTGCGACAGCGCCCAGCCGGCATAGACGCGGCCCATGGCGCGCAGGCCACGCACCGGGCGCTCGGTGAAGGCGCCGTCGCGATAGGCGGGGTCGGCTGTCAGTGCGGCCCGCACCCCTTCGATGAACACCTGGTTGTGCGGCGCGCAGCGGGCCGCGCCGCACACCACGGCAATGCGTTCCACCGCCTGCGGGAACAGCGCTCCCCAGTGGTAGGCCTGCATCGCGCCCATCGACCAGCCGTACACCAGCGCCAGCCGGTCGATGCCCCACAGGGTTTGCAGCATGCGCCGCTGCACATGCACCGCGTCGAAGCAGGTCACGTCGGGGTAGCGGCTGCCGGTGTCCGGCCAGGGCGTGTTCGACGGCGAGCTCGACAGCCCGTTGCCGAACAGGTTGGCAATGATGATGAAGTAGCGCGCCGGGTCGAGCGCGCCACCGGTGCGCACCATGTGGGCGATGTCGTCATGCTGGGCCGCGTACGACGTGGGGTAGAGGATGGCGTTGGACTTGTCGGCATTCAGTGTGCCGAAGGTCTTGTAGACCAGCCGCATGTTGCGGAAGGTGCGGCCGGACTGCAGCACCACGTTGCCGGCATCGAAGCTGCCTTCGGTGCCGGTGGACGGGTGGACGGGCGTGGAGGTGGTCATGGCGGGCTTGGCAGGAGGATCGATCGATTCTCGCCCGCGCGTTGGCCTGGTGGGGCGCGCGTCTCCGATGCGACACAGGATGCCGTTTGCGGGATGGTCCCGGGGCCGCTGGCCGCCACCGGTCGCTAGAGTGGGCCATCCCCATCCTTCCGGTGCCACCCCCATGGACACGCCTGAACTGTTGACCATCGACGCCTTCATCCGCCACTGGTCCGCCGACCGGCCGCAGCGACCGGCCATGGTCGGTGAGCGTCGCATCGACTTTGCCGAACTGGATGCCAGCACCCAGCGGGTGGCCACCGCACTGCTGGCCGCTGGACTGAAAAAGGGCGACCGCATCGCCTGGCTGGGCAAGAACGCGGTGCTGTACTTCACCCTGCTGTTCGGCGCAGCCCGCATCGGCGTGGTGATGGCGCCGGTGGGCTGGCGCCTGGCCGCGCCCGAACGGCGCTACATCGTGCACGACACCGAGAGCAAGCTGCTGTTTGCCGGCGACGGCTTTGCCGACGACGCACGCGCCATGGCGCCGCAGCTGCCGCTGGTGCAGCGCATCTTCTCGGCCGACGAGGCCTGGGCCTGGATCGACGGCACCACGCCGGCGCCCTTCACCGCCAGCGGGCAGGAGGACGCCATCCTGCAGCTCTACACCTCGGGCACCACCGGCAACCCCAAGGGCGTGGAGCTGTGCAACCGCAACCTGTTCGGACTGCGCCGCCATGCCCAGCAGGCCGGCCTGCCCTGGGCGTTCTTTGCCGGCGACGAGGTGGTGATGGTGGCCATGCCCTGTGCCCACATCGGCGGCACCGGGCTGGGCTTCATGGCGCTGGCCGGCGGCGTGTGCGGCTGCGTGATGGCCGAGTTCACCCCCGATGGCTGCTTCGATGCGATCGAGAAGGAGGGTGTGACCCGTTTCTTCGCCGTGCCGGCGGCGCTGCAGATGCTGGTGAACCACCCGCGCTGCGCGAAGACCGATTTCAGCCGCCTGAAGTACATCTTCTACGGCGCCGCGCCCATTCCGCTGGCGCTGCTGCAGCAATGCGTGCAGGCCTTCGGCTGCCAGTTCCTGCAGGCCTACGGCATGACCGAGACCACCGGCACCGTCGTCACCCTGCCGCCCGAAGACCACGACCCCAACGGCAGCCCGCGCATGCGTGCCGCCGGCCGGCCGTCGCCCGGCGTGGAGGTGAAGATCGTCGGCGCCGACGGCCAGACCGTGGCCACCGGCGAGGTGGGCGAGATCGTCACCCGGTCGTCCAACAACATGCTGGGCTACTGGAAGCAGCCCGAGGCCACCGCCCGCACCAAGACCGCCGACAACTGGGTGCACACCGGCGACGCCGGCTACATGGACGCCGACGGCTATGTCTACATCCACGACCGGGTGAAGGACATGATCATCAGCGGCGGCGAGAACGTCTATCCCGCCGAGGTGGAGAACGCCATCTACGGCCACCCCGACGTGGCCGACGTGGCGGTGATCGGCGTGCCCGACGCCACCTGGGGCGAGGCGGTGAAGGCGGTGGTCGTGCCCAGGCCCGGCCACACGGTGGACCCGGCCAGCGTGATCGCGTGGGCGCGTGAGCGCATCGCCGGCTTCAAGGTGCCCAAGACGGTGGACGTGATCCCCGAGCTGCCGCGCAACCCCACCGGCAAGATCCTGCGCCGGTCGCTGCGCGCGCCGTACTGGGAGGGGCGTGAGCGCCAGGTGAATTGAGCGCCTGCACGTCTGCCCTAGACTGCCCTGACAGCGGCGCCGTGCCGGCGCTGCGCTTCCGGATGCGGGTGACATGACACTGGCCATGGGGTGGGACGAATGGGCCGCGCACGACGCGGTGGCCCTGGCGGCGCGGGTGCGTCAAGGCAATGTGACGGCGGCTGAGCTGGCGGCCCAGGTGGCAGCCGGCGTGGCCAAGGTCAATCCGCAGCTCAGCGCGGTGGTCGAGCTGTTCGACGACGCGGTGGCCGATCCGGTGGCTGCCGGCGCCGACCCCGACGGCTTCTTCGCCGGCGTGCCCTTCCTGATGAAGGACCTGGGCCCGACGATGGCGGGGCGGCTGCAGGAGATGGGCTCGCTGTTCATGCGCGGCAACCGCGCCACCGAAGACAGCTTTCTCACCAGCCAACTGCGCCGCGCCGGCCTCAACCTGGTTGGCCGCACCACCACGCCCGAATTCGGCGTCTGCTCGTCGGCCGAGAACCCGGCCGTCTACATCACCCGCAACCCCTGGGACACCGGCTACACCACGCTGGGCAGCAGCGCCGGCACGTCGGCCGCGGTGGCTGCGGGCGTGCTGCCGCTGTCGCATGCCACCGATGGTGGCGGCTCCATCCGCATCCCGGCCGGGGCCAACGGCAACATCGGGCTGAAGCCGTCACGCGGTGTGCTGTCGATCGCGCCCAAGTTGTCCGACCTGACCGGCTTGGTGTCGACCCAGGGCTGCCAGAGCCGCACGGTGCGCGACACCGCCGCCTTCATCGACCACTGCCGGGGCGGCGCGCCGGGCGAGTTCATGCCCTACTGGATGCCGGCCGAGCCGTACACCCAGCTGATCCAGCGCGACCCCGGGCGGCTGCGCATCGCGCTGTCGCACCAGTGGGGCGCCTACAGCGCCACGCCCCACTTCGTCGACGAGCTGACCCGCGTCGGCCGCTTCCTGGAAGGCCTGGGCCACCAGGTCGACTGGGCGCTGCCGGCGGTGGACTACGAGGCCGCCTTCGCCGCCCAGACCACCTGCTACATCAGCAACTTTGCCCAGACGATCGCCAACATGCTGGCCGCGCGTGGCCTGGCCGAGCCGCCGCCTGACCTGATCGAGCCGATCAACATCCGCATCTGGCAGGCCGGCATCGGCACCAGCTTCAGTGAGCGGGCGCAGATGCAGGCGGTGTTCAACACCACCGCGCGTGGCTTCGGTGCCTTCTTCGAGGACTGGGATGTCATCCTGACGCCGATCACCGCGCTGCCCACACCGCGCATCGGCACCACCGAAACCCTGACCACCAGCACCAACCCGTCGGTGCTGGACTGGTTCCACAACCTGTGGAAGAGCTTCGCCTACACGCCGCTGACCAACCTGTGCGGCATCCCGGGGGTGTCGCTGCCGCTGGGCTGGCAAGACAACGGCCTGCCGCTGGGCCTGCACTTCCAGGCGAAGCAGGCCAACGACGGCCTGCTGCTGCAACTGGCCGCGCAGATCGAGCGCGCGCTGGGCGGCCGCTGGAACGATGGGCGGCTGCCTGCCACCCATGTCACCCGGGTGTGAGCGGCGCTGCGTCGCCCCCCGCCCCCACCGACGCTGAAGGATCCACCATGCTCCACACGCTGCAACGCCGCGGCTTCACCGCCGCCATGCTGTCGGCCTGCCTGCCCGGCTGCGCACTGCAATCCGCTGCGGCCGACGACCCACGCCTGCGCGCCGCCATCGCCGGCACCCACCGCAGCGCGGCCAACCGTGCGCGCGACGCCGCCCGCCACCCGTACGAGATGCTGCGCTTCTTCGGCCTGGCACCCCATCAGCAGGTGATCGAGCTGTCGCCCGGCGGCGGCTGGTTCACCGAGATCCTGGCACCTTATCTGCGCGACACCGGCCGGATGTACGCGGCGCATGAATCGGCCACCGATGCCAGCGAGTACCGCCGCCGCAGCCGCCAGGGCTTCGACGCCAAGCTGGCACGCGAGCCGGCGCTCTACAGCCAGGTGCAGGTGGGCCTGATGCCGCGCTCGCCGCGCTTTGCCGACATCGCTCCGCCCGGCGGTGCCGACCTGGTGTTGACCTTCCGCAACGTGCACAACTGGATCGAGGCCAACCACCTGGATGCCACGCTGCAGGCCGCGTTTGCGGTGCTCAAGCCCGGTGGCGTGCTGGGGGTGGAAGAGCACCGCGCGCCACCCGGCAAGTCGACCGACTGGATCGCCAAGAACGGCTATGTGACCGAGGCGCTGATGGTCGAGCGGGCGGCGGCAGCCGGCTTCCGGCTGGATGCGCGCAGCGAGGTCAATGCCAACCCGCAAGACACCAAGGACCACCCCAACGGCGTGTGGTCGCTGCCGCCCACGCTGCGTGGCGGGGATGTGGACCGCGCCCGGTTCGTGGCGATCGGCGAATCCGACCGCTTCACACACCGCTACGTCAAGCCCTGACCGGCAGCGGCTGGCGGGCCCGCAGGGCAGGCCCCAGGCGTTGACATCGCAGTGGTAGCGCTGCCATCTGCCTAGAATCGGCCATGACCCAGGCCCCACCGCCACCCAAGCGCAGCCGCCGCGGCAGCGGAGCCGTCACCCTGCATGACGTGGCCCGGCTGGCGGGCGTGGCGCCGATCACCGCATCGCGTGCGCTCAAGACACCGCAGCAGGTGTCGGACGACGTGCGCAAGCGGGTCACGGATGCGGTGGCCCGCACCGGTTACGTGCCCAACCTGCTGGCCGGCGGACTGGCGTCCACCCGCAGCAAGCTGGTGGCCGCGGTGGTGCCCACGATCTCGGGCCTGGTGTTCCTGGAGACGGTGCAATCGCTGACCGAGGCGCTGGCCGAGCACGGCTACCAGCTGATGCTGGGCCAGGCCGGCTACAGCGGCGACCGGGAGGACGCCTTGCTGGAAGCCATCATCGGTCGCCGGCCCGACGGCATCGTGCTGACCGGCATCCTGCATTCGGCCGAGGGCCGGCGGCGCTTGCTGGGCTCGGGCATCCCGGTGGTCGAGACCTGGGACCTGACGCCCACGCCGATCGACATGCTGGTGGGCTTCTCGCACAGCGAGGTGGGGCAGTCGGTGGCGCTGTACCTGCATGCCCGTGGCCGGCAACGGTTTGGCGTGGTGACGGGTGATGACGAGCGGGCCTGCCGCCGCAGCGACGCCTTCTGCGCCACCGCCCGCACCCTGGGGCTGTCGCCGGTGGCGGTGGCGCAGGTGCCCACGCCGACCACGCTGCAGCGGGGCCGCGACGGGCTGGCCGACCTGCTGGCGCGCCAGCCCGATGTGGATGCAGTGTTCTGCAGCTCCGACCTGCTGGCCATGGGCGTGCTGACAGAAGCCCTGGCGCGCGGC
>JBBAPL010000100.1:0-10288 GCA_040400895.1 Aquabacterium sp.
CGCCGGCAGCACCGCGGCCAGCAGCAGGGCGGCCAGCACCAGACCGTGGCGTCGCAGGCGCTGCCAGGCGCTCAGGCGGGTCACCGGGTCACAGGGCCATCGCCGGCAGGCGCAGCGCCAGCACCTTGGGGTCGACCACCGTGGGGCGGAAGCCGTAGCGCTCGTAGAAGGACTTGCTGCGGTCTTCCAGCGCATAGACCAGCAGCGCCCGCACGCCGCCGTGCAGGGCCAACGCGTCCACGCGTTCGATCACGTCCTTGAGCATGGACACGGGCAGGCCGTCTTCACGCGAGGTCTGGTCCACGGCGATGCGCGGCATCACCATCACCGGCACCGGATCAGGCATGTTGCGGCGTGCCCCCCCGGTGGCGGCTTGAAAGCTGACCCCGCCGGCGACCAGGGTGTAGTAACCACGCACGCAGTCTTCCTCGTCGACCACCACGTAGGTGCAGCGCCGCCGCCCCTGCTGGCTGGACAGGGCCTGCGATTTGAGCCAGTCGTCGAGCTGGGTGTCGCCGCAGCTGAACTCTTCCACCCGGTGGCGCGCCTGGATCGGCTCCGGGCTGCGGTACTGGCGTGTCATCGCGGGGCGGCCTTGGGCTCCCAGCAGGCGGTGGTGCTTGCCAGGCGGCGCACCGCCGGATTCAGGCCGGGCTGGGCGTCGAGCTGGGCCACGAACTTCACGAATTGCTCGCTGTCGAGGACGAAAGCCACCTGGTCGCTCTTGGTTTGCTTGAGCTGCACCTGGCCGTTGTTGCGCACCGACCGTGCCTTTTCCCAGGCGGCCTCGAGCATGAAGTCGGCCAGACTCTTGCCCACGGTGTGGGCCGCATCGTCGATCAGGCTCCAGTCTCGGGGCTGGGCGCGCAGGTTCAGCGTGAAGGTCTTCATGGGCATCCGGCGGTGTCGCACAGCCCATGTGCCAGGGCTGCGTTGGCGGATCGTTGAATCTCAGCCTGGATGCTACGAACCGGTACCCCACCAAACTTGCATCAGCTTGCATGGTGTTGACCAAAGACCGTTCTGGCATGGCCGATGCGCGTCGCTCCTACTCCACCTGCTGATGCCATTTCTGCCTATAAAAAAGAGTTAACTGCATAATACGATAGAAATAATGTTACCCTCACCCGTCCTGTTTCAATCGCCGCCTATGCGAGTTCAGTCCGTGTTGCAGCCAACTGACGTGTTGCCGTCCTGCGTGGCGGGCCTGCGCGTGGCGATCTTCGAGCCCGCCGACAGTTGGTGCCATTGGCTGCAGCAGGCATTGCCCGCCCACGTGGACGCTCAGGTGTTCAGCTCGGCCCAAGCGCTGCTGACAGCGCTGCAGGCGGAGCGCTTCGATCTGCTGGTCGTTGCCTTCCGCCCGCGCGACACCGACGGCTTCGCGTGGCTTCGGGCGCTGCGCGCCAGCCCTGGCGGGGCACACTGTTGGCTCATCGCCTGCATCGGCGCCGGGGATGTGCTGGGCGCCTCGCTGGCCCGCCTGGCGGGTGCCAGCGAGGTGTATTGCAAGGTGGTGGATGCGCACGCTCTGGCGCAGGCCCTGGGGCAGCGCCTGCCCCCGCCTGTGCCTGCCCTGGGGCTGGCAAGGCCGCGGCCACCGACTGCGCCAGCGCCGATGTTCGACCCGTCCGCCATGCACGACTGGGTGTCGGGCCAGGTCATCGACCAGCACTTCGTCGCATTCACCTTTCTTGCTGCCATGGTCGACCATGTGGACCTGCTGACCAGCCTGTACGGCATGCCCGTCGCGCTGGCGCTGTTGCCGCTGGAATCTTTCGCGATGGCCGCCAGGTTTGCCGGCGCGCTGCGCTTGGCCGAGTACACCGAACTGGTGTACGCCGAGCTGCATGCGGGTGGGCAGTTGCATCCGGAGCTGCGGGGGGAGTACGTGGGCGTCATCGCCGAGACCGGTCGCGAGATCGCCACCTGGCTGCTGGAGCGACCGCGCCGCGCAGCATGAGTGACGCCACCACGGAACGTGCGCTGTGCGCCTGTCGGCCATGCCGCTGACCGAGGCGGCCGGCGGCGATCTGCCCGGGCCTGTGCTCTTCGTGACAGATACGCTGGTGATCGGCCTGCATGGCGTCTCGACCGGGGGTGATAAGCCGCAGTTGCTGCCGATCACCTCCACCACGCGGGCGCTGGTCGAGGAGCGCAGGGGCTCGGTGGTCCGCTTCGTCGGTGGCTGGGCGCTGTCGCTGTCGGGCGCCTGCCTGGCATGGCTGGCGCCCGGGGGGCACCTGGGCCTGGGTCTGGGCGTGGCGGTCATGTTCGCCGGCAGCTGGCTGGTGCACCGCTACCTCGAAGGCTGCACCACCCACTTGCTGCTGTGCGATGGCGACCGGGTGTGCGAGCTGGCATGCCGTGTGCGCCCGCTGGGCGAAGACGCCGATGCACTGCACGACGCGCAGCGGGCCGTGCTGCATGCGGCCACGCTGCTGGATGAGCGCTTGGCCAGCCGCCAGCCCGAGGCCGCCCATCCCCACCGTGCCTGGCCATCGACCTGGATCCCGCCGGCACGCTGATCGTCGGGCGTCTGCGTGCGGCGCTGGGCGCATTTGCGACCGCAAACATTTCAGTTTTGTGGCTGTAAAAACTGTAAACTACGTTTAAGAGATAAAACGATGTAAAAACGTTATGTGCCTGACGCAATCTGTCTCCGGATGGGTCGAGCGGCACGTGTGGTTTGTGGATCGCGCGGATGACTGTCCATGCCTGAGCAGATTCTCGAAGACTGGTTGCTGCACTGTGCGGCCTTGCTGCATGAGGTGCACGCCACCGACGACGCATTGCAGCGTGCACTTGACGACGTGCGCGCGGACGAGACGCCGCTGGACTTTGCGCATCGGCTGGTGGCGGTCTGGCTGGCACGCCAGCGTGAGGCGGTCGCCGCCGTGCCGCATGAGGCGGATTGGCCGGACGAAGCCGAGTTGCTGCGCGGGCAGGACGAGCAACTGCTTGTCGGGATGATGCTGTGTCTGCTGGGTGCACACCGTCAGGCGCTGCCCAGGCTGCACGCGGCGGCGCTGCCGCCATGGGTGCAGGGCATTGCGCTGGTGTGGCGGGCACGCGCCACGCAGCGGCTGGGTGATCACGCTGGCGCCCTGCGGCTGTGGGATGCGGTGCATGCACAGGCGGTGCAAAGCCCGCGTGGGCGCCCGCCCTGCGGTGATGATGCCGACCGGGCGCGCGCCGCGCTGGTCTGTGGCGACCTGGCATCCGCCAACGCCCTGGCGGGCCGCCTGGTGTGCAGTGACCTGCTGGAGCCGGCCAGCCGGGCGGTTCAGTTGCAGTGCCTGGTGCAGACCGGCCGGCACGCCGATGCCGTGTCGATGGCCCAAGCCTGGGCCATGTCTGCACGAACGGCTGACAGCACATGGGCGGCGCTGCATGCGCTGGCTTGGCTGGGGCAGGACGATGCCATCGAAGCCGGCTGGACCGATGCCTGCAACCGGCTGGATGCGCGCGAGATGAAGCGCCTGGACATGCGCATGCCTGAGCTGCTGTGCTTGGTCGGCCGGCGCGCGGCGGGCGTGCGAGTGCTGCGCCGGCGCGGCGCTGCCGCGGGCGGCTGTGCATCGGCCCAGGTCAGGCTCGCGGTGTTGCTGGCCAACGCCGAACAGCATGGTGCGGATGTGCTGCGTGAGGTCGATGCGGCCAGCCTGTGCGCCACGGCAGCGTCGGGCGAGGACAGGGCCTGGGCACTGGTCGCCATGGGCGCGGTGCAGCGCCAGCTGGGCCGGGTGGTCCCGGCCACGCGGTATCTTCAGCAAGCCTGTGCGGCGGCAGGCGGTTGGTGGCTGCCGCGTTGGGAGTTGGGCGAGTTGCTGCTGCGCCAGGGTCGGGTGACCGAGGCCGTCGACACCCTCAGCCATGCGGTGGAACTGGCAGCGCTGCAGCACGGCCTGGTGGTGGTGGCCCTGCGGCCGCTGCCAGACGACGCTGCACTGCAGGCCGCGTTGGTGCTGCGCCTGGCCGCCGGGTCGCTCGCGCCTGAGCTGCGGCAGTGTCTGCACATGGCGCTGGGCGCGGCCGCGCTGCGCCAGGGTGCGCAGCGCCCGGGGCTGGCGCACCTGGACGCCGCCGCCGCGCTGGCGGCTGGCGCCAGTCAGGCCTGGCGCCCGACAGCCCACCGCGCCCGGGTGGACGACGTGCTGGCCACCTTCACACGCCAGCGTGTGGACGCCTGGTCGGGCTGGGGCTGCCACAGCCTGGCACCGGTCTTCGTCGTTGGTCTGCCTGAGGCCGGACAGGCGGCAGTGCAGGCCGTGCTGCGGACCTTCCCGGGCTTGCATGTGCTGGATGACGAGGGGATGGTTGCCGCCGAGATTGGCCGGGTGGCACTGCAGGACCGCGGCATGGGCATCGTTCGCGCCTATCCCGACTGCGTGGATGAGATCGTTCCGGAAGACGCCGGGCGCATCGCCAACCGGTGGCTGCAGGCCATGGCCATGGCCGCGCCGGGTGCGACCCGGTTCGCCGATGTCGGCAGCCGTGCCGAACACATCGGTTTCATCAAGCTGATCTTTCCACGCGCGCGCATCGTCTGGTGCTGCCGCGAGCCGTATGCGCAGGCGCTGTCGCTACACGCCAACGAGACCTTGCCCCGCAGCGGGCAACTGGCGTGGATGCAGCGCTTGCAATGGATCGGCGCGCAATGGGTGGACCAGCAGCGGTTGGTGGCGCACTGGCAGCGGCTGTATGGCGCGGACATCCTCGCCATGCCCTTCGAGGGGCTGTGCCAGGCGCCGCTGACCTGGGTGGCCGCCCTGGCGGCCCACCTGGGCCTGCCCGCGGACTGCCCGTCCAGCGGCAGCGCAACGGCGCTGCAGCCCCTGCTGCCGACCTTGGCTGTGGACCGCTCTGACCCACAGCTGGCGCAGTTGACGCTGGCCTTGCGCTGTCAGCCGCTGCAGCCGCTGCCCAGGCCCCTGCCCGAGCTGCAGCCCGGCCTGCTGAACCAGGCCCGCAGGGCGCTGGACACCGGTCAGCCATGGCGGGCAGAGCTGGACCTGCGCCGCCTGCTGGAGGTGATGCCTGACCACGCTGCCGGCCACTACCTGCTGGGCCAGGCGCTGGCGCGTCGGGAGCAACCGCTGGCGGCCTGGATGTCCATGCGCCGCAGCACATCTCTGCTGCCGCAGCAGCGCCGGTGGCTGCAGGCGCAGATGCAGGTCCAATATGCAGTGCTGGCCGCGGGCATCGACCATGCGCTTCTGCTGCTGGCCGGGCCGCAGCCTGACACCGCCGCGCCGCTGGTGTCGGCCTTGCTGTCGCTTCAGCAGGCCACGGCGGGTGCGCCGCCACCGCCGCCGGACATCACGCCGCAGGACGCGTTGCAGCAGGCCATGCAGGCGCTGGTGTCGGCGGGGCTTGCTGCCTGGCCTGTGCTCAGCACGCTGCAGGATCTGCAATCGGCAGGCAGGCTGCTGCCCCAGCGCAGACAGGCATGCCTGGCCGTGCCCGCGTTGCAGATGGAGGCGGTGACTGGCCGCCTGCAACGGCTGGGCCTGGCCCTGCGCCACATCGACACCGGTGGTGGGCGCCTGCTGATCTGGCCGGCCCACCGATTCAGCCTGATCCTGGTGCCCAGCCCGGCGGGGGACACCGCGTTGACAGCCGCCAGCGTGGGGTCGCTGCAATGCCTCGTGCCACTGGCTGCGATGCTGACCCTCCACCGGTTGCACATGATCGTCCTGGACGTGCCATGGCGGCAGTGCGACGACTTGCAGCTGTGGCTGGCAACACGCCTGCCGACGGGCCCGGAGGCATCCAGCGCGCCAGCGCTGCACGCAGCCGACGCCGCCGATGCAGCCATGGACGCGCTGCAGCCCTGGCTGCACTGATGCACCTGCCCCAGCAAGCCCTTGACCGCCCCCCATCTTCCACCCTTACCCACCAGACAGTGGTGACTTCCGCCATGACCGTGACACTGCGCAAGCCCCGGCGCCCCAGCGATGGCCGGGTGACACTGACCCTGCTGCCATCCAACTTCCGCACCTTCCACACCTCTTGGATGGAGCGCGGGTTTCGCGTGGCCTGCCACGGCCAGATCGGCACTGAATTGGTGGCCGTGGCGGTGCAGGGGGAGCAGTTGCTCCTGTTGCGGGGTCATCGGCGCATGCACATCGCGGGCATGGCGGTGGCGGAATTGCAGCGCATGCTGGAGGCACCACCGGACCCGTCTGCCTACACCAGCGTGCGTGTCGCGCTGAGCCCCTGTGAGGGCAGGAGCCCAGCGGCCCAGAGCGCGAGCGAACCCGAACCACAGCTGGTGCAACCGGCCGCACCGACGGAAGAGGGCGGCCAGCGGTTCATCAACCGGACCGCGGTGATCATCAAGCCGCGGCGGCTGCTGGTGATTCCACCGCGGGGTGATGCGGTGGCCCCCGCACCGCCGTCAACCCAGGACCGGCCGAGGAAGACCTTCCTGCGGTTGGCCGAGCCCCGCGCCCGCTGATCGGCGCCACGCCCGCGGCAGCGCTGCAGCCATTCCATCAGGCGCCTGGTCCACGCTGGCCAGGCCAGGTCCGTCAAGGTCGGCTGGTGGCGTCTGGTGGGGCGGCATCCGGGGCGCCGCTGTCCGCCGCCTGTGCCGGCATGGTCTGCTGGATGTGGTGCCACACCGCCAATTCATGGTCGGTGAGGCGGCCACCCTGCGTGCCCGCGGCCAGAAAGCGGTCCGCATCGCCCAGACACCCCAACTGGCGGATGTGGCCCAGCAGCTGCTTGTAATGCTCGACCGCCAGGCGGGGCTCGGCCGCCACGCGGTGCAGCGGCATGTCGCTGGTGTCTTCGGCCAACTGCCGCTCGCGTCGGGCCCGTTCGGTCAGCAGGGCCACGTCGCTGTCGCTCAGGTGCAGGCGCCGCGCCTCGCGGGCCACGATGTCGGCCTCGTCAGGCGAGATGGTGCCGTCGGCCAGCATGTTGTAGAGCTCGTTCTTCAGTGCCTCGCGCTCGATGCGCAGTTGGTCGGTGTAGGCCGATGACAACAGCGCGGCCGGGATGGCGAAGATGCCAATGCCCAGCAGCGCCAGAACGATGGTGACCACCCGGCCCATCGGCGTGACCGGAGCGATGTCGCCATAGCCCACCGAGGCGAGCGTGATCACCGCCCAGTAGATCGACTGCGGGATGTTCTCGAACTTGTCGGGCTGGGCCTCATGCTCGAACAAGTAGCCCAGGCTGGCCATCAGCACCACCAGCAGCAGCATCACGAAGGCGGCCGCCCCCAGCAGCGGGCTCTCACGCACGATCACACGCTTCAGCGTGTCGGTGGCGCCGGTGTAGCGGGTGAGCTTGAGCAGGCGCAGCAGCCGGAACACGCGCATGAAGCGCAGGTCCAGCAGGTGGTGCACCAGCAGCTCCAGCAGAAACGGCAGGATGGACACCAGGTCGATCAGGGCCGAGGGCGTCTTCATGTGCCGCAGGCGCCCGGTCACGGGATGGGCAAAGCCGGGCTGCTCCACGCAGGCATACAGCCGCAGGCCGTATTCCACGGTGAACACCAGCACCGTCAAGGCGTCCAGCAGATGCAGCTCCAGGGCCCAGGCCTGCTGGATGGCGTGCACCGACTCCAGCAACACACACACCACCGACACCAGCACGCAGCCCACGATCAGGTGGTCGAAGGCCGCGTGCAACTGCCCGCCGTGCGGACTGGGGAACACCAGCGCATGCACCATCTGGCGCTTGCTGCGGCCCTGGTTGGCATCCCGGAAGTCAGCCAGTGCCGGCTTGATCACGCGCAGCCACTTCAGTGCTGACAGCACGCGCAGCGCGCGCAGGCCCATCAGGTCGGACGACAAGATGCCTGGCAGCAGGAAGGGCAGCAGCGCCACCAGGTCCACCAACGCCAGCGGGCTGCAGAGGTAGCGCAGGCGTGCATGGCGCATGCCTTGGAAGCGCGGGTCCTCTGGCGCCAGCCAGGCGCGCAGCAGGTATTCAGTGCAGAACACCAGCATCGACACCCGCTCCAGCGCAGTGATCCCGCCGCGCAGGCTGTTCTGCAGCGCCGGAACCAGATCCAGCAAGAGCGTTGCCACGTTGGCCAGGATCAGCCAATGCAGCCAGGGGTCGATGCGCCAACCTCTGCCTGACGGGTGCGCCAGCATGCGGTGCACCTTGCCACGAAGCCCCTTGCCACGGCCGGACGGACCGGGCCCCGCGGCAGGCAAGTCTTGGTCGTTTTGCGTTTGCATGCTAAGCAATGTAAACAGACTAACCGTAATAAACAACGTAAAGTAAATGTTAGTGCTGCTACCATTCGGGCACTCCTCATTTGTTCCAAGTCTCACAAAAACCGCCGTGACCAAAAAAACCGCATCCACCACCGCCAAGCTCGGCCGCAAGACCAAGGCCGGATCAGCCTCGACTGCTGCTCAGGTCTTGGCCGCCCTGGCGCCTGCGGCCGCCTTGGCCCAGGCGGCCCGCGATGCCGTGCGCCCCGATGGGGCTGTGGTGGAGCCGATTGCGGACTTGCCGTTGGCGGTAGCCGCCCCGGAGGGCATGGTTTCGTCGGGCATGCCGGCAGGTGATGACGCTGGCGCAGGCGGCGACCCTGCGCAGGACGCGAGCGGAGCGGCATCGGCTGACGTGGCCGACGAAGCGCTGCCAGAGGCTGGTGTGCAGGTGGCGGCGAATGACAAGGTGCCTGTGCCGACGGAGGCTCCGCCCCCGGTTGAGGCGCGTGCAGCAGCCGAGGGTGGCGCTGCTGTGGAAGGTGCGGCGTCTGGTGTCGCCGCCTTGGGTGGCGAGGGGGCAATTCTCGCGTTGGTCGGGGCGGTCGGGTTGATTGGGGTGGTGGCCTCGGGCGGGTCGCCTGTGGCGCCGCCGCCGCCGCCGGCTCCTCCGCCCCCGCCGCCGGCACCCCCGCCCCCGCCGCCGGCACCCCCGCCCCCGCCGCCTCCCCCTGGGCCTTCTGGTTTCGAAGGCAAGGTGGTTGGTGGCAACTTCGCCGGTGTGCGTGCGTTTTACGACGCGAACGGCAACGGCGTTTTCGACGCGGGTGAAGTCTGGACGCTGGTGGGTGCCGACGGCAAGTTCATGCTGGCTGGGTTCGCACGTGCGGCTGACGGTCGCGTGATGGTGGAGGCCGGTGGCTTGGGCAGCGATGGCCATGCGCTGACGGCACGCTATTTCGCTGGTGGTGATGCGACCGCTGGCGTGGTTTCCTTGCTGTCGACGGTGTTGGCCCTGACGCCTGGTTTGTCGCAGGCGGCTTTGAAGGCCACGCTGGGCATCAACAGTGCTGAGCTGGACCTGCTGCAGTTTGATTACCCGACAGCGCTCAAGGCGGGTTTGCTGGCTGGGCAGGAGGTGGCCTCGGCCAACGCGCAGCTGCTGTCAGCGCTGGATGCGCTGACCACGGCGGCTGGCGGGGGCGCAGCGGCATTCCTCAAGGTCGCTGGTTCCGTGGGATCGCAGCTTCTCGAGTCGACGGCGCAGTCACAGGGCGCACTGATGAAGTTTGTGCTGGATTTCCAGCACGCGCAGGCGCAGGCGCAGGCCAGCGCTGGCGCCACGCTGTCGCTGAGCGACCTGGTGCGCGGGGCCCTGGACCAACTGGTCAGTGATGGGCTGCTCTCCGCGGAGGTCGCGGCGGTCATGAATGCGCAGATCGACGCCGTGCTCGCGTCGATCGCCAAGGCCTACGACGGGTTGGCCAGTGTTTATGCCGCCCTCAACTCGACCGATCCGGCGATTGTGGCTGCGGCCCAGGCCTCGCTGGACAGCATCAACACTTTGCTGGCGAAGTCGGCGGCATTGCTCTCGGACAGTATCGCCAAGACCGTCACCTTGTCAGCGGCCGATGCTGCTGCCGAGCTGGTGAGCTTTCTCAGCGCCCTGGCCGAGGCCGAGCAGGAGGCTGGAGTCGGCGCGACGCCGACGGTGATCACCGGTGGCGGACTGGTGTCTGAGAATGAGACGAATGCGCCCCTCCAGGCCCAGGGGACGCTGACGTCCACCGACGCCGACGGCAACGTCGTCCTGTTCATCGCGCAAAGCGAAAAAGGCTTCTTCGGTACGTTCAGACTCGACGAGAACGGCAAGTGGACGTACACGGCCGACAGCGCGTTTGATGAGCTCGCCGAGGGCGAGAGGCACACGGACAGCTTTGTCGCTCTCGATGCCGAGGGCAACGAGAAGGCGATCATCATCACCATCGTCGGCACCAATGACGCGGCGGTGATCAGCGGGGCGGGTACCGGGACGGTGGCCGAAGACGCGGACACGACGACAGCCACGGGCACGCTGACGGCGAGCGACGTGGACAACGAGGCCA
>JBBAPL010000100.1:10388-12978 GCA_040400895.1 Aquabacterium sp.
ACGTTCACGGTGAAGTCGGCTGACGGCACCGAGCGTGTGGTGACGGTCACGATCAACGGTACGAACGACGCGGCGGTGATCAGCGGCACGGACGCCGGGACGGTGGCCGAGGACGCAGACACGACGACGGCCACGGGCACGCTGACGGCCAGCGACGTGGACAACACGGCCAACGCATTCCAGGCGGTGAACACGGCCACGGCCACGACCGGCGGGTACGGCACGTACACCGTGACGGCAGCCGGGGTGTGGGTCTACACGCTCAACAACGGCAACGCCGCTGTCAACGCGCTCAACGTGGGCGGCACGCTGACCGACACGTTCACGGTGAAGTCGGCTGACGGCACCGAGCGTGTGGTCACGGTCACGATCACCGGCAGCAATGACGCAGCCGTGATCAGCGGCGACACCAGCGTCACGCTGGCCGAGACCAATGCCGCGTTGAGCACGGGCGGTCAACTGACGTCGGTGGACGTGGACGGCACGGCGCTGTTCAAGGAGCAGACCGACGTCGCGGGCCAATACGGCAAGTTCAGCATCGACGCAGCAGGCAAGTGGACGTTCGTCGCCAGCAGCGCGTACAACGAATTGGCCGAAGGCCAGAGCCACACCGACACGTTCACCGTGGAGGCGGCCGACGGCACCCGGCAGGTGATCACGGTCAAGATCACCGGCACGAACGATGCGGCCGTCATCGGCGGGGAAGTCGAAAAAGAGCTTGTTGAGCCCGACGATGTGGTGAATACCGGTGGCCAACTCACGTCCACGGACGTGGATGGTCAGCCGAATCTCTTCATCGCCGAAACTGTGCTCGGCAGCAATGGCTTCGGCACGTTCAGCATCGACGCGAACGGCAAGTGGACTTACTACTCCGACAACGAATCTGACTACCTCGCCGCCGGTGAGAGTCGCATCGACTCCTTCAAGGCCAGGGCCGCTGACGGCACCGAGAAGCTGGTCACCGTCAAGCTGGTGGGAACGAATGATGCGACGGTGGTCACCGGTGATACCGGCGCGACGATCTACGAGACGGACGTTGCCGTCGCGCTGCGGATGCAGCACCAGGGCACCGATCGGGTGCTCACCGCGTCTGGCGAGTTGGAGGCGGTTGACGTTGACGGTGAAGACGACCGGTTCGAAGTTGAGGAAGACGCCGAGGGCGACAACGGCTACGGCGTCTTCAGCATCGATGAGGATGGGTCGTGGACTTACACCACGTACTCCGATCTCGACGAGTTTGAACCGGGCGTCGAGTACACCGACAGCTTCACGTTCTACACGATTGATGGCACGGCGATCGAAGTCACGGTCAGGATCATCGGCAGCAATGACGGGGCGTTCATCGACGGTGTCACTGACGTGGTGTTGGACATCGAAGAGCACCCCGGCACATCCGGTCAGCTGACTTCAGACGACGTGGATGGCCCCGACAACGCATTTGTCGTGCAGGAAGAGACCGAGGGCGAGGAGGGCCACGGCTACTTCACGCTCGACGAGGACGGCAGCTGGACCTACACGCTCTACCCTGGCCACGTCGACCTGGAACCCGGCTTCACCTACAGCGACAGCTTCGTCGCTGTGGCGGCAGACGGCACCGAGCAGGTGGTCACCGTCTCCTTCATCGGCAGCAACAAAGCCTTCACGTTCACCGACTTGCAGGGCAAGAACGCGGGCGTCGATGGGGTTGAGGCGCTGAATGGCGAACGGGTGTCGTCGGGCGAGGTGCTCGACCTCGACGACAACGGATTCGACTTTGTTGGAACCGACATCACCGCGCATGGCGGCACGCGGTTGCTGAGGCTGAGTGAGGACGGCCGTCTGCCGGCCCTGCTGTCTGACGCCGATGTCACGCTCACGCTCAGCCAAGCCGACATCGCCCGTGTCACGCAAGGGACCAACGACGAACTGGCGTCCTACGTGAATCGTCTGCAAGCCGCAGGCGTGGATACGTTCGCGCTGGACATCGGCAGTTTGGACGAACTGGCTGCCAGCGGCGAGTTCAGCCTGGAAGCCGGCTTGGACGTCAGCCTGAACAACACCCGTGTGTTGCACTTTGGCGCCAGCGACGGCAATGTGCGCCTGCTCGGCAATGCCGACGTGACGTTGCGGCTTGACGAACAGGACCTCAACCAAATCGAGGGCGTGTACGGCGGTGGCCCGTCGACCAACGAGCAACTGGGCTCACTGGTGGACTGGCTACAGGCCGCTGGCATGGACACCCTGGCGCTGGGGGTCGACGGGGTGGATCGTCTGGCTTCCAGCGGCGAGTACAGCTTCGAAGCCGGCTTGGACGTCACGCTGGACAACACCCGCGCACTGCACGCCGGCGCAAACGAGAACAACTTGCGCCTGCTGGGCAACGCCGACGTGACGGTGAAGCTCGACGAGCAGGACATCAACCAGATCCAGGGCGTATACAGCGAAGGTGTGCCTTCGACCAACGCGGAGCTGGGCTCTTTGGTGGACTGGCTGCAAGCCGCTGGCATGGACACGCTGGCGCTGGATGCGGGCCAGGTGGTGGAGTTGGCCGGCAGTGGCGACTACAGCCTGGAAGCCGGGTTGGACGTCACCGTCAACGGCACCAGCTTCC
>JBBAPL010000100.1:13078-19770 GCA_040400895.1 Aquabacterium sp.
GCTCGCTGGTGGATGCGCTGCAAGACGCCGGCATGGACACGCTGGCCTTGGATGCGGGCCAGGTGGTGGACTTGGCCGACAGCGGCGACTACAGCCTGGAAGCCGGGTTGGACGTCACCGTCAACGGCACCAGCTTCCTGAGCCTGGGCAATGCCGCGAACATGGCGACCCTGCTGGGTGATGCTGATGTGTCGGTGGAGCTGAGCGCACAAGACCTGCTGGAAGTGCTGGGCGAGAGCAATGAATCGCTCGGCTCGCTGGTGGATGCGCTGCAAGACGCCGGCATGGACACGCTGGCCTTGGATGCTGGCCAGGTGGTGGACTTGGCCGACAGTGGCAGCTACCAGTTTGAAACCGGGTTGGACGTCACCGTCACTGGCACCAGCTTCCTGAGCCTGGGCAATGCCGACGACTTGCGCCACCTGTTCGGTGACGCCCAGGTCGCGGTCAGCATCGACGCCGAAGACGTCGGCGACTTCGATGGTCTGTTGGGCCACTTGAAGTCGGTGGGTGTGGACAGCTTGGTGCTGGACGGCACCGAAATCTTGCTGGATGGCGGACTGGGTGCGCCGAGCTCCGACGGGGTCACGGTGTCTGTCGAGGCGGGCAACCTGGCACATCTGGCCGAAGCACTGGATGGTGTCTCTGCCGACTCCACGGATCTGGTGTTGATCAACAACCCGCTGCAGCTGGCGCAGTTGTCCGACAGGCAGATCGCGGCTGTGCATGACCTGTTGGGCAGTGCCGCCTCGGCTGCCGTGTTGGATCTGCCTGGTATGCAAGCCGCGGGTGTTGCTGATCTCGACGCGCTCAAGGCGTCGCTGGCGGGCTTGCAGGAAGAGCTCACCACGTTGGGCGTGGATCTGATCGACGTCAGCGACGATCTGGCCAACGCCTTGGCGGATGCCGGTGTCCAGTTTGCGCCGGCCGTGTCTGAGGGTGGTACGGGCCAAGACATCGTGGTCAACGCCTTTGCCGATGGACCAGACGGTGTTGCGCTGTTGAACGCCAGCCTGTCCGACATGGTGGCGCTGGGTGCAGACTTTGTGGCGGCCAGCAACGACGTGGTGAAGGTGGAGGTGTCGCTGCGCGACGCGAACGACGGCGCGCTGGCCTACAGCCTGTCCGATCTGCCGCAGTTCCTGGTGGCCGAAGGCACCGCAGTGTCACTGGCAGTCAACGACGACGACCTGGCCGCCTTGATTGCAGGCTTGGGCGACGCCGATCTGGCTGCAGTGGAGCTGGCGGATCTGGGGTTCACGGCACTGCACTACACCGGCACGGACCTTGGCGCGACAGAGCTGGCGAGTCTGGGTGCCTCGTTGTCCAGCCACGGTCTGGCGCTGGACTCGTCTTCGCTCAGCCCCACCCAGGCCGCGCTGCTGGGGTTGTCCGAGCAACCGGTGGATCCGTTCGATCCGTTCCACAAGCCGCTGGGTTGATGCCAGCAGCGGCCGGGTTATCCCGGCCAGCGGCCGCCGCACCCTTTGGCGCGGCGGCTTTTTTTTTGTTGGCGCGTCATGTCCACAAGGGGTGCTCCAAACGCACCGGCGGCAGGTCAGACGTTGGCAGGATCTTCACGCGCGCAAGCTTCGTGATCGGCTGCAACAGTGCCAGCGCCAGCACCGACACCTGTTCCAGCCACCCCACGGGCAAGCCGGACCGCCAAGAGAGCTTCAGAGACCGTTCTCCTGTGGCATTGCACACATCGCCAGTGCGGTGTAAGTTGTAAACTACCTAAAGTGTTGATACTGAACTGTTTAAACAAATGCGTTGTCTCTGTTGCGTAGACATTGCAGCCATCGACGCACCGTGCAGCCCTGCGGTACTGGTGGCGTTTGCGTTGATCGGCACGCTTTGGCGGCAACCTGTGATGCGGGCGACAAGGCTGCCGACCCGTTCGATCCCTTCCACCAGCCGGGATGAACCCCATGACTGAGAAATCACCACCCACGCCTTCCGTACTGCAGCCGGCAAAGCTGCCCGGTGAGCGCACGCCTGTGGGCAAGGTGCTGCACGACTGCCGGCGTAGCTTCTGGCTGGTCACCGGGCTGTGCATGGTGATCGAGACGTTGTCACTGGCGCCCATCGTCTTCATGTGGAACGCCTTCGACCGCGTGCTCAGCAGCCGCAGCCTGATCACACTGTTTTCGCTCACGGTGTTGATCCTGGGCGTCTATGTGTTCTGGTCGGCGATGGAATGGATCCGCAGCCGGCTGATGGTGCGGCTGTCACTTCGCTTGGACTGGGACCTGGCGGCCGACGTGTTCGACGCATCTTTCCGCCGCCATGTCGGCCGGCGCCAGGTCAACATCCAGCAGGTCATGTCGGATCTGCTGGAACTGCGCCAGTTCTTGGGCGGCGCCGGCGTGTTGGCGTTGCTGGAAGCACCGTTTGCGCTGGTCTTCATCGCCGTGGCCGCGCTGTTCCACCCCTACCTGGCCGCGTTTGCGCTGGCCGCCACCACCGTGATGTTGCTGGTGGCACTGGTCAACCGCCCCCTCACCAGCCAGGCGGTGAAGGCATCCAACGACGCCAACCAGGAATCCATGCTGCTGGCCAACCAGATGCTGCGCCAGTCCGAGACCACCCTGGCCCTGGGCATGATGCCCGCCATGCGCCGGCGCTGGCATGAGCGCCACCGCCGCTTCCTGACATTGCAGGTCAACTCGTCCGAAGCGGCGGGCGCGGTCAAAGGCGTCTCCAGCTTCCTGCAGCACAGTTTCAACTCGTTGGGCATGTGCCTGGGCTTGTACCTGGCCGTCGAGGGCCTGATCACGGGCGGCATGGTGATCGCAGCCAGCATGTTGATCAGCCGCTCGATCACTCCGCTGCAAACGTTGATTGCCCAGTGGTCAAGCATCACCCGCGCCCGCCAGGCCTACGACCGCCTGAACGTGCTGCTGGCCGAAGACGAGCGGGCCACCGGCCAGATGGCACTGCCGGCACCCACGGGTCGCTTGGTGGTCGAAGCCATGGACGCCATGCCGCGTGCCAACGGCAAACCGGTGCTGGGCGGCATCGATTTCACCCTGGAGGCCGGGCAAGCCCTGGCCATCGTCGGACCCAGTGCGTCGGGCAAATCATCCCTGGCCAAGTTGCTGGTGGGGGTGGTCAAGCCGTCGCAAGGCTCGGTGCGCCTCGACGGCGTGGAGCTGTCCGACTGGAGCCATGACGAGTTGGGGGCGCACCTGGGCTATGTGCCCCAGGAGATCGAGTTCTATGAATCCACGGTGGCCGAGAACATCGCCCGTCTGGGCACGGTGGATGCCGACAAGGTGGTGACAGCGGCCCAACGTGTGGGACTGCACGAGACCATCCTGACCTGGCCTCAGGGCTACGACACGCTGCTGGGCGACGCCGGCTTCGCCTTGTCGGGTGGCCAGCGCCAGCGCCTGGCCGTGGCGCGTGCGCTCTACGACAACCCGCGCCTGGTGGTGCTGGACGAACCCAACGCCAACCTCGACGACGCCGGTGAGCAGGCCCTGGTGCAGATGATGGCCACCCTGCGTGCCGAAGGCACCACCGTGGTGGTCACCACGCACCGGCCCCGCCTGATTGCCGCGGTGGACCGCATGTTGGTGTTGAAGGCCGGGCGACAGGTGGGTTTCGGCACACCCAAGGACTTGTTCGACGCGGTCAAGCGCCCAACTGCCGTGCCCGCTGCGGCGCGGCTCACCGGCGCGGAGGCCGCATGAGCAACCCCAAGAAGCAGGATCGCCAGCAAGCCCGATGGGCTGCGGCAGCAGGCCCCGAGGTGCAGCCATGAACGCCGCGATGCGCTTGTTGCGCCGTTGGGGCGAAACCTGGAACCCCTACGACCCGGCGCGCCTGGTCGACAAGGGCACCGGCGTGGAGCCGGTGGCGATGGATGAGGCGCGGGTGCGTCGTGCCATCGTGTGGGTCGTCACGGGGTCCTTTGCGGCATTTCTGGTCTGGTCGGTCACCGCGCCGCTGGACGGGGGCGTGGTCATCACCGGATCGGTCATCGTCTCGGGCAACCGCAAGGCGGTGCAGCACCCGGCGGGTGGTGTGGTGGTCGACATCCTGGTGCAGGAAGGCGCCCAGGTGCGCCAGGGCGACGTGGTCCTCCGCGTCAACCCGCTCAGCAGCGAAGCCAGCCTCGGCTCGGTCGAAGGCGAATACATCAACGCCCTGGCCACCGAGGCCAGGCTGCTGTCTGAGCGGAGCGGCGGACCGATCCGCTGGAAGCCTGAACTGGAGGCCTTTGGTGCCAAGGATCCCCGCGTGGTGGAGGCCAAGGCATTGCAGCTGCAGCTGTTCAACTCTCGGCGTGAAGAGCTGCAGAACCAGGTGCGCATCCTGCAGGAACAGGCTGCCAGCCTGCAGGCCGAAGCCGATGGCCAAGTGAAGGTGCTGGCCGAGAAGCGGGGGCAGCAGCGGCTGGTGTCGGAGGAAGCCCGCAACACCGTGCAGCTGGCCAAGGAGGGGTATGTCTCGGAATCCCGCGCCAATGAAGTGCTGCGCGCGCAGAGCAGCCTGGAGGCCGATCTGGCCAGCCAGCAAGCCGGCATTGCCCGCACCCGCAACAGCATGAGTGCCACACAGCTGCAGATCGCCCAGCTGCGCTCGGTGTTCATGAAGGAGATCGATGACAAGCTGTCGGAGATCCAGAAGAGCCGCGAAGGCATGCATGTGCGCGTGGCGGCGTTGACCTTCGATCGTGCGCTCACCGAGGTGCGGGCCCCTGCCACCGGCACCGTGGTGGGGCTGAAGACCAGCACGGTGGGTGGTGTCATCAGCGCCGGCCAGGTGCTGATGGAGATCTTGCCGCAGGGCGGCCAGCTGATCGTCGAGGCCAAGGTGCCCACCGCGTCCATCGACAAGGTGCGCCAGGGGCTGACAGCCGATGTGCGCTTCTCGGCTTTCAACCAGAACACCACGCCGGTGGTGCCTGGGGTGGTGCGCCTGGTGGGTGCGGACAAGCTGACCGAGCAGAACGGCGCCGAGTACTACCTGGCGCAGGTGGAGACCACGCCCGAAGGCCTGCGCCTGCTGGGGGAGAACCGCATCCAGGCCGGCATGCCGGCCGAGATTGTGGTCAAAGTTGGCGAAAGAAGCTTCATGAGTTATTTGGTTAAACCGTTGACAGATAGAATTGCGATCAGTTTCAAGGACTGAACCTGCACCCCGGCCAGCCCGGCCTGTCACACGATTTCCGGATCCCATGCGCCCAGCCAACGGCCCCCAAAAGGCACTGTTTTATCTGTCGTTCCTGCTCCTGGGGTGCGGCGCCGCCCAGGCCCAAAGCTTTGAGGATGCGGTGCGCGCGGCGCGCCAGGCGGACGCCCAGTACGCCGCCCAGCGTGCCACGGTCGATGGCCGGCGGCTGCAGGCCCGCCAGGCCGGCAGCGCCTTCCTGCCCAGCGCCAGCGCGGGATACAGCCGCACCGACGCCAGCGGCAGCGGCGCGCGCAGCCTGAGCGTGGTGCAGCCGCTGCTGAGCTACGACCGGTACCTCACCCTGCAGCAAAGCGAGCCCCTGGCCGCCCTGGCGCAGGCCGAGGCGCGGCAGGCCGACAACGACCTGCTGCTGCGTGTGCACACCGCCATGGCCGAGATCGTGCGCCAGCGCGAGGCCATCCGCAGCCTGGGGGTGCAGATCGACGGCCTGCAGGAGCAGTACCGCCGTGCGCTGCGCCTGCGTGAGCTGGGGCAGGGCACGGTCACCGAGGTCAGTGACTTCGAGGTGCGGGTGGCCGTGGCCCAGGGCAACCGCGTGAACCAGCAGACCGCGCTGCAGACGGCGGTGCGCAGTTTCACGTTGTTGACCGGCCTGACCCCGGACGTGGCCAAGCTGCAGTTGGTGCTGCCGCAGACGGGCCAAGAGCCAGCCGATGCCCAGGCTGCAGCCGCGGTGGCCCGCGAGAGCTCACCGGGCCCCGTCTCGGCCCGCCTGAACCTGGCGCTGACCGGGATTGCGGCGCGGCGTGTGAAGGCGCAGTACTTGCCCGAGGTGACGCTCCAGGCGGGCTACAGCCAATCGGCCGGTGCATCGGCGGTCACCCAGAGTCGGTTTGGGTTCAATCTGTCGGTGCCCTTGAGCGCTGGTGGCTACTACCAGTTCCAGCAAGCCGCGATCGACTTGGTGCGGGGGCAGGAGGGCCTGCGCTTCGCCGAGGAATCGGCCGCGTCCGACGCAGCGCGCCTGCACCAGACGGTGGCTGCCCTGGCCGAAGAGGTGGTGATCCGCAAGCGTGCGCTGGCCGGCGCGCGCTTGGCGGTGGACGCCAATCTCAAAAGTTATCTGGGCGGCGTGAAGTCGAACATCGACGTGGTGACCAGCTACCAGATCCTGGCCGATGCCGAGGTGGCACTGGTGGGGTCGGAGTTGGCGCGCAGCGAGGCGAGGTTGCGGCTGGCGCTGCTGGTCAATGACCGGGTGCTGCCCTGACGCGGCCAGCCCCACCGTCCTGACCAACCCGCCAACGCCCAGGGATCGGCCATGAAACCCGAGCGAGTTCCGCGGCGTGCGGAAGCCAAGCCCGCAGTGGCGCCAGACAAGGCGTTGCCCGCGGGAAAAACGACGCCCAAGACTCCAGGCAAGCGCAGCCGCAAGCCTGCGACGCCGCTGCCGGCGTTGTCCGCGCCGGGTCCCGAGGTCGCGGCCGCCGACGTGGCCGCGGTCATCCGCACCAGCGATGGTGTGTCGGCAGCAACTGCAAATCCCC
>JBBAPL010000101.1:0-19562 GCA_040400895.1 Aquabacterium sp.
GCAGCAGGCTCAGTCGGCTTGGGGCACCACGCGGACGGTCACTTCGACCACCACGTCGCCGTGCACGGCCACCGACACCGGGAACTCGCCCAGCGCCTTCAGCGGGCCGTTGGGCATGCGCACCTGGGACTTGGCCATGTCGAAGCCCAGCTTCTTCAGGCCATCGGCCACATCGGCGTTGGTCACCGAACCGAACAGGCGGCCATCCACACCGGCCTTCTGGGCGATGGTGACGGTCTTGCTGGTCAACTTCTCGCCGATGGCTTGCGCGGCGGCCAGCTTCTCGGCGGCGGTCTTCTCCAGCTCCGCGCGGCGGGCTTCAAATTCAGCGATGGCGGCGGTGGTGGCGCGCCGGGCTTGCTTGGTGGGGATCAGGAAGTTGCGGGCAAAGCCGTCCTTCACCTTGACCACGTCACCCAGATTGCCCAGGTTGGCCACTTTTTCGAGCAGGATCACTTGCATGTGGGATGCTCCTTCAAACGCGGTGCTGGTCGCTGTACGGCACCAGCGCCAGGAAGCGCGCGCGCTTGATGGCGACGGTCAGCTGGCGTTGGTAGAACGCACGCGTGCCGGTCAAGCGGGCGGGCGTGATCTTGCCGTTCTCGCCGATGAAGTCACGCAGGGTGTCCACATCCTTGTAGTCGATCTCTTCGACATTGGCGACGGTGAAGCGGCAGAAACGCTTGCGCTTGAACAGCAGCGATTGCGTGTTGCGCTTGGGCTTGCGGTCCTTGGAGAACTTACCTTTACCACGGGGCGGGGGCATGGTGCACCTCTTTCAAATGGGTGTCTGGCGATCAGTGCCGGACGGTGAATCAGGGGGATCGGGTGTCAGCTCGGTGATGTGAAACAGCATGCCGCGTCCGTTGCGCGCCGTGCCCAGAAAGCCGCCGAACAGGCCGATGCTTCCGAGGGCCAGCGCACCCAGGGGCCGTGACAGCGCGCCGATGGCCAGCGCCTTGATCTCCAGGGAGACCTGGCGTGGCTGCCCGTCTTCGGTGACCGTGCTGCTGTGGAGCAGCTTGCAGTCGATGGCCGGAAGACCGGCGGGCGTGTAGCGCACGGCACCTCGTTCAACCAGTTCGGCCGACAGAACCAGGCGGTTCATCAGCAGGACTGACCACGGTGCGGCAGAGCGGTTTCAATCAGGCGCTGGCCTCCGGGGCCGGGGCCTTGCGGGCTTCTTCCTTCTCGACCGCCTTCATCATGACCGACGGGCTGGTCTCGGCCTTGGACTTCACCACCGTCAGGTGGCGCAGCACGGCGTCGTTGAAGCGGAAGCCGGTCTCGATCTCAGCCAAGGTTTCCTTGGTGCATTCGAGGTTCAGGCACACATAGTGGGCCTTGGCCAGCTTCTGGATCTGGTAGGCCAGCTGGCGCCGCCCCCAGTCTTCGACACGGTGCACCTTGCCTGCGGCGGCGGTGACGATGCCCTTGTAACGTTCCAGCATGGCCGGAACCTGCTCGCTCTGATCCGGGTGGATCAGGAGCACGATTTCATAGTGACGCATGAACACTCCTTGTGGGTTCCGGCCTGGGCAGACCGGAAGCTGCCCACCCACGCAACATGCCTGGCGGTGCAGCAAGCGCCGTGCACCAGCATCAACGGGTGCAGCAGCAAAGGGAAAGCCCACGATCATAGCGCGGAAGGCGGCCCGGAGCGGGCTCGATCGGCCGGCCACGGCTCCGGTGCACGCAACTGCGCGACCATGGCCCGCTCCTGATCGCCCGGCGCGCGGGTGAGCAGGCTCACCAGCACCAGCACCAGGCAGCCCGCGGGCACGCCGAACACGCCGGCAGCGACCGGGTCGATGCCAAACCAGCGCAGGTCGGCACCCGCTTCGCCCAGCCCGAAGAAGGCCCGCGGGCCGGCCAGGTTGCGCGCCATGTACCAGAGGCAGAGCCCGGCGCCGGTGACCATGCCCGCCACCGCGCCGGCCCGGTTGGCGCGGCGCCAGAAGATGCCCATCACCAGCGCCGGGAAGAACGTGGCCGCCGCCAGCGAGAACGCGGCCGACACGAACGGCAGGATGGCGGTGATGCGCAGCGACGCCACCCAGGCCGCCAGCACGGCGGTGACCAGCACCATCAGCTTGCTGAACATCACCCGCTTGATGGCCGACGCGTTGGGCCGCACCACGCGAAAGAAGAAGTCGTGCGACAGCGCATTGCTGATGGTCAGCAGCAGGCCGTCGGCGGTGGACAGGGCCGCGGCCAAGCCGCCGGCGGCCACCAGGTAGGTGACGACCAGCGGCAGGCCGCCCAGCTCGGGCGCGGCCAGCACGATCATGTCGGCACCCAGTCGCAACTCGGCAAACTGCAGGAAGCCGTCGCCATTGATGTCCTGCACCGACACCAGCGACGGGTCCAGCTTGGTCCAACGGCGGATCCAGTCGGGCAGGCTGCCGAAGCTGGTGCCCACCAGTTCGGTGAACACCTGGTACTTGACCATCACCGCTAACGCTGGCGCGCTGAGGTAGAGCAGCACGATGAAGCTCAGCGACCAGCCCACCGACCGCCGCGCTTGCGACACCGAGGGCGTGGTGTAGTAGCGCGTCAGCACATGCGGCAGCGCCGCCGTGCCCAGCATCAGGCAGAACACCAGCGCCAGGAAGTTGCTGCGCGCATGCGTGCCCGCAGGCCCGGTCGCGCCCAGCTGGCCGGCCTGCGGTACCAGCCCGGCCAGCGGCTGGGCCTGGCTCAGCGCCTGGTCGCGCTCGCGCTGGTAGGTGGCGCGGGCTTCGAGCTCGGAGCGCGGCATGCGCTGCAGCGCGCGCTCAGCCTGCTGGATCTGGGCCAGCGGCGCGTTCTCGGCATGCATGCGCTCGATCTGGCTGCTCAGCAACACGGTGTCGCTGGCCATGGCCGCGGGCACGTCACGCAACTTGCGCTGGGCCTCGTCGGCGCGCTCGGCCAGCAGGCGGCGCACCTCCACCTCGGCCGGGTCGGTCAGCAGCTGCGTCTCGCGTTCGCTGACCACCTTCAGCTGTTGGTTGTAGCTGAACACCGGCATCCAGGAGCCGGTCTGGTTGTGGCTGAGCCACAGCACGGGCAAGGTGTAGGCAATGATCAGCACGATGTACTGGGCCACCTGGGTCCAGGTGACGGCGCGCATGCCGCCCAGGAAGCTGCACACCAGCACGCCGCCCAGGCCGACGAACACGCCGATCTCGAACGAGAAGCCGGTGAGGTGCGACGTCACCAGGCCCACGCCGTAGACCTGCACCACCACGTAGACGAAGCTCACCAACACGGTGGCGGCCACGGCGATGAGCCGCACCGCCTGGCCGCCATAGCGCGCGCCCAGAAAGTCGGGGATGGTGAACTGGCCGAAGCGCCGCAGGTAGGGCGCCAGCAGGATGGCCACCAGGCAGTAGCCGCCTGTCCATCCCAGGATGTAGGCCAGGCCGTCGAAACCCTGCTGGTACAGCACGCCGGCGGTGCCGATGAAGCTGGCGGCCGACATCCAGTCGGCGGCGGTGGCCATGCCGTTGTACATGGCGGGCACCCGGCGGCCAGCCACGTAGTACTCGGCCTCGTCGGTGGTGCGGCTGGCCAGGCCGATGCCGGCATAGACCAGCACCGTCGCAATCAGGAAACTGCCGCCGATCCAGCCGCGCGACCAGCCGTGGCGCTCCAGCAGAGCCAAGGTGACAACGAACAGGACCAACGCCAGCGTGAACAGCCCATAGCGCCGGTGCAGCTTGCGGGCGAATCGGCGGGTGGACTCGTGGCGGCCCGGCCGCTGGCTGGACATGGTCAGGTCAGCCGGGTCAGGCAAGCGGGCAGCAATGGCGCGCGGGTGTCAGCGTGCGGCCAGCCGGGTCCAGGTGTCGACCACCGAATCCGGGTTCAGCGAGATCGAGACGATGCCCTCGGCCGCCAACCAATCGGCGAAGTCGGGGTGGTCGCTGGGGCCCTGTCCGCAGATGCCGATGTACTTGCCATGCGCCCGGCAGGCGGCAATCGCCCGGCTGATCAGCGCCTTCACGGCCGGGTCGCGCTCGTCGAAATCGGCCGCCAGCAGTTCCAGGCCGGAGTCGCGGTCCAGGCCCAGGGTGAGCTGGGTCAGGTCGTTCGAGCCGATGCTCATGCCGTCGAAGTGGGCCAGGAACTGCTCGGCCAGGATGGCGTTGCTGGGCACCTCGCACATCATGATGACGCGCAGGCCGTTCTGGCCGCGTGCCAGGCCGCGGTCGGCCAGCAGGCCCACCACCTTCTCGGCCTGGCTGACGGTGCGCACGAAAGGCACCATGATCTCGACGTTGGTCAGGCCCATGTCGTTGCGCACCCGCTTGATGGCCTCGCATTCCATCGCGAAGGCATCGGCAAAGCCGCCGCTGATGTAGCGGCTGGCGCCGCGGAAGCCCAGCATCGGGTTCTCTTCGTCGGGCTCGTAGCGGCTGCCGCCGATCAGCTTCTTGTACTCGTTGCTCTTGAAGTCGGACAGCCGCACGATCACCGACTTGGGCCAGAAGGCCGCCGCGATGGTGGCCACACCCTCGACCAGCTTGTCGACGTAGAACGCACGCGGGCTGGCATGGCCACGCGCCACCGATTCGACCGCCTTCTTCAGGTCGGGGTCGATGTTCGGGTAGTCGAGGATCGCCTTTGGGTGCACGCCGATGTTGTTGTTGATGATGAATTCCAGCCGCGCCAGGCCCACGCCGCTGTTGGGGATCTGGGCAAAGTCGAAGGCCAGCGTGGGGTTGCCCACGTTCATCATGATCTTGATCGGGCAGTAGGGCAGTTCGCCGCGCTTGACCTCGGTGATCTCTGTCTCGAGCAGGCCGTCGTAAATGAAGCCGGTGTCGCCCTCGCTGCACACCACAGTGACCAGGGCGCCGTCGGCCAGCGTCTCGGTGGCGTCGCCGCAGCCCACCACGGCGGGGATGCCCAGTTCACGCGCGATGATGGCCGCGTGGCAGGTGCGCCCGCCGCGGTTGGTGACGATGGCGCTGGCGCGCTTCATCACGGGCTCCCAGTTGGGGTCGGTCATGTCGGTGACCAGCACGTCGCCGGGCTGCACCTTGTCCATCTCGCTGATGTGCGAGACCAGCCGCACCGGGCCGGTGCCGATCTTCTGGCCGATGGCGCGGCCTTCGGCCAACACGGCAGTCTTCTGGGACGACCCGCCCTTGAGCTTGTAGCGGTGCTCGGTCTGGTTGGCCGACTGGCTCTTCACCGTCTCGGGCCGGGCCTGCAGGATGTAGAGCTGGCCGTCCTCGCCGTCCTTGCCCCATTCGATGTCCATCGCCCGACCGTAGTGCTGCTCGATGATCAGCGCGTACTTGGCCAGTTCGGTCACGTCGGCGTCGTTCAGTGCATAGCGGTTGCGCAACTCGGGCGGGTTGTCCACCGTGCGCACCAGCTTGCAGGTGGCCAGGCGCTCTTCGGTGGACGCGAATTCCATGCGGATCAGCTTGGACCCCAGGTTGCGGCGGATGACGGCCAGTTTGCCGGCCTTGAGACCCGGCTTGTGCACATAGAACTCATCGGGGTTGACGGCGCCCTGCACCACCGTCTCGCCCAGGCCATAGCTGGCGGTGATGAACACCACGTCCTCGAACCCGCTTTCGGTGTCGATGGTGAACATCACGCCGGCGGCACCCAGGTCGCTGCGCACCATGCGCTGCACTCCGGCCGACAGCGCCACGTCGGCATGGGCAAAGCCCTTGTGCACCCGGTAGCTGATGGCGCGGTCGTTGTAGAGGCTGGCGAAGACCTCCTTCATCTTGTGCAGCACGTCGTCGATGCCGTGCACGTTCAGGAAGGTCTCCTGCTGGCCGGCAAACGACGCGTCGGGCAGGTCTTCGGCGGTGGCCGATGAGCGCACCGCGAAGCTGGCGGCCGGGTTGCTGGCCGTCAGCTCGGCAAACGAGGCGCGCACCGCGGCTTCAAAGTCGGCCGGGAATGGCGCGTCGATGACCCATTGCCGAATCTGCGCGCCAGCGGCGGCCAGGGCGTTGACATCGTCGGTGTCCAGCGCGTCGAGCCGGGCGTTGATCTTCTCGGTCAGGCCACCGTGGGTCAGGAACTCGCGGAAGGCATGGGCGGTGGTGGCAAAGCCGCCGGGCACGCGCACGCCGGTGGCAGCGAGCTGGCTGATCATCTCGCCGAGGCTGGCGTTCTTGCCGCCCACCACCTCGACGTCATGCATTCTCAGGTGTTCAAACGGGATGACCAGGGCGGTCGCCAGATGAGTGGAAGACATGGGAAAGCTCCGGGATGGTGGAAAAAGCGGGTGGCAGGCGGCCCCCAGCCGGCCCACACGCCTGCCCCTGCAGCGGCGTGGCGCTGGCTTTGGAGGGCGTGGCAGGCGGGGCACATGGCGGTGGGTGTGCGCGTGCGGCAGGTGTTGGGTGAGCCAGGCCGCAGGTGAGGCACGGCGCTTGCAAGTTGCAGGCCATTCTAAGGACGATGCCCCCTATCATGGCCCGGCATACCCCCCATGACTGCAGACTCCACCCCCACCATGCCCAATCGCAGCGTGTTCTTTGTCTCGGACGGCACCGGCATCACCGCCGAGACCTTCGGCAACTCGATCCTGGCGCAATTTCCAGCCGTGCCGCGGCATGTGCGCCGGCCGTTCATCGAGACGCCCGACAAGGCGCGCGAGGTGCTGGACGAGATCAACCAGGTGGCCGACGCCGAGGGCAAGCGGCCGATCGTCTTCATCACCCTGGTCGACGACGCGGTGCGCCAGATCATCACCGGGCCCGATTGCCGCGGCATGGTGCTCGACATCCTGCAGGCCTTCGTGGTGCCGCTGGAAGCCGAATTCGGCGTCAAGAGCAACCACCGGGTGGGGCGCTTCTCCGACGCAGCCAAGAGCAGCGAGTACCACGAGCGCATCGAGGCCATCAACTTCAGCCTGGCGCATGACGATGGCCAGTCGTCGCGCAACCTGGCCAGCGCCGACGTGATCCTGCTGGGCGTCAGCCGCAGCGGCAAGACGCCCACCAGCCTGTACCTGGCCATGCAGCACGGCATCAAGGCAGCCAACTATCCGCTGATCCCCGAGGACTTCGAGCGCCACAAGCTGCCCACGCCGCTGGCGCCTTACCTGAAAAAGTGCTTTGGCCTGACGATCGACCCCGAGCGCCTGTCCCAGATCCGCCATGAGCGTCGCCCCGGCAGCAAGTACGCCGCGCTGGAGAACTGCCGCTACGAGGTGAAAGAGGCCGAATCGATGATGCGGCGCAGCGGCGTCAGCTGGCTGAGCAGCACGCACAAGTCGATCGAGGAGATCGCCACCACCATCCTGCGCGACATCCGCCCGGACCGGCTGATCTACTGATCAGTTGCGGCGCATCGCCTCGTAGAAGCACACCGCGGCGGCGGCGGCCACGTTCAGCGACTCCTCGCCGCCAGGCTGGGGGATGCGCACGGTCAGCGCGCAGCGCGCCAGCAGGTCGGCCGACACGCCCTGCCCTTCATGGCCCAGCAGCCAGGCGCAGGGGCGCGGCAAGTCGGCATGCGGCAGCATGCCCGTGGCGTCCAGCGCCGTGCCCACCAGGGGCACGGCCAGCGCCGCCAGGTCAGCAGGCTGCAGGCCCTCCACCAGGCGCAGGCCGAAGTGCGCGCCCATGCCGGCCCGCAGCACCTTGGGGGACCACAGCGCCGCCGTGCCCTGCAGCGCGAGCACCTGTCCCACGCCGAAGGCGGCCGCACTGCGCAGGATGCTGCCGACGTTGCCGGCGTCCTGCAGCCGGTCGAGCACCACGCTGGCGGCCAGCGGGTCGATCGCCGGCGTGGCAGGCATCGGCAGCAGGTAGCCGATGCACGCCGGCGACGGCAGCACGCTGATGCCGTCGAACAGCGCATCGGGCACCAGCACCACCCGCGGTGCCCACTGCGCCAGCGCGCGCAGCGCCGGTTGCGCCCAGGCCGCGACGCTGACCACCGCCTGCGCCGGCCGCTGGCCGCGCTGCTGCAGCGCGCTGCACAGGTGCTCACCTTCCAGCCACACGTCGCCGCCCTTGCGGTAGGCCGCGGGGTCGCGCGCCAGCTTGCGCAGACGCTGCAGCAGCGGGTTGTCCTTCGAGGTGATGACCAGAGGTTCGGTCATGGCCTGTCCGGCGCGGCGGCACCGGCCTCGATCACCGCACGCACCGGCGCATAGCTGCGGCGGTGCGCCGGGCAGGCACCATGCTGCTGCAGGGCGGCCAGGTGCGCGGCCGTCGGGTAGCCCTTGTGGCCGGCGAAGTTGTACGCCGGGTGTGCGGCATGCAGGTCCAGGCAGAGCCGGTCGCGGTGCACCTTGGCCAGGATGGACGCTGCCGAGATCGCCGGCACCTTGCTGTCGCCCTGCACGATGGCCGCGGCCGGCATCGCCAGCACCGGCAGGCGGTTGCCGTCCACCACCACCCGGTGGGGCAGCAGGCGCAGGCCCTCCACCGCCCGGCGCATGGCCAGCAGCGTGGCCTGCAAGATGTTGAGGCGGTCGATCTCGTCCACGCTGGCCTCGGCAATGCAGCAGGCCAGGGCCTTGGCGCGGATCTCGTCGAACAGCGCCTCGCGCCGACGCTCGCTCAGCGTCTTGCTGTCGGCCAGGCCGCGGATCGGGTGCAAGTCGTCCAGGATGACAGCAGCGGCCACCACCGGGCCGGCCAGCGGCCCGCGACCGGCCTCGTCCACGCCGGCCACCAGGCCCGGCCGGGCCCACTGCGGCCCCAGTTGCTCAAGCTTGAAGGATGTGCGCGATGGCATCGGTGGCTTTCTGTGCGGTGTTCTGCCGCAGGCTGTGGTGCAGGTCGGTGAAGCGCTGCTGCAGCGCCGCGCAGCGCGGCGCATCGTCCAGCCAGGCCAGCCCTTCGCGCGCCAGCGCCTCGGGCGTGGCGGCGTCCTGGATCAGCTCGGGCACCACGAAGGCCTGGCTCAGGATGTTGGGCAGGCCGAACCAGGGCTGGTAGGCCTGGCGGCGCATGCGCTGCCAGTTCAGCCAGGCCAGGTGGTAGGTGATGACCATCGGCCGCTTGAACAGCGCTGCCTCCAGCGCGGCCGTGCCGCTGGCCACCAGGGTGACATCGCACGCCGCCAGCGCGGCATGGCTCTGCCCGTCGAGCAGTTGGATGCCGGCGTCAACGCCATGCTGCGCCACGATGGGCTCGACCAGCGCGCGCAGCCCGGGCGCGACCGGCAGGATGAACCGCAGCCCGGGCTGCTGCTGCTGCATCAGCACAGCTGCTGCGGCCAGGCGTGGCGCGATGTGGCTGATCTCGCTGCGGCGGCTGCCGGGCAGCAGCGCCACCACGGTGTCGGCCTCGGCCAGCCCCAGCGCGGCCCGCGCGGCCGCGCGCGGCGGCGCCAGCGGAATGGCATCGGCCAGCGGGTGGCCGACGAAAGTGGCCGCCACACCGTGCTGCCGCAGCAGCGCCGGCTCAAACGGGAACAGGCACAGCACATGGTCGGCTGCGGCCTTCAGCTTGTGCACCCGCTCGCCGCGCCAGGCCCAGATCGACGGGCAAACGAAGTGGATGGTCTTCAGGCCGCCGGCACGCAGCCGGGTCTCCAGACCGAAGTTGAAATCAGGTGCGTCGATGCCGATGAAGGCTGCCGGCCGCTCGGCCAGCAGCCGGTCACCCAACTGACGGCGGATGCGCAGCAACTCGGGCAGTCGCTTCAAGGCATCCACATAGCCAAACACGCTGAGCCGCTCATGCGGCCACCAGGAAGCGCAGCCTTGCGCCTGCATGCGTGGCCCGGCAATGCCGCCGCACTGCAACTGCGGCCAGCGCTGCTTCAGCCCAGCCAGCAGCAACCCGCCCAGCAGGTCGCCAGAGGCCTCACCGGCCACCAGCGCGAGGCGGGGAGCCGTCGTCACTGTCATGGGCCGGCGGTCAGCGCACCAGCCCGCGCTTGCCGACACCGGCGAGGAAGCCGAGCATCTGCGCGATGTCTTCATCGCCGCCCTGCCCGCGCAGGCCCTCGATCTGCAGCCTGGCCTGCTCCAGCGGCAGGCCCTCGCGGAAGATCAGCTTGTGCATCCTGCGGATGACCGCGATGCGCCCGTCGTCGAAGCCGCGGCGCTTCAAGCCCACCAGGTTGACGGCGCGCGTGGACAACGGGTTGCCGTCCACGGTCATGTAGGGCGCCACGTCCTGCGCCACATGGCCCTGGAAACCGATCATCGCGTGCGCGCCGATGCGCACAAACTGGTGAACCCCCGACAGCCCACCCACAACGGCCCAGTCGCCCACGCGCACGTGGCCGGCCAGCGTGGCCTGGTTCACCAGGATGGTGTGGCTGCCCACCTGCACATCGTGGGCGATGTGCACATAGGCCATGATCCAGTTGTCGTGGCCCACCCGCGTGACACCTTCTTCCTTGAAGGTGCCGGTGTTGAAGGTGCAGAACTCGCGCACGGTGTTGCGGTCGCCGATCTCCAATGCCGTGACCTCGCCGTTGTGGCTGATGTCCTGGGGCATCGCCCCGATCGAGCTCGACGGGTAGAAGCGGTTGTCGCAGCCGATGGTGGTGCGGCCGGCGATCACCACGTGGGCGCCGATCACCGTGCGCGCGCCAATGCGCACTTGCGGGCCGATGATGGCGTAGGGGGCGACCTCCACGTCCTCAGCCAGCTCGGCCTTGGGATCGACGAGTGCGGTGGCGTGAATGCGCGTCATGCCAGGTCCCCGGTCACGACACCTTGCGCATGGTGCACATCAGCTCGGCTTCCACCGCCGTCTCGCCGTCGACGCTGGCGCGAGTCTTGTACTTGAAGATCCCGGCACGAACGCGGTCGATGGAGGCTTCCAGGATCAGTTGGTCGCCCGGCTCGACCACCCGCTTGAAGCGGGCGCCGTCGATGCCGACGAAATACACCACGGTGTCGGCGTCGGGCTCCTGGCCCAGCGACTCGAACGACAGCAGCGCCGCCGTCTGCGCCAAGGCCTCGAGCATCAGCACGCCGGGCATCACCGGCCGCTGCGGAAAGTGGCCGCTGAAGAACGGCTCGTTGATGGTGACGTTCTTCAGTGCCTTGATGCGCAGGTTCTTCTCGAGCTCCAGCACCCGGTCGACCAGCAGGATCGGATAGCGGTGCGGCAGCAGCTTCAAGATGCGGTGGATGTCGAGCACGGGGGCGGTCATGGTCTTGTCTTCTCCAGCGCCCGGATGCGGTCGCGCAAGGTGTGCAGTTGCCGCAATGTGGCGGCATTCTTCTCCCACGACGCATTGTCATCGAAGGGAAACAGGCCGCTGTACTGGCCCGGCTTCAGGATCGAGCGGGTGACCACCGTGGCGGCCGTGATGTGCACATGGTCGACCAGTTCCAGGTGGCCCAGGATGATGGCGCCGCCACCAGCCGTGCAGTGGCGGCCAATCTTCGCGCTGCCGGCGATGCCGACGCAGCCAGCCATGGCGCTGTAGGCGCCGATGTGCACGTTGTGGCCCACCTGGATCAGGTTGTCGAGCTTGACGCCGTCGTCCAGGACGGTGTCGTCGAGCGCGCCGCGGTCGATGCAGGTGTTGGCGCCGATCTCCACGTCGTCGCCGATGCGCACCGCGCCCAACTGCTCGATCTTGATCCACTGGCCCTGGCTGGGCGCGAAGCCGAAGCCGTCGGCACCGATCACCACGCCGCTGTGCAGGATGCCGCGCGCACCCACCACGCAGGCATCACCCAGCGTCACGCGGGGCGCCAGCCGGGTGCCCTCACCCACCGCCGCACCGGGGCCGATGTGTGCATGGCTGCCGATCACCGCGCCCGCGCCGATGCGGGCGCCGGCGCCCACATAAGCCAGGGCGCCGATCGACGCGCTCGGGTGAACCTGCGCGCCCTGCTCCACCACGGCGCTGGCATGCACGCCGGGCACGGCGGCAGCACGCGTGCGCGCAGCCCACCACTGGGTGAGCCGGGCAAAGTAGAGGTAGGGGTCGGGTGTGACGATCGCCGCGCCGCGCGCCAACGCCAGGTCCTGCTGGGCTGGTGCCACCACCACGCAAGCCGCCAGCGATGCAGCCATCTTCGCCGCGTAACGCGGGTTGGCCAGAAAGCTCAGGCTGTGGCGGTCGGCCGACTCCAGCGGCGCCAACCGGTCGACGGGCAAGTCAGCATCGCCCTGCAGATCGCCGCCCAGGGCGGCCACCACATCGGCCAGCCGCACGGCGGTGGGCACGGATCAGCAGACCTGGTTACTTGCCGCCGGCACCGTTCAAGGCCTTGATCACCTTTTCGGTGATGTCGACCCGCGGGCCGGCAAAGACCACGTCCTGCAGAATCAGGTCGTACTTCTCGCCCTCGAAGATCTGCTTGATGACCTTGTTCGCGCGCTCGACGATGCCGGCGGTTTCTTCATTGCGGCGTTGGTTCAGGTCTTCCTGGAACTCGCGGCGCTTGCGCTGCAGATCACGGTCCTGCTCGACCAGTTCGCGCTGGCGACGGTTGCGCTCGCTCTCTGGCAGCGTGGGCGCGTCCTTCTCCAGCTTGTCGGCCGCCACCTTGAGCTTGGCGGCCTGGTCGTTCAGGTCCTTGTCGCGCTTGCTGAAATCGGCTTCCATGCGGGCCAGGGCAGCCTTGGCAGGGGTGGCCTCACGCAGCACCCGCTCGCTGTTGACGTAACCGATCTTGAGCTCTTGCGCCAGCGAGGCACCGGTGGCGAGCAGGGTTGTCAGGCCGACGAGGCCCGCTGTGGTGACCGATTTGGCCAGGGACTTCAGATTCATCATGGTCATCAGAACGCAGTCCCGATCTGGAATTGAAAACGTTGGATTCTATCTGTGGGCTGCTTCTTCAACGGCGCGCCCCAGCTCAGCTTCAGCGGGCCCACCGGCGAGATCCACGACAAACCGAGGCCGGCCGATGCGCGGAAGCTGTCCGCAGTGATCTTCTCGCCTTCGCGCCAGACATTGCCGGCGTCGGCAAACGCGAAGATGCGCAGCGACTTGTCGTTGCCGGTGCCAGGCACCGGGAAGTACAGCTCGGTGTTCAGGTTGATCTTGCGCGCACCGCCGATGTAGGCGCCGGTGGGGTCGATCACGCCCAGCGAGTTCTGCTCGAACACCCGCACCGAGCCGAGGCCGCCACCGTAGAAGTTCTTGAACACCGGGTACGGCCGGCTGCCCTGGCCAATGCCCCAGCCATCTCGCCGTTGACGCCCAGCGTGAGCTTCTGCCACAGCGGGAAGAACTGCTGGTACTGGGCGTTGGTGCGGACAAAGCGCACGTCGCCGGCAATGCTCCATTCCACATTGACGCGCTGGTACCGGCCTGCGGTCGGGCTGATGGCGCTGTCGCGCTGGTCACGCGCCCAGCCCAGGGTGAGCGGCAGCGACGTGGAATTGGCGCCGTAGAGCTGGCGGTAGTTGAAGTACTGCGCCGGGATGCCGGTGCTGGAGCCGATGTTGGTCTGCTCGATGCCGATGCCGAAGAAGACGGTGTCGTACTCGGAGAACGGCACCCCGAAGCGGATGGCGCCGCCCGGGTTGGCGATCTGGTACTGGTCGCCCAGGCTGTTGAAGGGCCGGGAGGTGCGGTAGAACAGATCGATGCCGCGCGAGATGCCGTCCACCGTGAAGTACGGGTCGACGGTGGAGAACACCAGGCTGCGACCGGTCTTGCTGGTGTTGATCTCCAGGCCGAGGTAGTTGCCTGAGCCGAACACGTTGTCCTGCTTGACCGACGCGCTCAGCGCCAGCTTGTCGGCGCTGGAGAAGCTGACGCCCAGCTGCAGGTTGCCGGTTGGCCGCTCGGTGACGCTGATGGTGAGATCGACCTGATCGGCCGTGCCGGCCACTTCGTTCTCGTTGACCTCCACGTCCTTGAAGTAGCCCAGGCGGTCGACCCGCTCGCGCGACTTCTTGATGCGCTCGCCGTCGTACCAGCTGGATTCGAGCTGCCGGAACTCGCGGCGCACCACTTCGTCGCGGGTGCGGGTGTTGCCGGCCACGTCGATGCGGCGCACGTAGACCCGGCGCTGCGGGTCGGCTGCCAGCACCACGGCCACCTGGCCATTGGCACGGTCGATCTCGGTGCGCGCCTCGACCCGTGCGAAGGCGTAGCCGAAGGTGCCGAATCGGTCGGTGAAGGCCTTGGTGGTGGCGGTGACGGCGGCCGCGCGGTAGGGCTCGCCGGCGCGGATGCCGATGAGTTGCTTGAACTCGTCGTCCTTGCCCAGGTATTCACCGTCCAGCCGCACCGCGGTCACGGTGTAGGGCTGGCCCTCCTTGACCGTGATGTTGATCGAGATGTCCTGCTTGTCGGGCGAGATGGTGACCTGGGCGTTCTCGACGTTGAATTCGAGATAACCACGGTTCAGGTAGTAGGCCCGCAGGTTGTCCAGGTCGGCGTTGAGCTTGGCACGCGAGTAGCGGTCGTTCTTGGTGTACCAGGTGAGCCAGCCGCTGGTGGTCAGGTCCATCAGGCCAGTGAGCTCGCTCTCCTTGAAGACCTTGGCGCCGACGATGCGGATGGCCTTGATCTTGGCGGCATCACCTTCGGTCATGGTGAAGCTGACGTTGACCCGGTTGCGCTCGGTCGGGGTGATGGTGGTCACCACCTCGGCGCCATAAAGGCTGCGCGACAGGTACTGGCGCTTGATCTCCTGCTCGGCCCGGTCGATCAGCGCGCGGTCAAAGGGCAGGCCCTCGCCGATGCCGGAATCCTTCAGCGACTTGACAAGAACATCCTTGTCGAACTCCTTCAGGCCGACGAAGGTGACGGTCTCGATGACTGGCCGTTCCTCGACGATCAGCACCGCGATGCGCCCTTCGACCTCGATGCGCACATCCTTGAACAGGCCGGTGGCAAACAGCGACCGCAGTGCGGCGGCGGCCTTGTCGTCGGTGTAGGTGTCACCCACGCGGAACGGCAGGGCGGCGAACACGGTGCCGGGGTCGGTGCGCTGCAGGCCCTCGACGCGAATGTCCTGCAGCACGAAGGGCTCGATCGCCTGCGCAGCGGGGGCGGCCAGCGCAGCGGCGATGGCCACCACGACCATGGCGGGGCGGTACAGGCGGTGGGGAGGCAGGGGAAGCATCGGGAATGAGCGATCAGTGCAGGCCCAGCAAGCGGGCGACATCGTTGAAGAGGGCCACTGACATCATCATCAGCAGCACGGCGACACCGCCACGCTGCAGGCGCGCCAGCCAAGTCTCGGACACGGGGCGCCCGGTCAGGGCCTCGAAAATGTAATACATGAGGTGACCCCCATCGAGCATGGGCAAGGGCAACAGGTTCAGCACCCCCAGGCTGACGCTGACCAGCGCCAGGAAGCCCAGGTAGTAGGCCAGCCCCTGCTGCACCGACTGGCCCGCCACGTCGGCGATGGTCAGCGGGCCGCTCAGGTTCTTCAGCGACGCCTCGCCGATGAGCATGCGGCCGATCATGCGGATGGTCAGCGACGACACCTCCCAGGTGCGCTGCGCGCCCTGCACCAAGCCGTCGATCGGGCCCAACTGCACCGTGACCATGGCCGCTGGCGCGCCGATGAAGGCGTCCACCCGGCCCAGCGTGCGCTCGCCGTCGCGCACCGCACGCGGTGTGATGTCGAGCGTGCTGACCTGGCCATTGCGCTCGACGTGCCAGACCATCGACCGGCCCTCGGTGCCCTGCACGGCCCCGCGGATGCGCTCGCGCAGAGCCTGCGCATCGGCCACCGCCTGGCCGTCGACGCGCAGCACCCGGTCGCCCTGGCGCAGACCCGCAGCGGCGGCGGGACCACCCGCCTTCACCTCGCCCATCACCGGCTCGCTGTAGGCGCCGCCCAGGCCCACCCGCTTGACCAGGTCGGCGTCCATCTCCTGCGCGCCCAGCGCGTCCAGCCCCAGGCGCACCTGGCGGGCACCACGGCCCGCCGCATCGGTCACTTGCAGTTGCAGGGCCTGGCCGACCATCAGGCCCTGGGTGACATGCCAGCGCAGGTCGCTCAGCGAGCGCACGTCTTCCCATTCGCCGTCGGCGTTCTGGCGCGCCTGCACCCAGTCTCCGGCACGCAGTCCGGCGCGTTCGGCCACGCTGCCGGCCACCGGCGAACCCAGCACCGCCTTGGGCTCCTGCACGCCGATCCAGTGCGAACTGGCGTACAGCAGCACCGCCAGGAACAGGTTCGCCAGGGGCCCGGCCAGCACGATGGCGGCGCGCTGCTTCAGCGACTTGCGGTTGAAGGCCATGTGCTGCTCGCTGGGCACGACCGGGCCCTCACGCTCGTCGAGCATGCGCACATAGCCGCCCAGCGGCAGCGCCGACAGCACGAACTCGGTGTGGTTGGGCGACTTCTGCCGCCGCCAGATCACCTGGCCAAAACCGACCGAGAAGCGCAGCACCTTCACGCCGCAGGCCACGGCCACCCGGTAGTGGCCGTACTCATGCACGACGATCAGCACCCCCAGGGTGAGCAGGAAGGCCAGCACGGTGGTGATCATCGGGTCAGCTCCTTGGCCAGGGCCTGGGCATGGTGGCGGGCGCGCGCATCCAGCGCCAGCAGGTCGTCGAGCGAGGCGCCATCGGCCGGCGTGGGCAGCAGGCCGCTGACCGCGTCGGCATTGATGCGGTGGATGTCGGTGAACCGCACACTGCCAGCCAGGAAGGCGGCAACCGCCACCTCGTTGGCGGCATTCAGCACGGTGGTGCTGCCTTCGGGCGCGCGCAGGGCATCGTAGGCCAGGCCCAGGCCCGGAAAGCGCTGGTGGTCGGCCGGCTCGAAGGTCAGCGGCTTGCAGGCCAGGAAATCGAGCGCATCGGCGCCGGAAGCGGCCCGCCCCGGCCAGGCCAGGCCCACGCTGATCGGCACCTTCATGTCGGGCGTGCCCAGCTGTGCCAGCACGCTGTTGTCGCGGCACACCACCATCGAGTGGATGATGCTCTGCGGGTGCAGCACCACCCGCACCTGCTCGGGCACGAGGTCGAACAGCCAGCGCGCCTCGATCACTTCCAGCGCCTTGTTCATCATCGTGGCCGAGTCGACCGAGATCTTGCGGCCCATCACCCAGTTGGGGTGGGCACAGGCTTCATCCGGCGTGACGGTGTGCAGCGTGGCCGGGTCGCGGGTGCGGAACGGCCCGCCCGAGGCGGTGAGCACGATGTGGTCGATGCGCTCGGCCCAGGTGCGGCGGTCTTCGGGCAAGCACTGGAAGATGGCTGAGTGCTCGCTGTCGATCGGCAGCAGCAGCGCCCCACCCTGCTGCACGGCCTGCATGAACAGCCGACCGCCGACCACCAATGCTTCTTTGTTGGCCAGCATCAACCGCTTGCCGGCGCGCGCTGCCGCCAGGCAGGCCGGCAGGCCGGCGGCACCGACGATGGCGGCCATCACGCTGTCGACATCGGGGTGGGCGGCCAGGTCGCACAGTGCCTGCGGGCCGTGCAGCACCTCGGTGCGCACACCGGCGGCCTGCAGTTGGGTGCGCAGCGCATCGGCCTGCGCCGGCGTGCCCACGGCAGCGAACCGCGGGCGCCATTGCACGCACAGCGCAGCCAATGCGTCCACTTTCTGGAAGGCAGTGAGCGCGAACACCTGGTAGCGGCTTGGGTGCAGCGCCATCACGTCCAGCGTGCTGCCGCCCACCGAACCAGTGGCGCCGAGGATGCACACGCGTTGAACCATCGGAAGGGTTGTCAAGACAGTGTTACCAAAGGGGTTTGAGGCTGATCAGCGCCAGGGCCGCCGGCAACACCGGCAGCAGCGCGTCGACCCGGTCAAGCACGCCGCCGTGCCCGGGCAGCAGCGCGCTGGAATCCTTGGCGCCGGCCGCGCGCTTGACCAGGGATTCGAACAGATCGCCAACCACGCTGAGCGCCGTCAACAGTAAAGCCGCCAGCAACAATCCGCCCCAGCCCAGCGCCTGCTGCAGCAGCTTGAACACACTGGCCGAACCCAGGTTGACCTGCCCTTCCAGCGCGATCCAGCCCAGCGCCAGCAGCAGCACACCTGCCACGCCACCGTACACGCCCTCCCAGCTCTTGCCCGGGCTGATGGTCGGTGCCAGCTTGTTGCGGCCGAAGGCACGGCCACAGAAGTAAGCCGAGATGTCGGCGACCCACACGACGCACAGCACTGACAGCAGGAAGTTGATGCCGATGGTGCGCGCCTGTGCCAGCGCCAGCCAGGCCAGCCACAGCAGGCCCAGGCCCAGCGCCCAGCGCAGCAGCGGCGGCCACTTCGGCCAACCAGCCGGGCCGGCGCGCAGCACCAGCGCGCCGCCGACGACCCAGATCAGCAGCCCGGCATTCCACAGACCGCCCGCCTGGCCCATCTGCGGCAGACGCACCAGGCTGGCGCCGCACAGCGCAGCCAGCAACGCGCCGCTGCCGATCGCCAGACCTGCGGTGGCTGCGCCGTTCAGCCGCGCCCACTCCCAACCGGCGGCACTGATCAGCACCCCGGTGAACAAGGCAAACGGCAAAGGGCTGTGCGCAAACAGCGCCGGCAGCAGCAGCGCCAACAGCACCACGGCGGTGATCACGCGCTGGCGCAGCATGGGCGGCTAGCCCGCCGGCACGTCGGTGTGGCCGGCGGTCACCGCGCCGAACCGGCGCTCGCGCGCGGCATAGGCGGCCAGCGCGGCGTCCAGCGCATGCACGTCGAAATCAGGCCACAGGCAGTCGGTGAACACCAGTTCCGAATAGGCCACCTGCCACAGCAGGAAGTTGCTGATGCGCACCTCACCACCGGTGCGGATGAACAGGTCAGGGTCGGGCGCGTGCTTCATCGCCATGTAGCCCGACAGGCGCGCCTCGGTGATCTCGTCGGGTTGCAGGCCGTCGGCCACCGCATGGCGGCAGGCCTGGACCACGTCCCAGCGGCCACCGTAGTTGAAGGCCACGCTCAGCGTGATGCGGCTGTTGTGGCGGGTGGCATCCTCGGCCTCGATCCAGGCCGCACGCAGGCGGTCGGACACCGCATTGCGGTCACCGACGATGACGATCTTCACGCCGTCGCGTGCCAGCTTGGCCAGGTACTTGGTGACGGCCACCAGCACCAACCCCATCAGGCCGGAGACCTCGTCTTCCGGACGCTTCCAGTTCTCTGACGAGAACGCAAACACGGTGAGGTACTCGACGCCCCGGTCGGCACTGGCATTGATCACCTTGACCAGCGCGTCCACGCCAGCCTTGTGGCCGAAGAACCGCGGCAGGTAGCGCTTCTTGGCCCAACGGCCATTGCCGTCCATGACGATGGCCACGTGGCGCGGCACCGAGAGATCTCTTTTCATCGCGACGGCGGACAGGCAACCGGGGCCATTCAGCAGCATGCCGTCAGACGGCCATGATCTCTGCTTCCTTGGCGTGCACCAGCTTGTCGATCTCGGTGACGACACGGTCGGTGAGCTTTTGCACGTCGTCCTGGGCGCGGCGCTCCTCGTCCTCGGCCACGGCCTTGTCCTTCAGCAATTTCTTCAGGTGCTCGTTGGCCTCGCGGCGCAGGTTGCGCACGGCAATCTTGGCGTCTTCACCGGCATGGCGCACCACCTTGGTCAGGTCGCGGCGGCGTTCTTCGGTCAACGCGGGCATCGGCACGCGGATCAGGTCGCCCTGGCTGGCGGGGTTCAGGCCCAGGTCGCTCTCGCGGATGGCTTTCTCGATCTTGGCGCCCAGGCCCTTCTCCCACGGCTGCACGCTGA
>JBBAPL010000102.1:0-16184 GCA_040400895.1 Aquabacterium sp.
AACACCGCCGCGCTGGACTTCGACAGCGTGCAGCGCGGCAACCCCGAGATCCAGCGCCGCGCGCAGGAGGTCATCAACCATTGCTGGAGCCTGGGTGAGGGCAACCCCATCGTTGCCATCCACGACGTCGGCGCAGGCGGCATCAGCAATGCCTTTCCCGAGTTGGTGGACGGTGCTGGCAAGGGCGCCACCTTCGACATGCGCCGGGTGCCGCTGGAAGAAACCGGCCTGGCGCCGAAAGAGATCTGGTGCAACGAAAGCCAGGAGCGCTACACCCTGGCCATCAACCCCGACCTGCTGCCGCTGTTCGAGCAGATGTGCGCGCGGGAGCGCTGCCCGTTCGCGGTGGTCGGCGTGGCCACCGACGCGCCCAGCCTGGTGCTGGAAGACGGCCCGGGCGGTGAACGCGTGATCGACATGCCGATGCAGGTGCTGCTGGGCAAGCCGCCCAAGATGCACCGGGACGTGCAGCGGGTGGCCCGCACATCGCCGCCGCTCGACTTGACCGACGTGCAGCTGGACGAGGTCGCGTTCAGCGTGCTGCGCCACCCCACGGTGGCCAGCAAACGCTTCCTCATCACCATCGGCGACCGCACCGTGGGCGGTTTGAGCCACCGCGACCCGATGGTCGGCCCCTGGCAGGTGCCGGTGGCCGATTGCGCGGTGACGCTGGCCGACTTTGCCGGCTTCCGCGGCGAGGCCATGGCCATGGGCGAGCGCACGCCGCTGGCTGCGCTGCACGCCCCGGCCAGCGGCCGCATGGCGGTGGCCGAGGCCATCACCAACCTGCTGGCCGCGCCGATCAGCCTGCCACGCGTCAAGCTCAGCGCCAACTGGATGGCCGCCTGTGGCGAGCCGGGCGAGGATGCAGCGCTGTACGACACGGTGCAGGCCGTGGGCATGGAGCTTTGCCCGGCCCTGGGCATCGGCATCCCCGTGGGCAAGGACAGCCTGTCGATGCGCACCAAGTGGCGCGACGACAGTGGGGACAAACAGGTCACGGCACCGGTCAGCCTGGTCATCACGGCGTTTGCCACGTTGGACGACGTGCGCGGCACGCTGACGCCGCAGCTGCAGCCGGGCGACACCACGCTGATCCTGGTCGATCTGGGGCAGGGCCGCAACCGCATGGCCGGCAGCATGCTGGCGCAGGTGACCGGCCAGTTCGGTGACGTCGTGCCCGACCTGGACGACCCGCAGCAGCTGAAGGCGCTGGTCGCGGCCATCAACCAGCTGCGCAGTGAAGGCAAGCTGCTGGCCTACCATGACCGCAGCGACGGCGGCCTGTGGGCCGCGGCCTGCGAGATGGCCTTTGCCGGCCAGCTGGGCATCAGCCTGAACGTCGACCTGCTGGTGACCGAGGGCGACGGCATCACCGACAGCCGTGCCGAGATGGGCGATTCCAAGAACTGGGCCACCCAGATCAGCGCGCGCCGGAGTGAGCTGACGCTCAAGGCCCTGTTCAACGAGGAACTGGGCGTGCTGATCCAGGTGGCCCGCAGCGACCGCGACGCGGTGATGGGCGTGCTGCGCGCCCACGGCCTGTCACGCCACAGCCATGTGGTGGGCAAGCCGAACGACCGTGGCGTGGTGGAGGTGTGGCGCGACGCCAAGCAGCAGTTCAGCGCCCCGCTGCGCGACCTGCAGCAGGCCTGGGATGCGGTCAGCTGGCAGATCACCCGCCTGCGCGACAACCCGGCCTGCGCCGATGCCGAGCATGCCGCCGCTGGCGTGCCCGGCGACCCTGGCCTGCACCAGCACCTGACATTCGACCCGGCCGACAGCCCGTCCGCGCCTCACCTGCATCTGGCCAAACCCAAGGTGGCCATCCTGCGTGAGCAGGGCGTCAACTCGCATGTCGAGATGAGCTACGCCATGGCGCAGGCGGGTTTCGAGGCCTTCGACGTGCACATGACCGACCTGCAGGCCGGCCGCGCGCAGCTGGGCCAGTTCCAGGCGCTGGTGGCCTGCGGCGGCTTCAGCTACGGCGACACCCTGGGCGCTGGTGAAGGCTGGGCCCGCAGCATCCTGTTCAACCCGGCGCTGGCCGAGCAGTTCGCGGCCTTCTTCAACCGGCCCGACACGCTGGCCCTGGGCGTGTGCAACGGCTGCCAGATGATGGCCGCCCTGGCACCCATCATCCCCGGCACCGCTGCCTGGCCGCGCTTCACCCGCAACAAGAGCGAGCAGTTCGAGGCCCGGCTCAGCCTGGTGGAGGTGCAGGACAGCCCGTCGCTGTTCTTCACCGGCATGGCCGGCAGCCGGTTGCCGATCGCCGTGGCCCATGGCGAAGGCTTTGCCGACTTCTCGCAGCGCGGCCATGTGACGCAGGTGCGCCAGGCGATGCGCTACGTCGACCACCACGGCGCGCCCACGCAGGCCTATCCGTTCAACCCGAACGGCAGCCCGGGCGGGCTGACATCGGTCACCACTGACGACGGCCGCTTCACCGTGCTGATGCCGCACCCGGAGCGGGTGTTGCGCAACGTGCAGATGAGCTGGCAGGGCGGTGATGTGTCGGCACGCAGCCCCTGGATGCGGATGTTCCAGAACGCCCGCCGCGCCTTGGGCTGAGCACACCTGCGTCTTGTGTGGCGGCGGCTGCCGCCGAAGCGCGGCCCTGAACCGGCCCTTCTCCACCGATCACATCGGTGGCGCCTGCCTAGCATCCCGGGACTGCCAACCTGCCTGCGGGGAGCGACCATGCTGGGTCTCGTATTCACAGAATTTGTCGAACTGGTCGAGGAGAAGTTTTCACCAGAGACCGCCGATGCGGTACTCACCGAGGTGGCGTCGCCCCATGGTGGTGCCTACACCGCCGTGGGCTACTACCCGCATGAGGAAATGCTGTCGATGGTGGGGGCGCTGTCGCGCCACACGGGCGTGCCGGCGGGCGATCTGGTCAAGGCGTTCGGGGGCCATCTGCTGCATCGGTTTGTGGTGGCCCATGGCGACATGTTTGCCCGCCATTCGAACTTGTTCGACTTTGTGGCGTCGATCCACACCGAGATCCATGTCGAGGTGCGCAAGCTCTACGACAACGCCGCGCCGCCACGCTTCACCGTGCTGCAGCGCGACGGCCAGACGCTGCAGATGCTGTACCAGTCGCCGCGCGCCATGGAGCAGCTGGCGCAGGGTCTGTTGGAGCAGGCGGCGGTGCATTACGGTGAGCCTTGCGACATCAGCCACGCGGCCTACGACGGGCCCGAGGGCGCGGGCGTGATGTTCTCTCTGGTCAAGCGCGTCGTGCCTTGAACTTTGCCGAGCCTCCCAACGGCGGGTCCGGCACGCCACCCGCTGCGGGTGACGAGGCGGCTGCCCTGGCGTTGCTGCAGCGCCGGCTGGAGCGCGAGCGCAACGCCCGCAAGGCCGCCGAGCAGTTGCTTTCCGCGAAGAGCCGGGAACTGTATGCAGCGTTGCAGGACGCCAAGCAGTCGGAACGCCGGCTGAATTTGGCGCTGTGGGCCACCGGCGAGGGCATCTGGGAATGGGAACCCGCAGCCGGCCAGGTGGCGATCAGCGGCCTGTTGCTGGGTGGCCGCCCGCTGCCCGACGGCCCGGTGACCATGGCCGCACTGCTGGCGCGGGTGCACCCTGCCGACACCGACGGCGTGCGGGAGGCGCTGGAACGGCACGCAACGGGTGATGACACGCCGATCGACCTGCAGTGCCGTGTGCAGGATGGTGCGGCCTGGTGCTGGCTGCGGCTGCGCGGCCGCGCGCTGCAGCGTGATGGCCAGCAGCGCGCCGTTCAGGTCACCGGGACGGTGCGCGATGTGTCGATGCAGCATGACGCGGAGCAGTTGGCGCAGATGCTGGCCCATGCCTTCGCCAGCACCATGGATGCGCTGCTGGTGCTGGACGGCGGCTGGGCGGTGGCGCAGGGCAATGCCGCCTCGGCGGCACTGTTGGGTTGCGCGGCCGAGCGCCTGGTGGGGCAGGACCTGTCACAGCTGCTGCAGTTCCGCCCGCCGCTGCCACGGCCGCGGCCCTGGCGAGGGGAGGCCAGCCTGTTGGCCGGCAGCCACCTGCCGGACGATGCCGCGGCGCAGCAGCCGGTGTTCGAGGTGTCCATCACCCGGGTGGCTGGTCCGCGCGGCCAGGCGCCCCAGCACCTGGTGGCCCTGCGCGACGTGAGCGAGCAGCGCCGCGCCGAGCTGGCGCTGCAGCGCATGGCCCTGTTCGACACGCTCACCGGCCTGGCCAACCGGGCGTCGATCAACCAGCACCTGGCCGAGCGGCTGGCGCGGCCGGACAGCCCGACGTTCTGGCTGATGTTCATCGACCTCGACGGCTTCAAGGGCGTGAACGACTCGTTCGGCCACCGCGCCGGCGACCAGCTGCTGCAGCAAGCCGCCGAGCGGCTGCGCCAGGCGCTGCCCGAGTCCTTCATCGGCCGTTGGGGCGGTGATGAGTTCGTGGTGGCGCTGCCCGACGGTGCCGACGACTACCTGCTGCGCGAAAGCGCCCAGCTGATCATCGCCACGCTGGGGCAGCCGTTCCTGGTGGACAACCACCGGCTGTCGGTGACGCCCAGCATCGGCGCCGTCAACCACCCCGCGCACGGCCGCGACGCGCAGGTGCTGCTGCGCCGTGCCGACGCAGCGATGTACGGCGCCAAGGCCCAGGGCCGCAACTGCCTGGTGCTGTATGCGCCGAAGATGGACGACGGTGTTGAACGACGCAGCCGGCTGCAGGGCCTGATCCGGGTCGATGCCGATCGCAACGCGTTCCATTTCGTCGTGCAGCCCAAGGTGGACCGACAAGGACGCAGCACGGGCGTCGAGCTGCTGATGCGCTGGAACACCGCCGAGTTCGGCCCGGTGTCACCGACCGAGTTCATCCCGATTGCCGAGCAGATCGGCGTCATTCCATTGATGGGGCGCCACGCCTTGCATGCGGCCGCGCGCCTGGCCCGCACGGTGCGTGACCTGGGCAGCCAGGCCACGGTGGCCGTCAATCTCAGCCCGCGCCAGCTGCTGCGCCCCGATCTGGAGCGCACGGTGCTGCATGCCTGCGAGCACCACGGCATCACGCCGCCACAGCTGGAGCTGGAAATGACCGAATCGGCGTTGGTGTCGGACATCGCGGTGGTGGCGCGCCTGCTGAGGCGGCTGCGCCGGCACGGGTTCCGGCTGTCGCTGGACGACTTCGGCACCGGGTACTCGTCGCTCAGCCATTTGCGGGACCTGCCGTTCCACAAGGTGAAGATCGACCGCAGCTTCGTCAGCGACCTGGACAGTTCAATCGCGTCGCAGGTGCTGCTGCAAGGCGTGGTGCAGCTGTGCGGCCGCCTGGGGCTGCAGACTGTGGCCGAGGGCGTGGAGACGGACGAACAGTTTGCGTTGCTGCGCAGCTACGGCGTGGACGAATTCCAGGGCTACCTGTTCGCCCGGCCGCAGGATCAAGCCGACTGGCTGGCCGCGCTGCAACAGCAACTGGCCACGCCGCGCTAGCCTGCGGCGCCTTGTCCTGTCAGAGCCGCCGGCCCACTTCAGCCAGCAGTTCGTAGCTGTGCAGGCGCGCCGCATGGCTGTGGATGGCGCCGGCGGCGATCAACTCGTTGGCGCCCGTCTGCGCCACGATGGCCTGCAACTGGCTGCGCACCGCTGCCGGCCCGCCCACCGCGCTGGCCACCAGCATGCGTTGCACGGCCGCCTTCTCGCGCGGGTTCCACATCGTCTCCATCACCGCCGGGTCCACCGGCCGGGGCAGCGGGCCGCGCACACCCCGCTGCATGCCCAGGAAGCGTTGCTGGATCGAGGTGAACAGCAGCGCGGCGTCGGCGTCGGTGTCGGCGGCCACCACGTTGACGGCCACCATCGCATGCGGCTGCGGCCAGTCGGCGCTGGGGCGGAAGGTGCGGCGGTAGATGTCGAGCGCCTGCATCAGGTAGTCGGGCGCAAAGTGCGAGGCAAAGGCAAACGGCAGGCCCAGGTAGGCGGCCAGCTGGGCGCTGTACAGGCTGCTGCCCAGCAGCCAGATCGGCACCTTGGTGCCCATGCCCGGAATGGCGCGCACCGCCTGGCCGGGCTGCACGTCGCCCAGGTAGGCCTGCAACTCCACCACGTCCTGCGGGAAGGCGTCTTCGTCCTGCACCAGGTTCTGGCGCAGCGCGCGGGCGGTCATCTGGTCAGTGCCCGGCGCCCGGCCCAGCCCCAGGTCGATGCGGCCCGGGTACAGCGTGGCCAGCGTGCCGAACTGCTCGGCGATCACCAGCGGCGCGTGGTTGGGCAGCATCACCCCGCCTGACCCGACACGGATGGTCTTGGTGCCACCGGCCACATGGCCCACCAACACTGCGGTGGCGCTGCAGGCAACGCCGTCCATGTTGTGGTGCTCGGCCAGCCAGTAGCGCTTGAAGCCCCAGCCTTCGGCGTGGCGAGCGAGGTCCAGCGCGCGGTGCAGGCTCTCGGCAACGTTGCTGCCTTCGACGATGGGGGCGAGATCGAGGACGGAAAGGGCGGTCATCTCCGCATCATGCCTGCGACCAGCTCCCCGTGCGCCCGCCGGGGATTGCGCCCCGGCAAAACGCGGACAACGGCGCTGGAACATCATGCAGCCAACGGCAGCCCGGTGCTGCCCGGAGACCCGCCATGACCGAATCCATCTCACCTGCCGGCCACAGCCGGCACCTGTGCGCCTGGCTGGCGCTGCTGCTGACCACCGTGGTGGTGGCCTGTCAGGCCCAGCCGCAGGCGGGCGACCCCCAGGCCGCTGAGGCAGCGCTGCTGCAGCGCATCCAGGCTGAGGTGGGCCAGGCCAACTGCAGCAGCACCGCCGAGTGCCGCACGTTGCCCATCGGCAGCAAGGCCTGCGGCGGGCCGGCGCGCTGGATGGCCTGGTCGGCCACCGCCAGCCGGGGTGACACACTGCAGACCTGGGCCGAGGAACTGGCGCAACGCCAGCGCCAGGCCGCCTTGGCCGATGGCAGGATGTCGACCTGCAGCGTGGTGCCCGACCCCGGCGCCAGTTGCGATGCCGGCCGCTGTGTGCTGCGGAAGACCCTTCCGACCCGCTGACGACCTTCACCGCGCATCCAACCTTGCTGACACCCGACCCGGGGTCCGCCACGGCGCCGTGCCGCCGCCCGGGCAGCAGGCGCGCGTCCAGGACGCGGTGCGAGGCTTCATCGGCCAGAAGGCCACCCATCGCCATGTGCAGGCGCTGTTCCAGGACCACCTGGCGCGGCAGGGCCTGGTCACCCATTGGGCGCCCCGGGTGGCGCGCAGGCCGGGCCGGCTGAAGGCATTCAACGTGCGCGCCTGCCTGGGCGTGACCGCTTCCACCAAGCACGTCACCGCCATCCTGGCCGACACCGACCCGCGCCTGCAGGCGATGTGGCGGTCGCACGCCAGCGAGGAGGCCGGGCACTGCAGCACCGCTTTCGACCTGTACCGCGCCCTGGCCGGGCACACCGACGCCGACACCCCGGTGCAGCGAGCAGCCGCTGGAGGTCAGCCCCCCAACGCCGGTCAACTGGGCCGGTTGCGGTAGAACGTCAGTGGCTCTGCCGCCAACTGCTGCAGCACGTTCTTGCGCAGCTTGCCCACCACATGCATCTCGCAGGGCTTGCAGTCGAAGCGCAGGGTCAGCGTGTCGTTGCCGTGCTTCAGCACCAGCGGCTCGGCGCGGATGGTGCCTTGCACACCGGTCACGCCCTTGGCCTGCTTGGGGCACAGGCTCAAGCTGTAGCGCACGCAGTGCTTGGTGATCATCAGGCTGGCCTCGCCCAGGTCCTGGTGGCTCTCGTAGGCGGCGCCGATGACCTGCACGCCATGGCGGGCATAGAAGTCACGCGCCGCGTGGTTGTAGACGTTGGCCAGGTAGGTCAGCGCGTCGTCGGGGTAGGGCGCAGGTGGCTGCACCGGCTGGGCCCGCGGCAGGCGCTGGCGGCTGGCTGCACGCGTGGCCGCCAGTGCCGCCACGGCACTGCGGCGCAGATGGTTCAGCACCGAGGCAGGCACGAACCAGGGCTGGGCCAGCGCCAGATCCACGTCGGTGGCGCGGAAGTCGGTGCCGCCCAGCCTGGCCAGGCCATCGCGCAGGGCCTGGTCGGCGCGCGCGGCGTCGCGCGCCGGCTGCAGGGCCAGGGCCTGCTCCACCTGCGCGGTGTGGCCGTCCTCGTCGGTGATGGTCAGCAGCAGGCCGGCGTCGGTCTCGTCCAGCCGCAGGCTGCAGCCGATGTGGCGCTCGGCCGACGGCCGGTCGAGCTGCCGGTCCCAGGCCATGTCGCGGTTGCGGAACAGCGCGGTGTGTTTGCGCAGGTCCTTCAGGCCGGCCATGGGCTCGTTGGGCCACAGCCGCCAGCGCAGCGGGTCGGCCGCGTCCAGTTGCCTGGCCACGTTGATCGGCACGCCGTTCAGCTCGCCCTGCAGGTCCCACCAGGTCAGGCCGTCGCCGTTGTGCAGCGCGCCGGCTTCGGGCGTGATCAACACGTCGAAGTGGTCGGGGCCGACCCGCAGCACCTCGCCCAGCGCGATGCCGGCATGCTTGGGGCTGTCGAAGGCGCCGATGTCGTCCTGGCGGCCATTGACGAAGTAGTCGGTGGCGCTGCGGTTGAAGTTCTGCGCCGGGTCGGGCTGGAAGAAGTGCGTGCTGCGGCCGGATGCACTGCGGCGCAGCCACCGGTCGCCGTCGATGATGGCGTCGAGCAGTTGCCGGTAGTGGGCGGTGACGTTCTTGACGTAGCCCATGTCCTTGTAGCGGCCTTCGATCTTGAAGCTGCTGATGCCGGCGTCGATCAGGGCGCGCAGGTTGGCGCTCTGGTCGTTGTCCTTCAGGCTCAGCACATGCTTGTCGTGGGCGATGATGTGGCCGGCCGCATCCGTGACGGTGTAGGGCAGGCGGCATTCCTGGCTGCAGTTGCCGCGGTTGGCGCTGCGCCCGGTGTGGGCATGGCTGATGAAGCACTGGCCGCTGTAGGCCACGCACAGCGCGCCGTGGACGAAGAACTCCAGCGTCGCGGGGTTGGGGGATTGAAGCACCTGGGCGCGGATGGCGCGGATCTGCTTCAAGTCCAGCTCACGCGCCAACACCATCTGGCTGAAGCCGGCGTCCTGCAGGAAGCGCGCTTTCTCGGGCGTGCGGATGTCGGTCTGGGTGCTGGCATGCAGCTGGATCGGCGGCAGGTCCTGCATCAGCAGGCCCATGTCCTGCACGATCAGCGCGTCGGCGCCGGCCTCGTGCAGCTGCCAGACCAGACGGCGGGCGGGCTCCAGTTCGTCGTCGCGCAGGATGGTGTTGAGCGTGACGAAGATGCGGGCGTTGAAGCGGTGCGCATGGGCACACAGCCGCTCGATGTCGGCCACGGTGTTGCCGGCGTTCGCCCGGGCACCGAAGTCGGGGCCGCCGATGTAGACCGCATCCGCCCCGTGGGTGATGGCGGCGATGCCGATGTCGGCGTTGCGCGCCGGCGCCAGCAGTTCCAGGGGGCGCTGTCGCGACGCCACCGCAGCACCTTCAGGCTGCCAGCAGGCGCGCGGCGGCGCCATCGATGCTGGCCTTCAGCTCGGCATAGCTGCGGTTGACCGGGTACTGCGGAAACTGCGCCACGATGCTCTCGGGCGGGTGGATGAAGAAGCCCGCATCGGCCGCGCCCAGCATGCCGGTGTCGTTGTAGCTGTCGCCGGCGGCAATCACCTGGTAGTTCAGGCCCTTCAGCGCATTCACCGCGTGGAACTTCTGGTTCGGCTGGCGCAGCTTGTAGTCGGCCACGAAGCCGTCGGCGTCGACCACCAGCTTGTGGCAGAACAGTGTGGGCCGGCCCAGCTGGCGCATCATCGGGTCGGCAAACTCGTAGAAAGTGTCCGACAGGATGATCACCTGGTAGCGGGCACGCAGGTCGTCGAGGAAGTCGCGCGCGCCGTCCATCGGTGCCATGCCGCCGATCACCGCCTGGATGTCGGCCAGCTTCAGGCCATGCTGGCGCAGCAGGCCCAGGCGCCAGCGCATCAGCTGGTCGTAGTCGGGTTCGTCGCGGGTGGTGCGGCGGAAGTCCGCGATGCCAGTGCGCTCGGCAAAGGCGATCCAGATCTCGGGAATCAGCACGCCTTCGAGGTCGAGACAGACAACTTGCATGGTGTAGGGCGCCAGTGGGAGAAAAAAGCGCGCGGATGGTAACTGACGGCCTGGCCGCGCCCGGCCCGCTCACTCGCCGCCGGCCAGGACCGCCGCAGCCCTGCGGGCTTTGCCGGCCCGCCACACTGTCAGCTGCACCGTGTCGCCAGGCTGGCGCTTTTCCAGCGCGGTGAGCATGTCGTCGAGGCTGGCCACCGGCTCGCCGTTGACGGCGGTGATCACGTCGCCGGCGACGATGCCGCCGTCGCGGGCGCGGCTGAACGGCTGCAGCCCGGCCCTGGCCGCCGGCCCGTTGGGGTTGACCTGCACCAATGCCACGCCCTCGGGCAGGCGCAGGGCGCGGTGGATTTGCTCGCTGGCGGCCGACACGCCCAGCGCCGGGCGGGTGATGCGGCCATCGCGGATCAGCCTTGGCACGACCCGGTTCACCTCGTCCACCGGGATGGCGAAACCAATGCCGGCGCTGGCACCGCTGGGGCTGGCGATCTGCGTGTTGACGCCAATCAGCCGGCCAGCCGAATCGAGCAGCGGGCCACCCGAGTTGCCGGGGTTGATGGCCGCATCGGTCTGCACCACCCCACGGATGGTGCGGCTGTTGAAGGACTCGATTTCGCGGTTGAGCGCGCTGACGATGCCAGTGGTCAGGGTCTGGTCCAGCCCAAATGGGTTGCCGATGGCCAGCACCCGCTGGCCCACCTGCAGGTCGCGGCTGGTGCCGATGGGAATCGGCGGCAGCTTGGCCGCCGGTGCGTCGATCTTCAGCACCGCCAGGTCGCGGTCGGGGAAGGCGCCCACCAGCCTGGCCGGCCAGGTGCTCTGGTCGAGCAGGGTCACCCGGGCACCGCTGCCCTCCTGGATGACATGGAAGTTGGTCACGATGTGGCCGGCCGCATCCCACACGAAGCCGGTGCCCGTGCCCCGCGGCACCTGCTGCACGGCGCGGTTGAAGAAGTCGCGCTCGGTGGCCAGGGTGGTGATGTGCACCACGCTGGGCGCCAGTCGCCGGAACAGGTCGATGTTGGCCAACTCGTCGGCGGCCAGCGCGCCGCGGGGGGTGACGGCGCGGGGTGCTGCTTCGCCCTTCTGGGCCTGGCCGTCGATGCATGCGGCGCTCAGCAGCAGGGGCAGGGCCAGCAGCAGGGGCCGGCGGCGGAGCAGGGTGAAGGGTGTGGGCATGCGGCGCGGGCGTGGCAGGTGGCAGTCTGGATGATAGGCAGGCCGGCGCTATGCTCGCCCGATGACAGCTGCCCCCGACCTGCCGCGCCGCGGCGCCGATGAACAGGCCCGGCTGGACGCCGAGCTGACCGATCTGATCGAGCACCGCATCACCTTCAACCAGGTGCTGGGCCTGAAGGTGCAGCAGTTGCTGCCGCAACTGCTGCTGCGCTTCGAGATGCGGCCCGATCTGGTGGGCCATGCCCACTACGGCCGGCTGCACGGCGGCGTGATCTCGGCCGCGCTGGACGGCCTGGGCGGCGGCGCCATCATGGTCGGTCTGGGTGAGCGCCACCCGCACGAGACGGCCGAGCAGGTGATGCACCGCTTCCTGCGCATCGGCACCATCGACCTGCGGGTGGACTTCCTGCGGCCGGGGCTGGGCCGGCACTTCATCGCCAGTGCCGAGGTCACCCGCCTGGGCGGCCGGGTGGGGTCGACCCAGATGCGCCTGCACAACGATGCAGGTGAACTGATCGCCACCGCGGCGGCGGCCTACATCGTGAGTTGATGCCGCCGGGCGCGGCGGCGCCCTCAAGATCGCCGCCGGCTGGCCGAAAGGGTTGGCATGCCTGCGCCCGCCTCTCCGCCGTTGTCTGCCCGCGCCTGCACCGGCCTGCCTGCCGTTGAAGGTGGTGACTCTGCCAGGAGCCGCCGGTGCTGAGGCTGTTGCTGGCACTGGCCATGGGCGGCGCCAGCGGCGCCTGCGCGCTGGCCGCGGTGGGCTGGTCGCTGTATGGCCAGAGCCTCGAACTTGTCGCAGCCGTGCAGATCTTTGCGGCCTGTGGGTTTCTGGCCGGTCTGGCCTGTGGTGGTTTGCATCTGCACTTCCAGGGCCAACCGGCGGCAGCGCCACCGGCCCTGTCGTCGGAGGCGCTCGCGGACCTGGTGCGTGCCACCTTGACCAATGCCGCCGCGCAACGGCGGGAGCGGCCCGGCAGCGCGGCAGACCGGCGACCCGATCCGCCGTCCACCATCGGGGCGACCACCCCCGCTCCCGCGTCGTTGTCGCCCGCACCAGCACCAGCGCCTGCGGCCACCCCCACCGTTGCGCCCGTCAGCGCCGCGGCTCAGGCCGAAGCCACCGCAACATGATCCATGTGCAGATTGCCAGCCAGCTGACCTTGCAAGGCGTTGCCGGCGTGCGCTGGGTGCTGGTCGAACCAATCGACGCCCAATTGGCCAGTGAACCGGCACCAGCAGCAGCCCTGGCGTCGCGCCACACCGCCGACGCTCCAGTGGACACCTCAGTGCCGGGCGACAGCACCGCCAGTGCATTGCGCCTGGGGGCGCTGAAGCTGCTGGTGGTGGTGCTGGGTCTGGGCGCCGCCATCTGGACTGCCCGTGTGCAGGTGGGCCCGCCGGTGGCGGCCCCAGCCACCCCAGTGGCCCCGGCGCGCAGCGAAGGCCCTGCCGTGCCGGCGTTGTCCGGTCCGCGGTACCCCGGCGCAACGCCAGTGCCGCCGGCCCAGCCCCGCACCGCCCCGCCGGTGGCCACGCCCGACAGTCCGACCATGCCGGCCGCGCCCGCTGCATCGGCCGCCATGCCTCGCCTCACTGCCGCCCTCTGATGACCACGATGCAACCGCCGGCACCCCTGCCCTGGCATGACGAGGCCGACGTGCTGGGTGTGCGCGTGCGGGTGTTCTTCTTCGATCCGGTCGAGGTGGACGCGCGCACTGACTTCCTGGCCCGCCAGCTGCCCATCCTGCGCAGCGGCCACACCCGCCTGCTGGCACCCGAAGGCCAGCGCCAGGCCTACCGTGCAGGAGCGCTGCTGGCCCAGCCCGATGCGGTGCTGGCGCACGGCGACGGCCTGCTGTGTCTGAGCTACAAGGGCGGTGACGGCCGCCTGCAAGCGCAGGCGCACTGGCGCGCGCAATGGCGGGTGGATGTGATGCTGCAGTGCATTGCCAATGCCATGGCGGTGGCTGGCCACACCCAGCAGCCGACCGCCGCACTGTGGCGTGGTGTCAATATGCTGTGCCAGTTCGACCCCGGCGTGGCGGTGCTGGAGTGCCTGGCCACCCACATCGGCGCCGCCCGCCACTACTGGCGTGAGCAGCCGACCGCCGCACTGTGGCGTGGTGTCAATATGCTGTGCCAGTTCGACCCCGGCGTGGCGGTGCTGGAGTGCCTGGCCACCCACATCGGCGCCGCCCGCCACTACTGGCGTGAATTGCAATCCGTCAGCCCGGCGCAGCTGGCCGCATTCTGCGAGCCGCGCCTGCGTGCGCTGCCGGGCTTGTCGGCCAGCGCCGGCAGCACACCCGTCGCCGTGGACTGAACCTGCGCTGCGGACGCCGGAAGGCTCTGCGCGGCCGCACCTGCGGCCAGGGCCCAACCCTCGGTGGCGGCGTCGGCGCTCATCCACCGACCGCCACCCACCACCAGGCCCCTCTGGCTGGCGCGCTGCAGCAGCAGCTCGCAATCGGCGGCACCCAGGCGGCTGGCCAGCCGCTGCCAGCGGCGTTGCACCAGCACGTCGCCCCAGGTGTCTTCCATCGCCTGGCGCAGTTGCAGCGGCGTGGGGTGCACGCCGGCCGCCAGGCGGCGCGCCAGCAGCGTGTGCATGAAGATCTGGAAGGCCTGGCGTGCCTCGGCGCCCGGCACCAGGGCCGACAGCCCGAGCAGCCGGCGTGCATAGCCCGCCTGGCTGAACTGCAGCGTCAGCATCACCTGCAGTGCCTGCACCGGGTTGATCACCCGCACCCGGTTGGGCGGCAGCACCTGCAGCGGCAGCAGCGCGGCCTGGGCATGCGGCAGCGGCGTGGCAAAGCTGGCCAGCACCACCAGGCGTTGCCAGGCGGCGGCGTCCAGGCCCAGGTGCCGGGCCTGCGCGTCGCGGCTTGCCACCAGTGCCTCTGCCTGGGCACGTGCAGCCTGCCAGTCACCGTGGGCCCAGGCCGCCGCCACCTGCTGGCTGACGACCGCCAGGTTGCCGGCGGCATAGGCGGCCGCGGTGTTCAGCCGCAGCACGGTGGCGTCGTCGGCCGTGCCGGTGGCCAGCAGCAGCGGGCTGCGGCTGACCGGGCAGTGGTCCACGTCGATGCGTGCCAGGAAGGTCGGGTTGACCTGCTGGTCCTCGAATTCGGCACCGTCCTGCCAGGCCTGCAGCCGCAGCGCCAGCCACTGCCGCACGGCCGCGGTGGCACGCAGGCGGCGATCACCGAACGCCGCGCGCCCGCCAGCCCAGCCCTGGCCCACCGGGTTGTGGTCGTTCAGGTGGCACAGCGGCGGCGTGACGCGGTGGCGGGCGTGGTCCCAGCCGATCGCGAAGCCGGTGGCGTCCAGCGTGGCGGCAGACGACGGCATGGCGGTGTTGCCGTGCCGGGCAGCGGGCAGGGCGGCGGTGGCCAGAGGGCTGAATTCGAAAGCTGCTTGGGCCATGGAGAACTCCAGAAAGAGGCGCCAGGATATTCCGGCCAACACAGTCTCTGCCCTGGGTCGCTCATGGCGTGAGCCAGTTCGAAGACGATCTGGCTTGACCGGACTTCGTGGGGGTGGCTCATATGTTGAGCCAGCAACGTGGCAGACTGCCCCACCCCCGTTCTGCTGCCGCGCCATGTCCAAGACCGCCCGCCTGTACAAGATCGAGCAGCTGATCCGCCACCGCGGCAGCGTCAGCTTTGCGCAGATGCTGGAATCGCTGGAGGTGTCGCCGGCCACGCTCAAGCGTGACCTGGAGTACCTGCGCGACCAGCTCGGTGCGCCCATCGTCTATGACCGCGACAGCAACGGCTACCGCTTCGACGCGCCATCGGGCGCTGCCGCCTGGCGCGGCGAGAAGCACCAGCTGCCCGGCCTGTGGTTCAGCGAGCGTGAGCTGTACTCGCTGCTGATGGCGCACCAGCTGCTGGCCGGGCTGGACGCCGACGGCACGCTCAGCCGCCATCTGCAACCCCTGCTCGAGCGCATCCACGAACTGCTGGGCCCGGGCGGCGACACCGATGCCCAGGCGCTGATGAAGCGGGTGAAGATCGTCAGCGCGCTGCGCCGGCCGGTGCCGCCCGACTGCTTCGAGCGCATGGGCGAGGCGCTGTTGCGCCGGCGCCGCCTGCACATGCGCTACCTCACCCGGGCACGGGGCGAGGTCGGCACGCGCGAGGTGTCACCCCAGCGCCTGGTGCACTACAAGAACACCTGGTACCTGGACGCCTGGTGCCACAGCCGCGAGCGCCTGTTGCGCTTTGCGCTGGACGCGGTGCAGGACGCGCGGGTGCTGGACACCCGCGCCAAGGACGTGGCCCTGCGCCAGGTGCAGGCCGAGATGGACAGCGGCTACGGCATCTTTGCCGGCGGCACCCGCCAGCAGGCCCTGCTGCGCTTCAGCTCCCAGGCTGCACCGTGGATCAGCCGCGAAGAGTGGCACCCCGAGCAGCAGGGTCGGCTGCTGGCCGACGGCAGCTGGGAGCTGAGCCTGCCCTATGTCGACGAGACCGAGCTGGTGATGGACCTGCTGCGCCAGGGCGAGCAGGTGCAGGTGCTGGCGCCCGACAGCCTGCGCGCGGCGGTGCAGCAGCGGCTGGTGGCCGCGCTGGCCGTCTACAGCCCGGTGCCTGCGCAGCCGGGTCAGTAGCCGCCGCGCTGGGTGTCGCGCAGGAAGATTTCCACCCGGCGGTTGCGGGCGCGGTCGTCGGCCGTGGTGTTGGTGGCCACCGGCTCGCGTGAGCCACGGCCGGCCACAGCGATGCGGTTGCCGGCGATGCCGCGGTCTTCCAGGTCCTTGCGCACGCTCTCGGCCCGGCGCAGCGACAGCGGTTCGTTGATCGCGTCGGAGCCGGTGTTGTCGGTGTGGCCGACCACCCGCACCAGCATCTGCGGGTCGCGCTCCAGCCCGTTGGCGAAGGCATCGAGCACCGGGCGCAGGCGTGGGTCCAGATTGGCGC